>NZ_CVJQ01000001.1:2507407-2879815 GCF_001375595.1 Phenylobacterium immobile (ATCC 35973) | reverse complement strand
TGATCACCGGATAACCTTCGCCGGCTTCGTTGTAGTGCAGCTTCCAGCGCTTCGTCTGGATGTCCTTGCCCGTGGATTGTTCAGTCAACGCCATGTGTATCGCTCCCTTGGCATGTGATGTCGCGATGCCGCGGGCCCTAAGGCTCGCAGCGTCGGCGCAACAGCTATCGCGGGTAAGGTGGCGGCTGTGAGGCGTTTGTTGAGATGCGTTGGTATCGCGTTCTGTG
The DNA here is from genome assembly GCF_001375595.1 of Phenylobacterium immobile (ATCC 35973). Classification (NCBI taxonomy): domain Bacteria; kingdom Pseudomonadati; phylum Pseudomonadota; class Alphaproteobacteria; order Caulobacterales; family Caulobacteraceae; genus Phenylobacterium; species Phenylobacterium immobile. The sequence goes on along the minus strand of NZ_CVJQ01000001.1, from coordinate 2,879,588 downwards.
ATACCAACGCCGGGCGCTGCGCCGATGCTCAGAGATGCCTGGGTCGCAAGGCGGGCGCAAGCCCAAGCTTGTAGGGAGCGCCGATGCGATTTCGCGGCCTGGACCTCAATCTGCTGATTGCGCTCGACGCCCTGCTGGCCGAGCGCAACGTCTCGGCCGCCGCTCGCAGACTGTTTATCAGCCAGTCGGGCATGAGCACGATCCTGGCCAAGCTCAGGACGCATTTCGACGACGATCTGCTGGTGCCGGCTGGACGCAGCATGATGTTGACTGAGTTGGCGACACGGCTTGCCGAGCCAATCCACGAGCTCATGCAGAGCGTCGACTCAACCCTGGAGTTTGGCCTCGCCTTCGAAGAGGCCTCCTCGAAGCGGCATTTCAGGATCGCAGCCTCTGACTATGTGGCGGAAATCCTGTCCTCGAAGATATCGACCATCTCGGCCACGCGCGCACCCAATGTCTTGCTTGAGCTCGTGCGCGCCGCCAGCGCCGACAGTCAGGTGATCGACCGCGGCGACGCCGATATTCTCGTCGCCGCCAGCCCCTATATCGTCGCCGATCACCCGGCCGAGGAGCTTTACAGCGAGGACCACGTCATCCTGGGGTGGCGTGAGAATGATCGGTTCAAGGCGCCGGTCACGCGCGAGATATTCTTCGAATTGGGCCACGTGGGCGTCCGCATCGGTCGCACCGCCGGCGGCCCCAGCACCTCATCGGAGCGCTACATCAGCCAGCTGCCGGAAAAGCGGCGGGTTGAGATGATCTGCCCCTCACTGACCCTGGTGCCGCGTCTGTTGATCGGCACCCAACGGATCGCCGTCATGCAGCGCCGCTACGCCGAACTCGCCATGCAGACGCTGCCGCTGGACACCCGGCCCATGCCCTTCGAACTGCCGAAGATGCGCATGATGATGCAGGTGCACCGCTTGAAGGAGGGCGACGCGGGCCTCCAGTGGCTGAAGGCCGTCGTCCGCGACTGCGTCGCCGAGCTGGTCTAGGCCGGTTCAGCGGATCGAGGAGATCATGGCGCCCGTGCCGATCTCGTCGAGGTTGCTGACGGACTCCGGCAGCAGGAGGCCGCGGCCGCGGTGGTTCTTGTCCGAGCAGACCTCAAGCCCGCCTCCGGCTCGCCGCCTGGTCGGTGCGACGAGCGCGAAGTCAGGACGGATCAGGCCTCCTGGATCGCCGAGAGCTTCCAGTCCGACGCGCCGCGCCCGCGCACGAAGGTCCAGAGCTCGACGGTTTCCGTGGGCCGTTCTGGATCCCCCGATAGCACCGCGCCGGTCTGGCGGTCGCGCATGACGTCAATGCTCTCATAGCGCATGGCCGCCGTGGCGTAGTCGGCGCCGGCCTCGCCCCAGGCTTCGGCGATGTCGGCCTGCAACAGGCGCGTGTCAGCCACGGCGTTGCGGCGACCCTGCGTCGCGTTCTGGCTTAGCTCTTCGGAGAGGTAGGACATGATTTCGGGCGTCGTACGCTCACGCAGGGCGGCGTAGTCCTCGCGGGCGAAGGCGTCCTGCACTTCGCCGAGCAGCCGTTCAAAGGCGTCGCGGTCGGCCTGGGTCAGGCCGATCTCGTGGGTGGCCTCGGCCTCGGATTCATAGGGCGCATAGGTCGTCGAGGTCTGTTCCTGGCGTTGGAAGCTGCCGCCGAAGGGGACCGAACCGCGATCTGGGCTGCTGGTCTCGCGCTGGGCGTAATTCGCCTCGCGTTGGCCGTAGGACGGGCCCGCGCCAGCGTTGGCCAGCGCCGGCTTCGAACGGAAGCGACGGTAGAGGGTCATCAGCAGCCAGGCGCCCAGGCCGATGATCGCCAGCTGCATCAGCATGTTGCTCATGCCGGCCATGCCGCCGAAGCCATGGCCCATCAGCATGCCGATCAGGCCGCCAGCCACCAGGCCGCCGAGAATCCCGCCGCCCATGCCGCCCAGGAAGCCGCCGCGGCGCGGGGCCTGGGCCTGCGCGCCGGCGGCCGGCGTCGGTTGGCCCGGCTGGGCGGCCTTCGACGGCGGGGCCGTCATGCTGCGCTGGACAGGCGCGGTCTGGTCAGGCGCGGTGCGCGTGGGAGGCGGCGCTTGATAGGTCCGTGCGCCACGGCTGCCGAAGCTGCCGGCGCGCCGGGCGTCAGCGGGGCCGGCAGCCAGAAGCGCCACCACCAGGCTGATGCCGATCGCCGACGTGATCTTGTTCGTTACGCGGTTCATTCAAGGTCTCCCTGCGCGCCTATGTAGGGACTGCGCGGGCGCCGGGACAGGGCCGTGACAGGGTTTGACACAAAACCCGCGCCGGCGACCGGCCGCTCATTCGGCCGTCTCCAGGCTCGGGAACTCATGCGTCGTCTCGGCAAGCAGGGTGCGGTCGGCGCCGAAGGCGCGCAGGGACAGGAGGTTGCGACCGGCGGGCGGCGCGTCGCTCAACCAGACGAGTTCACGGTCGGCCGACGTCGCCAGCCCGTGCGACAGGGCGGCCTCCACCAGGCAGAGCAGCGGCATGCCTTCACGGCTGGCGACCCGCGCCTCCAATCGGCTGGGCGGGGCGGCGAGGCCGCCCAGGAAATTCAGGGTCGTGTCGTATACGGGATGGGCGGGCATGGGGTCTCCTTCGGGTCGGATCCGACCGGGGGAGGGCCCATGAAAAACCCCGCGTCCTGGTCGGAGCGGGGTGCAAGTCCTTAGCGATCAACGAAGCCTTCAGGCCGCGCGGGTTCGCCCCCATCCGTTATGGCGGGTGGTAATCATCATAGCCGAGATCAGGCGCGATGGGCGCATGGGGCTCTCAAGAAGACCTAAGACGACGCAAGCATAGCCCATTCAGAGAGGACGCGCCAAGCCTAGTGTGTGGGTGTCGCGGTCGGGACCCGCATGGCCACGGCCCAGATCGCCAGGCCCACCAGCGCCAGGCCGACGCCGACCCAGGCCGTAGATGTCCAGCCGAAGCCCGCGGCGATGGTCAGTCCGCCCAGGAACGGGCCCAGCGCATTGGCCACATTGAAGGCCGAGTGGTTTAGCGCCGCCGCGAGCGTCTGCGCCTCGCCCGCCACATCCATCAGCCGGGTCTGCAGGACGGACGCCAGGCCGCCGCCGCCGCCGATCAAGGCGACGATCAGGATGATGGTCGGCAGCGAATGGGCGGCTGCGGGGTAGAGCGCCAGCATCGCAGCGCTCCAGATCAGTAGCACCGCACCGGCCTTCATGCCGAAGTGGTCGGCGGCCCAGGCGCCGATCATGTTGCCGGCGAACATGCCTACGCCGAAGGCCGCAAAGACGTAAGGCATGACGGTGATGCCGACGCCCGTCACGAAAGTCAGGGTCGAGGCCAGGTAGGCGTAGACCGCGAACATGCCGCCAAAGCCGATCGCCCCGATCCCCAGAGTCAGCCAGACCTGGGCGTTCTTCAGCGCCCCCAGCTCGCGCAATGGACTGGCGCCCGCCGCGGCGGCCTCGCGAGGCGCGAACAACAGGACCAGGGTGGCCGTGAGCAGGGCCAGCACCGCCACACAGACGAAGGTCCAGCGCCAGCCAAATTCATGGCCGATGACCGTGGCCACAGGCACGCCGATCACCGTGGCGACCGTCAGGCCGGCCAGGATGCTGGCGACAGCCCGGGTGCGCACCGCTGGCGAAACCACTGAGGCCGCGACCAGCGCCGCCACTCCGAAATAAGCCCCGTGCGGCAGGCCGGCGAGAAACCGGAAGATGACCATCCACGCGAAAGTCGGCGAGGCGGCGCTCAGCATGTTGCCGACGGCGAACATCCCCATCAGGGCCGCGAGCAACAGCCACCGCGGCGTCCGCGATCCCAACACCGCCAGCAGCGGCGCGCCCACCACCACGCCCAGAGCGTAGGCGCTGATCGCGTGCGCGGCATGCGGCTCGTCGATCCCGAACGCATGCGCGAAGTCCGGCAATACGCTCATGCTGGCGAACTCGCCGACGCCGATGGCGAAGCCGCCGACCGCAAGCGAGATCAGGACAAGCGCGACAGCGGCGCGGCTCAGGCCGGGTGCGGAGGACTCAGACATGGCGGTCCCTTCGCACGGCCAAGGCGCCGGTTCGATGGGCCTTTGTCGCTCGCGGCCAAATGTTCTGCAAAGCGCCCATCGGGGCGTCATTGCAACGAAACGCCTACAGGCAGTCGCCCCAGGTCGGCCGGCCGGCTTGAGCGGTCGCTGCGGCGACGCTCGCGGCCAGCGCGTCCGGATCGCCGCGAAAGGACTGGTAGACCGTCTCAGCCGCTGTTTGGCAAATCATCTCGGGCGGCGCATCGACCCGCCCCTGTTGACGTAGGAATTGGTCGAGCTCAGCGACAGACCACCCATTCTCAACCACGTAGCGCCCCAGCCGGTCGGCGCCGGCGTGAAGTTCCTTGGCGAGGTCGAGCGCCTCGCCTGGATGGCATACCTGGGCGACGCGGCTGGCCGCTGCGGTAAGGGCCAGCAGGCACATCACCCCTTCGCCCGGCTTTGAGGGCTGCTGAGCGGCGGCCGGGTGCGGGGCCGCGAGGACCAGAGCGCAAGTCATGACCGTCGCGATGCCTGGCGGGCTCAACATCTAGGCTTCGCCCGGCTTGAACGCGTCGCGACCCAGCTGGCCGCGGTGGCGCAGGAAGGCGTCGGCCAGGACGCAGGCCATCATCGCCTCGACGATCGGCACGGCGCGCAGGGCGACGCAGGGATCGTGCCGGCCCTTGGTGCGGACCTCCACCTCTTCGCCGGCTTCGTTCAGGCTGCCGCGCGGGGTCAGGATCGAGGACGTCGGCTTGAAGGCGACGCGCGCGGTGATCGCCTGGCCGGTGGAGATGCCCGCCAGCACGCCGCCAGCGTTGTTCGACAGGAAGATCGGACCGTCGTTGCCCATCCGCATCTGGTCGGCGTTCTCTTCCCCGGTCAGGCTCGCGGCGGCGAAACCGGCGCCGATCTCCACGCCCTTGGAGGCGTTGATCGACATGAAGGCCGCGGCCAGTTCGGCGTCGATCTTGCCGTAGATCGGCGCGCCCCAGCCGGCGGGTACGCCGGTCGCCTCGACGGCGACGATCGCGCCGACGGAGGAGCCCTGCTTGCGGACGGCTTCCAGATGGTCCTCCCAGACCGGAACCATCTCCGGATCCGGGCACCAGAAGGGGTTGTCGCGCACGGTCGAGAAATCGATGCGATCCGCATCCACCGCATGCGGGCCGATCTGCACCACCGCGCCGCGGATCGTGACGCCCGGGATGATCAGCCGGGCGACCGCCCCGGCGGCGACGCGGGCGGCGGTTTCGCGGGCGGATTGCCGGCCCCCGCCACGATAGTCGCGCACGCCGTACTTGGCGAAGTAGCTGTAGTCGCCGTGCCCCGGCCGGAACACCTGGGCGATCTCAGAATAGTCGCGGCTGCGCTGATCGACATTCTCGATCATCATCGAGATCGGCGTGCCGGTGGTGACCTGACCGTTGGTGCGCTCGTCGCTGAGCACGCCCGACAGGATCCGCACCGCATCGGGCTCTTGCCTCTGTGTGACGAATTTCGACTGCCCAGGCCGCCGCTGATCCAGCCAGTGCTGGACCATCTCCTCAGTCAGCTTGATGCCGGGAGGGCAGCCGTCGACGACGCAACCCAGGGCCGGGCCGTGGCTTTCGCCCCAGGTGGTGACGCGGAACAGGTGGCCGAATGTGTTGTGCGACATGGCGGCGCTTCTAGCCCAAAGCCGAAAGGCCCACAATTTCCCCCAAGCATGCTCCTAGCGCGCGCGTTATATGCCGGTCATGACTGATCGGCCCCACATCCCCGCCTCGCCCAGCGAAGACGACTACGCTGTCCAGATCGCCAAAGCCGCGCCGCCGGCGTTGCTGGCGGCCACGGACCCCATGGCGCTGTTCGCTGACTGGCTGGCCGAAGCCGTCAAGTCTGAGCCCAACGATCCCAACGCCATGGCCCTGGCCACCATCGACCCGACCGGCTTGCCGGACGTGCGGATGGTTCTCCTGAAGGACGCCAGCGCAGCGGGCTTCGTCTTCTACACCAACCTGGAAAGCGCCAAGGGCGGGCAACTGGCGTCAACGCCCAAGGCGGCCCTGCTTTTTCACTGGAAATCGCTGCGTCGGCAGGTCCGCGTTCGGGGGCCCGTCGAGCGCGTCAGCGACGCCGAGGCCGACGCCTATTTCGCTACGCGCGCGCGCTCCTCGCAGATGGGCGCCTGGGCCTCAGACCAGTCCCGTGTCCTGCCCGAGCGCCTGGCGCTCGAGAAGCGCATCGCCGAACAGGCGCTGAAGTTCGGCTTCGGCGCCATTCCGCGCCCGCCGCACTGGTCGGGGTTCCGTATTGTCCCCGAAGCGATCGAGTTCTGGCGCGACCGGCCGTTCCGTCTGCACGAACGCCTGGTGTTCGAGCGAGTAGGTGAAGCCTGGACCGACCACAGGCTCTATCCTTGAGCGACGTCGGCTCCTCCGACGAAATTGAAGTCGCCGCCTGGTTTCGCGGCCGGTCCGAGCGCGCCATCGAAACCGCCATCGCCCGCGTCTTCCTTGAGGGCGACACCGCCTGGAAGACGAAACGCCGGCTCGCGCTTTCCTACGTCGACTTCTCCACCCCGCTGAAGCGCCTGACGGCGCTGGAGCGCGAGCTAGAGTTCAACAGCGCCGTGGCCCCCGGCCTCTACCGCGCCGTCCACGCGGTCACCCGCGCCGCGGACGGCGGGCTGGAGCTGGACGGTTCGGGCGCGGTCGTCGACCACGTCCTGGAGATGCGCCGCTTCGCCGACGACGATGTCCTGGCCGCCGATCCTGAGCGGATCGACGGGGTTCTAGCGGACCGCCTTGGCCGCATGGTCGCCCGCGCCCACGCCGAGGCGCCCCTGCGCGCGCAGGGCGGCGCGGCCTCGCTCAAGTTCACCATTGGCTCCAACGCCCAGTTGATCGGCGAGGGCGCCGCGCGCATCGGCCACGACCTGGCGGCGAGCCTGATTGCGCTCACCGACGCAGAATACGCCCGCCAGGCCGCTCTGCTTGAGCGCCGTACGGTCGAAGGCTTCTCGCGCCGCTGCCACGGCGATCTGCATCTCGGCAATATTCTGGCCCAGAACGGCGAGCCCACGCCCTTCGACTGCATCGAGTTCAACGACCTGCTGTCGGACATCGACGTCCAGTACGACCTGGCCTTCCTGCTGATGGACCTGGCGTTCCGTGGCCGTGCTGACGCCGCCGTCCGCGCGCTCTCGGCCTATCTCGACGAGGCGGCCAGGACCGTGCCGCAGGGCCTATGCGAAGGCCTGGCCGCCCTGCCGCTGATGCTGTCGGTGCGCGCCGCCGTCCGCGCTCATGTCGCCCTGCACGCCGATGACGACGACCTCGCCCGCGCCTACGCCCAGGCCGCCGTCGATCTGTTGAAACCCGCCCCGGCTCGCCTGGTCGCAGTGGGCGGGCTTTCCGGCTCAGGCAAGTCGACCATCGCCCGCCTCATCGCTCCGTCGCTGGGGCCCGCCCCCGGCGCAGTGGTTCTGCGCACCGACGAAATCCGCAAACGCCTGTGGGGCGCGGTCGCCGATACGCCCTTGCCGGGCGAAGCCTATGCTCCGGCCATGGACGACACGGTCCACGCCGTCCTCGCCGAAGAGGCGCTAAAGCTGCTCCGCGCCGGCCGCGCGGTGGCGCTTGACGCCACCTTCCGAGATCCCGCTCGCCGGCGCATGGCCGAGTCCCTGGCCGCCCAGGCGGGGGTCGCCTTCGACGGTGTCTGGCTGCAGGCGCCGGCGGAGGTGCTGCTGGCCCGCGCCGCGGCCCGGGTCGGCGACGCCTCCGACGCCGACATCGCCGTCGTCCGCGCCCAGATCCAAGCGGCGGGAGAGCCGGATTGGCCCAGCTTGGATGTCACCGGCGACCCTGACGCCGCCGCCAGGGTCTGGATCACGCGCCACGCCTAGACTAGCGTGACGCCCAAGCCGCGGGATAAGCGGCTGGGAGTATCGCATGCTTGGCTTGATGCAGGACTGGCCGCTGACGCTCGACCGCATCATCGCGCACGCCCGCACCTGGCACGGCGAAACCGAGGTCGTCTCACGCTCCATCGAAGGCCCGATCCTCAGGTCCACATACGGCCAGATCCACGAGCGCGCCCGGCGGCTCTCGCGGGTCCTCCTCGACCTTGGCGTTCAGCCTGGCGACCGGGTGGGCGCCATGGCGCTCAACACCGGCCGCCATCTCGAGGTCTGGTACGGAGTGATGGGCATCGGCGCGGTTTGCCACACGCTCAACCCCCGGATGTCGCCCGACCAGATCTGCTACATCATCAACCACGCCGAAGACCGGATCATCTTCTGCGACGCGATCTTCCTGCCGATCCTTCACAGCCGGCGCGACCAGATGCCCAGCGTTCAGCGCATCATCGCGCTCAACGACGAGGACTATGAGCCGCTGATCGCCGCCGCCGCGCCTGGCGATCTCGCCTGGGGCGGCTTCGACGAGAACACTGCGGCTGGCCTCTGCTACACCTCCGGCACGACGGGCGAGCCGAAGGGCGTGCTTTATTCTCACCGCTCCAACTTCCTGCACACCTTCGCCACCATGAGCGCCGACGTCATGGGCGTCTCCAGCCGTGACGTGGTCTTGCCGGTGGTGCCGATGTTCCACGCCAACGCCTGGGGTCTGGCCTTCAGCGGCCCCGCCGCCGGTGCCAAGCTGGTCATGCCCGGCGCCAAGCTCGACGGCGCATCGATCTTCGAGCTGTTGGAGACCGAGAAGGTCACCCTCTCGGCCGCCGTGCCCACCGTCTTCCAGATGCTGCTGACCTATCTGCGCGAAACCGGTCAGCGCCTGACGACCCTGCAGCGCGTGGTGATCGGCGGCGCGGCCCTGCCGCCGGCCCTGATGCACGCCTTTCAGGACGAGCAGGACGTGCTGGTGGTCCACGCCTGGGGCATGACCGAGACCTCGCCGCTGGGAGTCGTCTCCATGCCGGAAAGCCGGGTCGCGGCTCTCTCTCCTGCGGCCCAGCGTGTTCATCTGGAAAAGCAGGGCCGCCCGCCGATCGGCATCGAACTTCGGATCGCCGACGAGACTGGCGCAGATCTGCCGCACGACGGACAGGCCGTCGGCCGGCTGATGGTCCGCGGCGTCTTCGTCGCCGGCGGCTACTTCAGGGGCGAAGGCGGCGACATCCTCGACGACCGGGGATTCTTCGACACCGGCGACATCGCCACCATCGACGAATATGGCTTCATGGAGATCACCGACCGCGCCAAGGACGTGATCAAGTCCGGCGGCGAATGGATCTCCTCCATTGAGATCGAGAACCTCACCATGGCCCACCCCGCGGTGGAGATCGCCGCGGTCGTCGGCGCCGCGCACCCCAAGTGGGACGAACGGCCCGTCGTTGTCGCCAAGCTGAAGCCCGAAGCCAGCGTCGATCGGGCCGAGATCCTGGCTTTTCTCGAGGGCAAGATCCCTAGGTGGTGGACGCCCGACGACGTGGTTTTCGTCGATGACATCCCACTCGGTCCCACCGGCAAGGTCGACAAGAAGCTCATTCGCCAGCGCATGGCGGGCTACGTCCTGCCGACGGCCTAGGCGAGGCGCCAGGCGTCTCCGTCCTGCGCCGCCCGGCCCTGCCGCTGCAGATGGATCAGCCCCGCCAGCATTGAGCGCGAGGCCGCCGGCCACAGGCTCGGCGAAACGTCGGCGTAGAGCCGGGGAACAAGGTCCGTCAGCGTCGCCGGCCCCGACGCCAGGCCCTGGATAATCTGCTCCAGGCGCTCCAGCCGGTGCGTCCGATAGGCGTCGATGAAGGGTTCGACAGCGGTGATCGGCGCGCCGTGTGTCGGATATAGGATGTCGAAGCCGCGCGTCTGGACGCGATCCAGGCTCGCCAGATAATCGGTCAGGTCGCCGTCCGGCGGGGCGATGACCGTGGTGGACCAGCCCATGATGTGGTCGCCGCAGAAGAGCGCATTCTCCTCAGCTAGGGCGAAGACCAGGTGGTTGCTCGTGTGCCCGGGCGTCGGAATCGCCTCCAGCGTCCAGCCTGGGCCTTCAATCACGCCGCCGTCGCAAAGCGATCTGTCCGGCGCGAATTCGAGATCATGGCCAGCCTCCATCCGCACCGGCTCCGTGTCCTCGGCGGTCGGTTCGGCGGCGCAGCCCCAGATGGTCGCGCCGGTTCGCGCCTTCAGCGCGCGCGCCAGCGGCGAATGGTCGGCATGATGATGGGTGATCGCGATGTCGCTGATCGTCTCGCCGGCGGTCGTCGCCAGGATCGCCTCAAGGTGGGCGGCGATTTCTGGGCCCGGGTCGATCACCGCCACGGTCCCGCGCCCCACGATATAGGTCCCCGTCCCCTTGAAGGTGAACGGCCCCGGGTTCTCGGCGATCACCCGGCGCACCAGGGGGCTTAAGGCGTCCACGCGGCCATATTCAAACTCGAGGTCGCGAACGTAGGGGATCGCCATCAGCGGGGCAGCACGCTCCCCAGATCGTAGCCGGCGTCGGCGCCGGCCTCGACGAGTTCCTGGCGGTCGGCGCCGCCGAAGGCCTGGGCGCCCAGGGAGTAGGTGACGATCGAGCGCGTGCCCGAGCGACAGAAGGCCAAGGTCGGGCCTTCGGCGGCCGCCATCTGCTGGTGCATGGCTTCGGCCTGCTCGCGGGTCGGACCGCCGCGAACGGGGATGTGGACATAGCTCAGGCCTGCGGCCAGGGCGGCGGCCTCCATCTCTGCGCTGGTCGGCTGGCCGGGCTCTTCGCCGTCCGGTCGATTGTTGATCACATGTTTGAAGCCCTGGGCGGCGGCGTCGGCCAGGTCGGAAGGCGCGATCTGCGGGCTGACGGAAATCTGGTCGTTGACGCGACGGAATTGGCTCATGGCGGTCTGCTTGTCCCTGGAGAGATCGGGGGTTTCGTTGACATCATCAGGGGCCGGTGGAAGTTTCGCAACGCCCCGCCCCGAAAAGGCCTCAAGCCGAAGGCGAACACGTTCGCATGTTACGTTTTATCGGCCGCCGCCTGCTGGTCGCGATCCCGACGCTCTTCCTGGTGATCACCGTCGCCTTCTTCATGATGCGCGCAGCGCCCGGCAGCCCGTTCGACAGCGATCGCAAGCTCTCTCCCGAGATCGAGGCCAACGTCATGGCCAAGTACGGGATGGATAAGCCGCTGACCCAGCAATACGTCGACTACCTGGTCGGCGTCGCCCACGGCGATCTTGGCCCCTCGCTCAAGTACAAGGACAAATCCGTCCTCGACATCCTGCACGAGAACTATGGGGTCAGCCTGACGCTCGGCCTGTCGGCGATCATCACCGCCTCGATCGTGGGCGTGACGCTGGGGATTCTCGCGGCGCTCCGACAGAATCGCGGGGTGGACTATGGCGTCACCGCCGTCGCCATCCTGGGGGTCTGCATCCCCACCTTCGTCACCGCGCCGCTTCTGGTGTTGGTCTTCGCTTCAAAGCTGGGTTGGGCGCCGTCCGCCGGCTGGAACGATGGGGCGCTGGCCAATCTAATTCTGCCGGTGACGGTGTTGGCCCTGCCGCAGATCGCCATCATCTCGCGGTTGACGCGGGCCGGCATGATCGAGGTGCTGCAGTCCAACTATGTGCGCACCGCCCGCGCCAAGGGCCTGCCGGCGCATTCCATCGTCGGCAAGCATGCCCTGCGCGCCGCGATCCTGCCCCTGGTCAGCTACCTCGGCCCGGCCTGCGCCGGCCTTCTCACCGGCTCGCTGGTGGTCGAGAAGATTTTCAACCTGCCGGGCCTTGGCAAGTTCTTCGTCATCAGCGCCCTGCAGCGCGACTACACCGTCGTCATGGGGATGGTGATCCTCTATGCGGCCCTGGTGATCCTCCTCAACCTGGTGGCCGACCTGGTCTATGCGGCCCTTGACCCCCGGGTGCGGCTGGCATGAGGAACTGGGCATGAGCACCATCCTCGCCCCGGGCTCCCGCAAGGGCGCCGAGACCATGGAGATCGCGGCGCTCAAGGGCCGCAGCCTTTGGGATGACGCGCGCCGCCGGCTGTTCCGGAATAAGGCCGCCGTCGCCAGCATGATTATCCTGGGTGTCCTGGTGGTCGCCGCGATCGTCGGCCCGCACCTCACCGCCTACACCTACGACGAGATCAACAAGAACGACGTCTGGATGGGGCCGCTGCAGAACGGCCATGTCATCGGAACCGACAGCCTGGGCCGTGACCTGTTGGCCCGCCTCCTGATGGGCTTGCGCGTCTCGCTGGCCATCGGCCTGGTGGCGACGGTGGTGTCGCTGATCATCGGCGTGATCTGGGGCGCGACCGCCGGCTACCTCGGCGGCCGGGTGGACGAGCTGATGATGCGCTTCGTCGATGTGCTCTATTCGCTGCCCTTCATCTTTTTCGTCATCCTCCTGATGGTCACCTTCGGCTCCAACATCATCCTGATCTTCGTGGCGATCGGGGCGGTGGAATGGCTGACCATGAGCCGCATCGTCCGCGGCCAGACGCTGACGCTGAAGCACAAGGAGTTCGTCGAGGCCGCCCGCGCTGCAGGTCTCGGCCAGAGCGCGATCATCGCCCGCCACATCGTGCCGAACCTGCTGGGGCCGGTGGTCGTCTACGTCACCTTGACCATCCCCGCGGTGATCCTGGCCGAGAGCTTCCTAAGCTTCCTGGGGTTGGGCGTTCAGCCGCCCATGGCCTCCCTGGGCACGCTCATCTCGAACGGCGCCTCGGACATGGAGCTCGCGCCCTGGCTGCTGATCTTCCCGTCGCTGGTGATGATCGTCACCCTGATGTGCTTCAACTTCATCGGCGACGGCCTGCGCGACGCCATCGACCCGAAGGACCGCTGACGATGGCGCGGGCGCGCGCCTCAGTTGTCGCGATGCACCTTGATGGCCATGGCGCCGCCGACCATCAGCTTGTAGCTGCCGATCGCGCCCTTCTTTATTTTCGCGGTCATACCGGGCCGGGGATTGCGGGACAATTCGCCGCTGTCGATCTGGCGCCAGACCTGGCCGCCTTCCAGCACCAGGGTCCACTTGCCATGGCCGTCGCGCACGGCGCTGGTGATCGGCAGATTGACCTCGTCGATGTCCTCCGGCTTTTCGCCACGGTCGAAGATCGAGATCGACGGCAAGGTGAAGCCGAAGGCCTGTTTGCGCACGGCGGTCGCCTGTTCGCGATCAACCACGACGATGTCGCCCTTGGCCTCGGCCGCCTCGAAGGCGCCCGCGGCGGCGTCGTAGCAGGCCAGGCGGGCGTCCGACGCGGCGATCTTGCGGCAGTCGATCAGACTCTGCATCGTCGCGGTCCGGGCCGGGGCCGCGCCCTGGGCGCCGACCGGCCCCGCGGCGGCGAGGAACGCCAAGGCCGCCATCGTCATTCCACACTTCATCATCGATCGGCCCCACATGTTACGCCGTCCCATTGAAGCCGCCGGCCGGGCCGGGCGCAATCTTCTCATCATCGCCATTCTGGGCGCCGCCGTGTTCGCGCAGGGCTGCACGCCCAAGCCAGCCGCCCGCGCACCCTGTCCGGCCGGCGCGGTCTGCCTGCAGATCGGCAACAACTCTGAGCCGATCTCGCTCGATCCGCACAAGACCACGGGCACCTGGGAGCACCGTATCCTCCTCGACAACCTGATCGGCCTGACCCAGGTGGCGGCCGACGCCTCGGCCATCCCGGGCATGGCGGAGCGCTGGACGACCAGTCCCGACGGCCTGGTCTGGACCTTCTACCTGCGCGACGCTGTCTGGTCCGATGGCGTGCCAGTGACCGCGGATGACTTCGTCTTTTCCTTCCGCCGCATCCTCATGCCGTCGACGGCGTCAGAGTACGCCTCGCTCCTCTATCTGATCAAAGGCGCCCAGCCGATCGCGGACGGCAAGGCCGCGCCTGAGACGCTCGGCGTGCGCGCGGTCTCGCCCAAGATCGTGGAGATCACGCTCTCCCACCCGGCGCCCTACCTGCCGCAGCTGGCGACCCACCAGACCATGATGCCGGTGCCCAAACATGTGGTTGAAAAGTGGGGCGACGCCTGGAGCAAGCCCGAGCACTTCGTCTCCAACGGCCCCTACCGGATCACGGCCTGGCGGCTCGGCGACTATGTGAAGGCGGTGAAGAACCCCAGGTTCTTCGAGGCCGACAAGGTCTGTGTCGACCAGGTCTACTACTACCCCACCACCGATGCGGTCAGCGCCGAGCGGCGCGTGAAGCGCGGCGAACTCGACTTCAACACTGATATCCAGTCCAACCGCATCGCCTTCCTGAAAAAGGAAATGCCGGGTTACGTGCGCACCCACACCTACCTCGGCGTCTCCTACCTGGCCTTCAACACCCATGTCCCGGCGTTCAAGGACAAGCGCGTGCGCCAGGCGCTCAACATGGCCATCGACCGCGACTTCATTACAGGCAAACTGCTGCGCGGCGGCCAGTCGCCAGCCTACACCTTCATCCCGCCGGGCGTGGCCGGCTATGTGCCGCCCGCCAAGCCCGGCTGGGCGAGCTGGACGCTGGAACAGCGTCAGGCCGAGGCGCGCAGACTTCTGGCGGCCGCCGGCTATGGGCCGAAGAACCCGCTGAAGGTTGAGATCAAGCATCGCAACTCCGCCGACCCATCGCTGGTCATGCCGGCGATCCAGGCCGACTGGAAGGCCGTCGGCGTCGACGCCACCCTGCAGCAGAACGAGAGCCAGATCGCCTACGCCGCCTACCGCAGCCGCGACTTCCAGGTGGCCGACGCGGCCTGGATCGCCGACTTCAACGACCCGATCAGCTTTCTCTATCTGATGATGTCGTCGACCGGCGCGCAGAACTACGGCGACTACAAGAGCGCCGCCTTCGACGCCCTGGTCGCCAAGAGCGATTCCGAACCCGACGCGTCCAAGCGGGCGCAATATCTCGCGCAGGCCGAGGCGACCATGTTGAACGACTCCACCGTCGCCCCGACCTTCTTCTACGTGAACAAGAACCTGGTCAGCCCCAAGGTCACCGGCTTCGTCGACAATCTCGTGGATTGGCATCCGACGCGCTTCATGTGCGTGAAGGGCAAGGGCCCGGCTGTTACAGCCCAGCCCTTCGCCCGAGGCCCCGCGCCGCCGCATTCCTGACAGTATTAAGAAACTGTTCAGCCCTCATTCCAACGGTTCGCGGTTAAATCATCCGCATACGAGCGCATTCGCGGCGGATCATGCTGTGACGGGGGCGTCATCTGTGACCAGAATGAGACAGTTTGGCGCCGTTCCGCCCTCTTTGCCTTGAAAGCGCGTTGACCCTCCCGCGGTTACGCTCGTAACTCCAATGTAACCGGCGCTCTCCTTGGGCGCTGGGACCGAACCTAGTGGGCGCCGGGCCCGCCGCCGCGATGCAGGCGAGTCCGTTGGAGGATCAAAAACTTGAACATCGTTTCAAACCGAGGGCGCCTAAGGGTGTCCTCCCTGTTGGTAGGGGCGGCCCTGTTGGGTCTATCCGCTACGCAGGTTGCGGCGCAGGAAGCTGACGTTTCCGAAATCGTCGTGACTGGCTCGCGGATTCCGCAGCCGAACCTGTCGAGCGTTAGCCCGATCCAGGTCGTTGGTTCGCAGGACGTCGTTCTGGGCGGTCGCCCGGTCACCGCCGACATCCTGAACCAATTGCCGATGGTCTCGCAAAGCGCGGGCGCCGGTCTGTCCTCGTCGTCCAACCCGTTGTCGGGTCCGGGCGGCGTCGCGACCGTTGACCTCCGCGGCCTCGGCCAGACCCGCACCCTGGTGCTGGTCGACGGTCGTCGTCTCGGCATCGGCGACCCGAACACCGGCAACCCTAATCCTTCGCCCGATATCAACCAGATCCCCTCGCAGCTGATCGACCGGATCGAAGTGCTGACCGGCGGCGCGTCTGCGACCTACGGTTCGGACGCCATCGCCGGCGTCGTGAACTTCGTGATGAAGCGCAACTTTGAGGGCATTCAGCTGGATGGCCGCTTCGGTGTGTTCCAGCACAATCAACACAATGAGACGGTCTCGCGCCTCTATCCGGCGACCGTGGTCAATCCGAAGAACGCCTGGGATGGCAAGTCCCGCGACCTCAGCCTGACCATGGGCGCCAATTCGGCGGACGGTAACGGCAACGTCACCGCCTACCTGACCTGGCACGAGCAAGACCCCGTCACCCAGGGCAAGCGCGACTACTCGGCCTGTCAGGTCAACGTCAACGCCGCTGGCGTGGCGTCCTGCGCCGGTTCGTCGAACTCCAACCTGTTCCAACGCGCCGATATCGGCGGCACGGCCTATTCGGTCCTGGGCAACAACTTCATCGTTCGTGGCTCCGCCCCGACGACGCCGCCCGCGCTGTTCAACTCGAACGCCTATTCGTTCCTGCTGCAGCAATCGACCCGCTATTCGGCTGGCTTCCTGGCGCGTTATGAAGTGAACAACCACTTCACGCCCTACGCCGAATTCGGCTTCATGAACGACCGGACGAACGTGCAGATCGCCCCGACCGGCCTGTTCCAGGGCTCGGGCAACTCGCCGAACGGCGGCTTCCTGGTGAACTGTAACAACCCGTTCCTGAGCGCCCAACAAGCCAACACCTTCTGTACGCCGGCGCAGATCGCGTCGGGCGACAGCGTCGACCTGAACATTGGTCGTCGGAACATCGAAGGCGGCGGCCGTAACAGCTTCTACGAGCACACCAACTACCGTGGCGTCATCGGTACGCGCGGCGACCTGGTCGGCCCTTGGAAGTATGACCTCTACGGCTCCTACTACCGCACGACCCTGGCGCAGGCCTCGGAGAACTACCTGGCCATCAGCAAAATCGCCAATGGCCTCCAAGTCGTGAACGGCCCGAACGGCCCCGTCTGCATCAGCGGCGGCTCCTGCGTGCCCTTCAACATCTTCAAGGACGGCGGCGTCACGCAAGCCGCGCTCGACTACCTCGATGTGACCGGCACCTCGCGCGGCACCACCACGCAGGAAGTCATCGAAGCCAACATCACCGGCGATCTCGGTGATTACGGCGTCAAGTCGCCCTACGCTCGTGATGGCGTCGGCGTCTCCTTCGGCGGCCAAACCCGTCGTGACACCCTGACCTACACGCCTGACGTCGCCCAACTCAGCGGCGACCTGTCCGGCGCTGGCGGCGCTTCGGTGATCCTCGACAACTCGATGAGCGTCCACGAAGTCTACGGTGAAGCCCGCATCCCGCTCGCGCAGGACGTCGCCTTCGCCAAGGAACTGCTCGCCGAGGGCGCCATCCGCTACTCGGACTATTCGACGGGCATCAAGGCGACGACCTACAAGGTTGGTTTCCAATGGGCGCCTATCGATGACATCAAGTTCCGCGGCGCTTACAACCGCGCCATCCGCGCGCCGAACCTGCTCGACCTCTACACGCCGCAATCGGTGACCAACACCAGCGACGTGCCTGAAGACCCCTGCTCGGGCACCGCGGCGGCTCCTGCGACGGCGAGCCTTGCGGAATGCCAGCGGACCGGCGTCACGGCCCTTCAATACGGCAACGGCGGATCGACCAACCTGATCCCGCAATGCCCGGCTGGCCAGTGCGCGGTTCTGACGGGCGGCAACCCCGTGCTGTCCCCGGAAAAGGCTAAGACGATCTCGGTCGGCTTCGCCCTGACGCCGACGATGCTGAGCGGCCTGACCGCCAGCGTCGACTACTACCGCATCAAGCTCACTAACGGCATCAGCAACGTGCCGCTGGACGTTTCCCTGACCAACTGCCTGAACGACGGCTCGCCAATCTACTGCGGCAACATCAAGCGCGCGCCGAACGGCACCATCTTCGGCACCAGCGTTCAGGGCGCTGGTTACATCGTCGGCACCAACGCCAACCTGGCGGCCGGCACGACCTCGGGCATCGACTTCCAGGCGACCTACAACCTGCCGCTGGAAAACTGGGGCTGGGACAACATTGGCCGCCTGTCATTCAGCTTCTACGGCACGCGCGTTCTGAAGAGCACGACGACCCCGCTTCCCGGTGAAGACGCTTACGACTGCGCTGGCCTCTTCGGCCCGAACTGCGACGGCATTGTCCCGAAATGGCGTCACACCCTGCGCGCGACCTGGACGAGCCCCTGGGACGTCCAAGCCTCCGTCGCGTGGCGCTATATCGGTGGCACGACCTTTGAACGTGACACTGACGAACCGACGATTGGCCGTGGCACGGTTGACAAGTTCAACCACACCCTGCCCGCTCGCACCTACATCGACCTTTCCGGCGTGTGGACTGTGAACGACATGGTCGCCCTGCGCCTCGGCGTGAACAACCTCTTCGACCAAGACCCGCCGCTGATCAACTCGACCTACGCGGGCACGGGCCAACCGAACACCTATCCGACCTACGATCTGCTGGGTCGCCAGATGTTCATCGGTTTCACCGCGACCTTCTAAATCGCGGACCTCTGGAAAAGTTGAGGGGCGGCGGAGCAATCCGCCGCCCCTTTTCTTTGCGGCGAATTCACTTGCGCGGGCGTCAAAATCGGCGCCGCTTCGCGATATGACGACGGTGATCGATCGGCGGACGCTAGCGCTGACCCTGACGGGCGCGAGCCTTGCCGCCTGCGCCGCGCCGCAGCCGTTCCTCATCAACCTGGCTGACCTTGCGCGACCGCCGGAAGCCCTGCCGGGCGAAGCGACCATCGCCACGGGCCTCGACGATGTCGGCCGGATCACCGCCAAGGTCATGGTGCAGGGCCGCGGGCCCTTCGACTTCGTCGTCGACACCGGCGCTAACCGGACCGTGATTTCCACCGAACTCGCCCTGGAGTTGGGCCTCTCCGATGGTGGCCTGGCGCGGGTGCACGGGATCGCAGGCGCAGAGCAGGTCGGCACTGTCCAGCGCGTAGACCTGCAGATCGATTCCATGGCCGCCAGGATCGAGCAGGCCCCCCTGCTGCCGACTGCGCGCCTGGGCGCGGCGGGCTTGCTGGGCGTCGACGCCATGGCCGGACGGCGGGTGATCCTCGACTTTCGTCGTCGTGAAATGCGGATGGCGCCGTCAGGGCCCGGCGCCGATCTCTCCGCCATGGGCATGCGCCAGCGCAACACGGGGGCCTTATCGACGGCCGCCATGCGCTCAACCGGGGTCGTGGCCCAGGGCCGCTACCGCTTCGGCCAGCTTGTCATCGTGGGCGCCGACGCCTCCGGCAAGAAGATCATGGCGTTCCTCGATTCCGGCTCACAGAGCACTGTCGGCAACATGGCCCTGTTCGATCGGGTCAATGGCGCGGGGCAGGATCTGCGGGGGCCGCCTATTGAAACGGCCCTGATCAGCGCCACGGGTCAGCGGGCGACCGGGCGCTTCGCCGTCTTGCCGCGGCTGCGGCTGGGGGGCCTGAACATCGCAGGCCTGGGCGCCGTGTTCGCGCCCCTGCACATCTTCGATCTCTGGGATCTAGCCAAGCAGCCCAGCATCCTGATCGGCGTCGATGTCATGAGCCAGTTCGACGCGATCGAGCTGGATTATGGCCGCCGCCGCATCGTCTTTTACCCCGATCCTTTACGCGAACGCCGGGTCGGCTGAGGCCTCAGCGCGCCTGCAGCCGCTCGGTCGACAGCACCATGGCGCCGCCTTCGCGCATACGCGCCTCGGCCAGCTGATCCATGACGCCTTGCGCCCGCGGGTCGCCGAACAGCCAGGCCGCCGCCGCCAGGGTGCGGGCCGATGAGGCCGAGACCCCCAGCATTCGCTCGATCGCCTGGAACGGCGAAGCGCCGGGCGTCAACCGCTTCAGCCGCGGTTCGCCGTCCAGCTTCGCCAGGATCTTGGCCTTGTCGACCGCTTGGTAGAAGCCGCCCAGTTCATCGACGAGTCCCAGCTGCTTGGCCTGGGCTCCCGTCCAGACGTGACCCTTGGCGATCTCGCGCACCCGCTCGGGCGAAAGCTTTCGGCCCTCCGACACCCGCTGAATGAAGCGGGCGTAGACGCCGTCCATCCAGCCGGCGAAGGCCGCTCGCTCCTGCGGGCTGAAGCCGCGGCCCGCGCTGAAGGCGCCGGCGTAGCTTGAGCCCACGCCCAGTTGGCGCATGTCGACACCGTATTTGGCCAGCGCCGGTCCGACGGCGAACTTGCCGCCAAAGACGCCAATGGAGCCGGTGATGGTCGTAGGCTCAGCAAAGATCGACGAAGCGTCGGTCGCCACCCAGTAACCGCCCGAGGCGGCATAGGTCCCCATCGAGACGACCACCGGCTTGCCCGCAGCCTTGGCCGCCCGGATCGCCGCCCCGATCTGTTCCGAGGCGGTGTCCGAACCGCCGGGCGAACTGACCCGGAAAACGATCGCCTTGATGTCCTTGTCCTTGACGGCGGCCTCAAAGGCTTCGGCCATATCGTCGGCGTAGATGCTCGAGCCGCCCATGAACGGGTTGCCGCCCCTGTCGCGACCCGTGACGATCGGGCCTTCGCCCTCGATCACGGCGATTGCGCCGCCGCCGGATCGACTGCGCGCCTGCCGGCCGCCGGCGAAGTCCTCGAAATCGACCATCTCCGCGCCCGCGCCGGCGCGATCCAGCAACGCCTTTTCCGCTTCGGCGACCTGGCCGAGCCGGTCGGCGAGCTTCAGGCGCACGGCGTCGGCGGCGCCATAGGGCCCGCCCTCGATCTTCCGCCGCAGGACCACTGGCGACAGCTTGCGGTCGTTGGCGGCGGTGGTGAGGGTGGAGTCGTAGACCGCGCTCATCCACGACAGCTCCGCCTCGCGGTGCGCCGGCGTGTAGTCGCTGTAGAGGTAGCCGTTGACCGCGTTCTTGTACTCGTAGCGCTGCTCATAGTCGGCGACGACGCCGTAACGGTCGAAGAAGCGCTTCAGGAACAGGCTTTCATTGGCGAGGCCGGTGACCTGGAAGGCGGCGCCGGGCTGGATCCAGAACTGATCGGCGGCGGCGGCCAGCATGTAGGTCGAGGTCACGGCCCCCGAGGGATAGATCCCCTGACTGTGGGCGATCACCGGCTTGCCGGCGGCCCGCAACCGCAGGATCGCCAGGCGAATCTCGTCCGCTGCGGCCGGCTCCAGGCCGCCCTCCGGCAGGCGGATCAACAGCCCCTTCACCTCGTCGGTGGTCTCAGCCCGCCGCAACGCCTCGACGACCGACATCACCGACGTGGCCTGGGCGCCCAGGCCCGCCAACGGGCTACGCGGCGACTGGTCGCTCAGCGGCGCGCGCAGGTCCAGCTCCAGCACCGCTCGGGCGGGCAGCGGCGCTGGCGCTGTTGCGTTCAACGCCATCGACACCAGGACGAACGGCACGCCCACCAGAAACAGGAGAAGGCCGGCGAACACGCCCGCCGCCGTGAGGAGGAACTGCTTCATCGCTAAGACTTAAGGCCGAGACACGCCGATCAGGCTTCCACCTTCGGCTTCGCACACAAACCCCTGCGCAGGAAGGCGTCTCAAAGGTCCAGGCGCCAGTCGGCCTCAGACGGTGACCTTGGTCCGTTGGAGCGGTTCAGCCGGCAGATGCAGGTAGTTGGGATCGAACTCGGCGGCGGCGAACAGGCCAGGCCAGTCCAGCACCACCAGTTCGCGGGCGCGAAAGGCGATCAGATCGTTCTGCCGCAGGCTCTGCAGGACGCGATTGGTGTGCACGCCGGAGAGGCCTGCGGCGTCGGCCAGGTGGTTCTGCGTCACCGGGAACCGGCAACGCGCGCCATGGGTCATGCCGACGTTGCGCAGGCGCAGGAAGGCTTCGCACAGCAGGTGGGCGACCCGCGCATAGGCCGATCGACGGCCCATGCCGATCATCCATTCACGCTGGATGGCGGCCTCGACCAGCTGCATCCTCCAGAAGGCGCGCGCCAGCCGGGGATGGGCGGCGAGGATATCCTCGATGCGGCCTCGCGGGATCGGCGCGATCTGGCAGGCCGTGAGCGCCGTGACGCCATAGTCGACGCCCATAAACAGCCTGGGCAGGTCGAGCACGTCGCCAGGAACCAGAAAGCCCAGGATCTGACGCCGGCCGTCCGGCAACGTCTTATGCCGGAAGGCCTGGCCCTCAAGTAGGACGAGGCACTCTGTCGATGGGTCGCCGTCGACCACCAGTTCGGCGTCGGCCGGGGCTTGGCGAACCTCACACAATACCTCTTCGACTACGATGCGGTCTTCGGGCGTGAGGGTTACGTAGCGTTCGAGAACTGCGAGGAGGCGTCCGGGCATCATCTTGCAGACCACGGTCTAGGCCCGACTCGGAATTAACTGGGTTAAACTCTGTTCCAATTCCGGGTCCCTCGGAACCGGGTGCACGACGTCCGGTTGATTCGCTAGAGCGCCTAGCAACTGAAGGGATAGACCTATGCCTCGTGGGGACAAGTCTCGGTATGCGGATAAACAGGAGCGCGAGGCTGCGCATATCGCGGGCGGTTATGAAGCGAGGGCGTTTCGGAGGACGAGGCCGAACGCCGCGCTTGGGCCACGGTGAACAAGGACGACGGCGGCGCGAAAGAACGCAGAGCAGCATGCGCCGGGCCGACGCAGCGCTGCTTATGCGACGAAAGGACGCATCTTGCGTCCCTCGCAATCTAGGGTTGCATAGAACCTTGAGCGTACACGCGCGTTACATCGGCTCACAGCTGTGGGAGCACACTTATGAGCGGCGTTGGAATTATTGGCGCGATCATCATCGGCATTCTGGCCGGTTGGATTGCGGAGCAGGTGCTGAAGCGTAAGCACGGATTGGTGATGAACCTGATCGTCGGCATCGCCGGCGCCTTGCTGGGCGGCTTTCTCGCCGGAATGCTGGGCATCAACTTCGGTGGCTTCGTGGGCAGCCTGATCGTCTCGACCTTGGGCGCGATCCTGCTCCTGGTCATCGTCAGCGCCATTCGCCGACGCTGACGGCGAAGGGGGTCAGGCCGCGGCGGGGATGCGAATCTCCGCCGCAAGGCCGCCCATCGAACTTTCGGAAAGGCGGACGCGTCCGCCCATGTCGGCGACGATGTTCTGAACAATGGTCAGGCCAAGCCCCGCGCCAGCATGGACGCCGCTTCGGCCTGCGTTAAGTCGGTGGAAAGGCAGGAACGCCTCGTCACGCCGCGCCGCGGGGATGCCGGGCCCATCGTCCTCGACGGTGAGCACCACCCAGTCATCTTCGCGCTCCAGGCGGATCAGCACGACGCCGGCGTGCTTGCACGCATTCTCGACCAGGTTGCCCAGGGCGCGCTTCAAGGCGAGCGGCTGAGTCTCGATCGCCAGCACGTCTGGCCCGCGATAGTCCACCGCCGCCCCGGAGCCGGCGTCGGCGGCGTCGTCGGCGGCCGTCATGGCCAGGGCGGCGACGTCCACCAGCCGAGGTTCCTCGATCTCGCCGCGGCTCATGTAGCCGATCACCGAATTAATGAACCGCTCCATGTCTATGAGGTCGGCGGCGAAGGCCTCGCGCCATTCGCCATCCGGCGCGAGCGCCGCGCGCAGCCGCAGGCGTTGGATCGGCGTGCGTAGATCGTGGGAGACCGCGACGAGCGACTCCGTATGATCATCCAGCGCCTTCAGCAGACGGCCTTGCATGGCCGATAGCGCCACCGCCAGCTGCCGCACCTCGAGCGGCCCTTCCTCCTGAAAGCCTGGGCCCGCCGGGCCGCCGGTGGCGTCCGCCGTTCTGGCGAGATTGCGTAAAGGCTGCAGGATGGCCCGGGCCGAGATCAGGGCGGCGAGCATCACCGCCGCCACTAGCGCCAGATGCAGCCCCAGCAGAGGTATGCGCGGCGGCGCGGTGTCATAGAGCGGCTGCGCCCGAAAGGTCAGGAAGCTGCCGTCCGTGAGCCGCAGGGCGCCCATCATCCCGCTGCGGCTTTCACGGTCGCGTGGCCGCAGGCGCACATCGGCAGGCCCGGGCTGCTTGGTCGCCGCGATGATGGCGCGCCGCGTGTAGCCAAGCTCCGCCGTCGGCTGGGCGGGCAAAGCGGTCGTCGGCGACCAGCTGAGCTGCAACTGCGGGCTGCCCAGATCAGCCATGATGCGCGCGCGCGCCTGCGGCGGGCTATTGTTGGCCAGGTGCTGGGCCATGGCGAGATGGCCGACGATCAGGCTGATCTGTTCGCGCGAAATCAGCTGCCGTCGTTGCCAGGCGTTGATCGCCGAGGCGCCGACGAACTCGACGACGAGCGCGGCCAGGAGCAGCAGGGCGATGCGCGTCAGCAAACTTCCGAAGAAGCGCGCCATCAGGCCGCGTCGACCTCGACCGCCAGCATGTAGCCGATGCCGCGGACCGTGTGGATCATCGGCCGTGAGGCTTCCCCGTCGCCCATCTTGCGCCGCAGGCGGCTGATCAGCACGTCCACGCTGCGGTCGGAGGCGTGGCCCAGGCGCCCGCGCGCCAGCTCCAGCAGCCTTTCCCGGCCGATCGTCCGCTGGGGATTGCGCAACAGGGCCAGCAGAAGTTCGTGCTCGGCGCCCGTCAAGGTGACCTCGGCGCCGGAGGGCGCGATCAACTCGCACTGCCTGGGCCTGTAGCGCCAGCCGGCGAAGCTTAGGGTTTCCGGCGCTCGGCGCGTCGTGGGCGCGGTTTGGGCGGTGGAGCGACGCAGCACGGCGCGGATCCGCGCCAACACCTCCGAACGGCCAAAGGGCTTGGCGATATAGTCGTCGGCGCCGACGTCCAGGCCGGCGACGCGATCGGCTTCCTTGCCGCGGGCGCTCACCATGATGACCGCCGCGCCGCTCTCCGCCCGGACCTCCTGGCAAAGCTCCAGTCCGGTTTCGCCGGGCAACATGATGTCGAGCAAAATTAGGTCGATGGGGCGTTCAGCCATCAGCCGCCGCAGGGACCGACCGTCCTCGGCGCCCGTCGCCTCGTAGCCGGACTCCCGCAGTATGCGCACCAGCAGGGTGCGGATGCCTGCGTCGTCATCCACGACGGCGATATGGTGCAACGGCTCGGTGTTCATAGGCTCGCAGACGTATCGAAGCGACGGCGTCTCCAGCGCTTTTACGCCCTTATGGTCTTAGCGAACGCATGAAAGGACGCAACCTTAGGCCGCGTTATGCGCTGAAGCTTGGCGATTCCAACCTTGGAGAGGAAACGATGCGTATCTATCTCGGACTTATTGGCGCTTGCGCCGCCCTCAGCCTCGCCGCCTGCGGTGAGAGCGCTGCCGACAAGACGGCTGAAAAGCAAGCCGACGCCATGGAAGCCCAAGCGGCGGCGACGCCGAACGAAGCCCAGGAAAAGGCCTTGAACGCCCAGGCCGACGCTGTTGAACAACAGGCCGGCAATGCTGACGGCGGCATGACCACTGGGAATACCCCGGACACCTCGCCCTCGAAGTAGGCGCTTGGCCGATCGGTCGAAAATACGCCCCTGCGGTTGTACCCGCAGGGGCTTTTTCATGTCGCATGGTCGACATTTCGGAGAACTGACGTAACTGTGAATCGACGGCGCGGCCGCACCGGAAAAATTCACCGGACTCTCGGCTGATCGCACTTATGGTAGGTTTGCCCTTCGCTGGCCGATCTGGGATGGCGGGCAGGACGCAGGGATGGTGAGAAGAGCGAAATCCGCCTCAAAAGCTCTGCCTCCGGCCGAGGAGTTCGACTATCGCCGCCTAGTTGCGTCGGTGGCCGACTACGTCTGGGAGGCGGATCCCGATTTCGTCATCCGTCGGGTCATGCCTGGCAAGCAGCCGATCTCCAGTTGGGCCGCAGCCCGCGTCGCCGGGCGTCGGGTTGAAGATCTGGTCCGCGAGGAGGACCGTGAGGCGCTGTCGCATCGCCTGAACGAGCTGCGGACCGACCCCCAATCCTTCCACAGCCTGCTGTTGCCGCTGGAGCGCGACGGCGAGGTCATGCCCCTTCAGATCGACGGCATGCCGGTTCTGGACGATGAGGGCGTTCTGACCGGTTTTTCGGGCTTGGCGCGAGACATTTCCCAAACCCCCAGCCACCTGCGGGAGATGGAGTATCGCGGTCGTTTGCGGACGGCGCTGGTCGAGGGCATCGGCATGCTGGTGTCGGCGCCGTCGCCCGAGGAGGCGCTGCCCCGCGCCCTGGAGCTCCTCGGCACGGCCTTCCGTTCGGATCGTGTTCTGGTCTTCGAAGACTCCGGCGAGCGGCGGGGCACCGCCAACCTGCTGTTCCGCTGGGAGGCGCCGGGCCAGGCCGCCCCGCCGGCCATCCGCGAACGGGTCGAAGCGCCGCAGATCGCGTCGGACGATCTGGGCTGGTTCCGCGAAATGGAGGCCGGCCGTCCCGTGGTCCTCGACCATGAGGACGGCAACGCCGTCGCCCGCGCGTTCACCGCCCGCTCAGAAGCATGCACGATCCTCATCATGCCGGTCCTCATGGAAGGCCGGTTGTGGGGGTCGGTGACCATGCACGACTGCCGCAAGTCGCGGGTCTGGACCAAGGTCGAGAAGGACGTGATCAACGTCTTCGCCGAACTGGTCGGTGCGATCCTGCTGCGCAACCGGCACCTGAATGAACGCCGCCGCGCCGAGGAAGCCTTGGCGCTCAGCCACCAGCTCGACAACCTCACGCGGCTGTCGAACCGAGCCCTGTTCGGCGATACGCTCAACCGCGCCATCGCCGATCGCCGCGACGGCGGTTTCGCCGTCCACTACCTCGATCTCGACCGGTTCAAGGACGTCAATGACGCCATGGGGCGCTTGGCGGGCGACCTGCTGTTGCAGCAGGTTGCGCGCCGCCTCGGCGATGTGGCCCGGCGCAGCGACGTCATCGCCCGCTTCGGGGCGGATGAATTCGCCATCCTGGAACGGGGCGTCGACTCGCCCGAGCAGGCCGGCGACCTCGCCCGCAAGATTATCGACACCATGAAGGCGCCCTACATCATCCAGGGCCGGCAGGTGCACTCCGGCGTCAGCATCGGCATCGCCATGCATGACGGCGAAGCCGACGCCGAGACGCTGCTCGCCCAGGCGGAGCTTGCGCTCTATCGCGCCAAGGCGGAGGGCCGCGAGACCTATCGGTTCTTTACGCCGGGCATGGACGCCGACGCGCGCCGGCGCATCCTGCTGGCCGAGGAGCTGCGCCACGCCATCGCCCACAACCAGTTGGCGCTGCTGTACCAGCCGCAGGTGGACGCGCGGACGCGGGCGATCACCGGGGTCGAGGCTCTGGTCCGCTGGCGTCACCCCACCCGGGGCATTGTCTCGCCTGTGGACTTCATTCCGGAGGCCGAATCCAACGGCCTGATCATCCAGATGGGCGACTGGATCTTGAAGACGGCCTGTCGCGAGGCCCGCTCGTGGATCGACCAGGGGCTCAAGCCCATCTCCGTGTCGGTGAACATGTCAGCGGTGCAGTTCCGTCGGCCCGTCGAGTTGCAGGCTGAAGTCGCCCAGATCCTTCTTGAGAGCGGCCTGCCCGCCAACCACCTGCAGCTGGAGCTGACCGAGACCACGCTCATGGAGGCCAATCGCACCCAGGGCGACCTGCTGCAGCGGTTCCATCATCAAGGGTTGAAGATCAGCCTCGACGATTTCGGCACCGGCTACTCATCCCTGGACTATCTGCACCGCTATCCGGTCGACCAGATCAAGATCGCCCAGGTCTTTGTTGACGGCATTGTCGACAATCCGGGCGATGTCGCCATCGTCAAGGCGGCGATCAGTCTGGCGCGCGAGCTGGACCTGCGAATCGTCGCTGAGGGCGTCGAGACGGTCGAGCAGATGGAGTTGCTGCGGGGCTGGGGCTGTACGGAGATGCAGGGCTACTACTTCTCCCGACCTGTCGAGAGCGAGCGCTTCCGTCAGCTTCTCGCGGCCGGCGAGGTCTAGACCCGCCCGGCCCTTGAAACAGCCGTCTCAGATGACATCTGAGACCAGAAGGAGTTTGTCATGCCCTCAGTTCTTATCACCACGCGCGAAGGCTGGATCGGCGACGCCGCGCCGCTGTTCGACGACGTCCAGGCCGCGCTCACCGCGAGCATCGGCGCGCCGCCGGAGGCGACGGCCTTCAAGCTCGCCGAGCTGCCGGCCGCCAATCTGCGACCGCGCGCAGGCATGGGCGATCGCTTCGTCGAGGTCCAGATCGCCATGATGGCCGGCCGGACGCCGGAATTGAAGCAGGCGCTGTTTGCGGCCGTGAAGGCCCCGCTCGTCGCGCGGGGCGCGCCGGAGGCCGACATCAAGATCACCCTGCTTGAGGCCGCTCGCGAAAACTGGAGCTAGCGGCCTACGGGGTCGACAGCCTTGGCCCATATGAAAAGGCCGGCCGCGGTGTCCCGCGGCCGGCCTCTTCGTGTCCAGAGTGCGGTGATCAGACGGCGCCGACCGGCGTCGGGGTCCGGCTCTTCTTAAGATCGGCCCAATTGTCGGCGTCCATCCATTCGGCCCAGGCGCGGTAGGTCCACAGTTGGGCGTGCTCGTTGATGTGGGTGTCGATGTAGCGAACGCCGTCGGCGGTGACAGTCGGTTCGCCCAGGCCAAGGTTCATGGCGAAGTTCAGCGGATAGCGCTGGGCGATTGGGCCGCGGGTGGCCCGCGTTGACTGGTCCCAGTTCTCGCCGTCGTCCTGCTCCAGCATGCCGGCCGGGCCGAAGGTGTGGTTGGCGCGCATGATCCGCAGGTCGCGGGTTTCCTTAGGCATGTCGCGCGGCACCAGTGTGAACCACCAGATCTCGCACTGGCCCGGTCCGCGCGGCAGACGCAGAGACAGCTGGGTGCCGCCGGAGGCGACCCACAGGTTCGGGAAGATGTTCGGGTGGCCGCGGGTGTCGGCGCCGGCTTCGCCCAGGGCCGCCTTCGCCGCGGGTTCGTCGCGCCAACGATCGTCGTTCAGTGGTTCGATCTTGTCGCCGACCAGCTGCTGATACTCGCGCATCTCTGGCGAACGGCGCGGGCCGCTGATGCCGTGGCCGTAGTCGCCCAGCAGGACGCGGTGCAGCATTTGCTGGTTCTGTTGCGGCGGCTTCGGTGCGCCTTCGTCGACCACTGCCGGCACGAGCGGGCGCGAATAGCCCGACATCGTCGACGAGGCATGGCTGATCTGGACGTGGTACCAGTCGTAGAGGTTGTCGACGGCCAGCTTCCAGTTGCAGCCGATCAGGTTCTTCTGGACGCCCTCGACGGCGACGACGTCGCCCTTCTCAGCCATCAGGTCGAGGCCAAGTCGGCCAACCGGGCCGAGGTATTCGTCGAGGTCCGGCGCTTCCGGGTCCATCGTCGCGAAGACGAAGCCCTTGTAGGAGGCCACCTTGCCAGCCTTCACCAGGCCCCACTGCGACTTGTCCAGTTGCTCGTGGTAGAAATCCTTGTAGCCGGGCACGCCGATTAGCTGACCGTCCAGGCCGTAGGTCCAGCCGTGATAGGTGCACAGGAACGAGCGCGCATTGCCCATTTCGGCGCGGCATACCGCGTTGCCGCGGTGGCGGCACGAGTTCAGCAGGACCTGGAGCTCGCCCTTCTTGTCGCGAGTCGCGATCACCGATTCTTCGCCGATGAAGCTGAGGAAGAAGTCGCCCGCCTTCGGGATCTGGCTCTCGTGGCACATGAAATTCCATGCGCGGGCGAAGATGCGCTCCAACTCCATCTCGTAGATGGCTTGGTCTGCAAAGATCGCCCGGTCCACGGTGCCGGCCTTGGCGTCGACATAGGTGTGGAACGGCTTTGTGCTGTCATACAGCATCGGGGGTGTCTCCTCGGGCGGCCGATAGAATTCTTGCGTTTGCAAGGCGCATGTTAGTGCGATATCGCCGCCGCGCAAGCTCTGGCCGAGCGCGCTACAATTTCTTGCGGACAGGCGCCAGATCGTAACGGCGCCAACTGGGGAGTCTGAAGTGACCAGTACGGAGACAGACCCGCAGGTCACGCCGCAGAAGAGCTTGGCTGAGCGCGAGGCCGACTACGAAGCCTTCGTGTGGAAGAATCTGCCGCGGAACTACTTCGCCAATTTCATGCACGGCATGCTGGGCATGACGGGCATGCGCATCCTGAATGCGCCGACCTTCCTGCCCGCCTATCTGTTCTCCGTCTCGGGCTCGACGACGATCGTCGGCTTGGGTCTGGCCTTGCAACAGGTCGGACAGATCGTCTCTCCGGTGGTCGCCGCCGGCCTCGTCGAGAACCAGCGCAAGGTGATGCGGTTCGCAGCCTGGATCGGCGGCATCGCGCGCCTGCAGATCCTCGCTCTGGCGCTCTGTGGCTTCTTCATCCACGACAAGACGGCGCTCACCGCCTCTCTGCTGTTGTTCATCACCCTGTTCGGCCTGTTCATGGGCGCGCAGCAGGTGGTCTTCCAACTGCTCATCTCGAAAGTCATTCCGCTGGCCCGTCGCGGTCGGCTGCAAGCTTGGCGCAACATGACCGGAGGCCTGATCGCGGCGGTCATCTCGTTTCTCGCCGGCCGCTATCTCATCGGCCACAACGTGCTGGGCAATGGCTATGCGACGACCTTCCTGCTGTCGGCGGCCCTGACGACGGCGGGTCTGACGATCCTCCAGTTCGTCATGCGCGAGCCGGAGACCGTGACGATCCGCGAGAAGAGCCGCATCACCGAGCGTCTGCGCGAATTCCCGAGGCTGCTGACCGCCAATCGGCCCTACATGTTCTTCGTGATCGTCCAGGCCCTGGCGGCGATCGGCCGGATGGCCGTGCCCTTCTACATTCTGTACGCCGGCGAAACGATCAAGATGACCGGCGCTAACATTGGCATCCTGTCGATCGCCTATCTGGGCGCAGACACCGTGGCGAACCTGGTCTGGGGCTACCTCGGCGATAAGAAGGGGTTCCGCATCGTGACCGTCGGCGCCCTGGCGCTCTGGGCGGCGGCGACGGTCATGCTCCTGCAAGTTCATTCCCTGCCGCTGATCTTCATCGCCTTCTGCGGCCTCGGCGGCTCGCAGTCGGGCTGGCAGATGAGCGCCCAGACCATGATCCTGGAGTTCGGCTCGCGCCACGAGCTGCCCATGCGCATGGCGCTGTCATCGACCGCGCAAGGGTTCTTTGCCGCCCTGGCGCCCTTGTTGGGCGGCGTGATCGGCAGCCACCTGGGCTATCCGGCGCTGTTCTGGACCTCCGCCGGTGTGCTCAGCCTCGGGCTGGTCCTGATGCTGGCCCGCGTGCCGGATCCGCGTTCGACCCTCGTCATTCCGAAGGCGGCGGAATAGGTCGCCGTCCGCAGCTTTGGATGGTAAGGGCGAAAGCATGGAGTCCAACCCGTCCGTCGCCACCGAATCGGCCAACGACGCCGGCTCGGCCGCAACGCCCACTGAGGCTACGGCCGCGCCTCGGCATTTCCGTGACCTGCCGCAGCCCGCTCAGCGCGCCTGGGGTGGGTTTCTGAAGGCCTATCGCGCCGTTTCTGAGAGCATAAACCGGCAGATGGTCGCCGCCGGCCCCCTGTCTCTCGCCGACTATGAGCTGATGCTCTACATCGACAACGCGGGCGGCGAACTGCGCTTCGTCGACCTGGCCCGCCGCACCCTGCTGAGCGAGAGCCGTATAAGTCGTCGGATCGACGGGCTTGAAGGTCGCGGTCAAGTGGTCCGCAGGCGCGCCGAAGATGACGGCCGGGCGACCTTCGCCGTGATGACGGACAAGGGCCGCGCCGACTTTGAGGCCTCTCACGCCGCCCTGCTCACAGCCCTGGAAGATAACTTCCTGTCCTTCATCCCCGCCGACAAGCTCGACGATTTCGCCGCCCTGATCGGCGACATCGCCGCGAAAGGTCGTGGACGGATGGAAGAGGCGGAGGCCAAGCGGCCCGCCAAGACCAAGGCGCGCCGCACGCGCACGAGCGCCTAGCCGCGTATTCCGCCTTCGCGCAAACGACGCAAACCTCTCCTAAAGGCGAGACACACGCCCTAGGGGAATGATCCGACCATGGACCGACTGGATTTCCTGAGCCGGCGCCGACTGCTGGTCCGCGCCTCGGCTTTCGCGGGCGCCGCGCTGGCGCCCAGCGCTTTCGCCCAGCGCGCCGGCGGACTGGCGGGATCTGACGACCCCTTCACGCTCGGCGTGGCGTCGGGCGACCCGGAGCCCGACGGCATGGTGCTCTGGACCCGTCTGGCGCCGCGCCCCCTCGAGGCGAACGGCGGGATGCCGCCGCGCGGCGTCTCCGTGCGCTGGGAGGTGGCGGAAGACCAAGGCTTCCGGACCGTCGCCGCCGCCGGTCGGGTGCTTGCCAGCCCGCAGGCGGGGCACTCGGTCCACGTGGAGACGCACGGCCTGCGCGCTGGTCGGGACTATTTCTACCGCTTCATGACCGAAGCCGGGACCAGCGCCGTTGGTCGGACCCGCACCGCGCCGGAGGCCGGGGCTGACGTCGAGAAGCTGAGGATCGCCTTCTGCTCATGCCAGAAGTACGAGGCCGGCTTCTACGCCGCCTACCGCCACATGGTGGAGGACAACCCGGATCTGATTCTGTTTCTCGGCGACTACATTTACGAGAAGAGGCCGAACCCGACAAACGCGGTGCGCCTGCACAAGAACCTCGAGCCGTACGATATCGGCGGCTACAGGGTCCGCTACGCCACCTACAAGACCGACCCCCTTCTGCAGGCGGCGCATGCGGCTGCGCCCTGGATGGTCATCTGGGACGACCATGAGGTCGAGAACGACTACGGGAACGACAAGGGCGAGTTGCTGAGCCTCGATTACTCCGACGGCGTCAAAGGCTTCCTGCGCCGCCGTGCGGCCGCCTATCAGGCCTATTACGAGCACATGCCGCTGCGCCGCCGCTCCAAGCCGGTGGGCCCGGACATGCTGCTCTACCGCACCCTCGACTGGGGGCGTCGGGCGCAGTTCCAGTTCCTCGATGACCGGCAGCACCGCGCCGACCGGCCGTGCCTTACGCCGGCGAACATGGGCAAGGAAGCGCTCGACAGCTGCCGCGAGCGGCTCGACCTTGAGCGCAGCATGCTGGGCATGAAGCAGGAGCGCTGGCTCCTGAAGGCGCTGTCCGAAAGCCGCGCCCAATGGAATGTGCTGGCCCAGCAGACCCTGTTCGCCCCCCTGAAGCTCGAGGACGTCAAGACCCACGAGCCGGCCCTATGGAACACCGATGGCTGGGACGGCGCCCCGGCCAGCCGGGACCGCATCGTCACGCACTGGCGCGAGGCCAAGGTCGCCAACCCCATGGTGCTGGGCGGAGACATCCACACCTTCGCCGCCGCCGATGTGCGGGAAGGTGAGGGCGGTCCCGTAGCGGCGCCGAGCTTCGTCGGCGGCTCGATCACTTCGCTCGCGGCCCAGACATCCGGCTACATGCGCTTCCGCGACGCCAACCCTGACCTGAAGCTCTACAACGGCGATGTTCGCGGTTATGGACGGGTCGAGTTCGGCGCCAAGGAGGCGCGGGTCGACTTCCGCGCCCTGGCCGACGCGCGTCGCGAAGACTCACCGATCTCGACGCTCGCGTCCTATGTCGTCGAGAACGGTCGTCATACGGTTGAGCCGGCCTGAGGCCGGTCGCCGCGACACCTGGAGTCTTGAACTGAAGGGAAATGGTCGTGAGCGCAGTCAGCAGGCAATTTCTCTCCAAAAAATCCTACAAAAATGTGCCCATTTCGCTATGAATCTAACCGGCTGGGGGCAGCCAAGCTCAGGCTGAAAGCTGTCTAAATGGCTGAAAAAATAGGGAATATATCTTCCTCGCCGGCGCGATCGCGAGGCGATGCCGAAGCGTGCGTAGCCGCTATGAGCGGCGCAGAACGCCGAACAGACGCTTTTGGCTAATCGGCTTCAAGAATTGCGAGAGGCTCGTGGCCTCACGTTGAGGGCGCTCGCATCGCTGGTTGGCACGTCCAATCAGCAGCTCAACAAGCTTGAACTCGGCAAGCGACAACTGACCACAGATTGGCTGCTGCGGCTCTCCGCAGCCCTGGATTGCCATCCCTGGGAGATCGTGGAAGTGGCCGGTCCTCCCGGCCTCAGCGAGCGTGAGCAGAACCTTCTGATGGCCTTCCGGCGCCTGTCCGACGAACAGCAAGACTCCCTCCTCGCCGAAACGACCGCGCGAGCGCGCCCTTCCGGCGTTGGCAACCGTCGCGCTGGCTGAACAAAACCTGCGCGATTGCAACATTAGCACCTTGCCGGCCTGCAACCAATATGGTTGCAATCTACCTGGGGATCGCTCTTGTGAGGAATCTGCCAAGTGGCGGATGTCGTGCACACCGACGCAGACCAACTAGGCGAGCCACCAACCCTGGTCCGCGCCGCGCAGTACGTGCGCATGTCCACCGATCACCAGCGTTACTCCACCGAGAACCAGGCCGAGGCGATCCAGCAATACGCCGACGCCCATGGGATGGAGATCGTCCATACCTATGCCGACGAGGGTAAGAGCGGGCTGAACATCGCGGGCCGTATCGGCCTCAAGCAGCTGATCAGCGATGTGGAAGAGCACCGCACCGACTTCGCGGTGCTGCTCGTCTATGACGTCAGCCGGTGGGGCCGGTTCCAGGATTCCGATGAGGCCGCGTTCTACGAGTACCTGTGCCGACGCGCGGGCCTGCAGGTCGTCTATTGCGCGGAGCCGTTCGACAACGACGGCACGCCGATCGCCACCATCGTCAAAAGCGTCAAGCGCGCGATGGCCGGCGAGTACAGCCGTGAGCTTTCCACCAAGGTTTTCATCGGCCAGTGTCGGCTGGTGGAGCTGGGATTCCGCCAGGGCGGCGCCCCAGGCTACGGCCTGCGGCGGTTGCTCGTCGACGAGCGAGGCGAACCCAAGGGCCAGCTAAATCGCGGCGAACAGAAGAGCCTTCAGACCGACCGAGTTATCTTGGTGCCGGGTCCGCCGGAAGAGGTGGACACGGTGCGCCACATCTACCGGCTCTTCGTCGATCAGCATCAGTCCGAGCGCGAGATCGCCGACCAACTGAACGAGGACGGCCGGCGCACCGACCTGGGCCGCGAGTGGACGCGCGGGACTGTCCACCAGATCCTCATCAGCGAAAAATACGTCGGCAACAACGTCTACAACCACGTCTCCTTCAAGCTGAAGAAGAAGCGGGTGCGCAACACGCCGGACATGTGGATCCGCGCGAACGGCGTGTACGACGCCATCGTTGATCCAGGCATTTTCGCCAGCGCACAGGCGCTGATCGCACAGCGCTCCACGCGCATGGACAACAGCGAGATGCTCGCCGTTCTGCGTGCGCTGCTCAATCAGTCCGGCGCTCTGTCAGGACTCATCATCGATGAGCAGGAAGGCATGCCGTCCAGCACGGTCTACCGGTCGCGGTTTGGCAGTCTGCTTAGGGCCTACGCCTTGGTCGGCTACCGGCCGGACCGGGATTTCCGCTACATCCAGATCAACCGGCGCCTGCGCGATCTCTTTCCGCAGATCGTCGCCGACGTGGTCGCGGGCGTGGCGGCGGCCGGAGGAACCACGGCGGCTGCGGACAGCTCCGGGCTCTTGTTGGTCAACGGCGAGCTGAAGCTTTCGATCGTCATTGCCCGCTGCAAAGAGACACCCGGCGGCGCCTATCGTTGGCGGCTGCATTTCGACACGGGCCTGGCGCCGGACATCACCATCGCGGTGCGGATGGACGCCGCCAACGTG
Organism: Phenylobacterium immobile (ATCC 35973); assembly: GCF_001375595.1. Lineage (NCBI taxonomy): Bacteria > Pseudomonadati > Pseudomonadota > Alphaproteobacteria > Caulobacterales > Caulobacteraceae > Phenylobacterium > Phenylobacterium immobile. Next base: position 2,844,198 of record NZ_CVJQ01000001.1, on the reverse strand, counting down.
CGCGCCCTCGACTACTACCTCTTTCCGTCCATCGATCTGGTCGGCGGCCGGCTGCGGCTCGCCGAGGAGAACGGCCTCTCCATCGACGCCTATCGTTTCGAGGACCTGGGCGAGTTGTTCGATCTCGCCGCGCGCATACCCTTTGCGGAGGCCGCGTGATGGACGAGCCGGAAATCCTCATCGAGCTCATCCCGATTGATCGCATCACGCTTCTCAATCCACGTGCGCGAAATCGGAGGACCCACCGCGACATCATCGACAGTGTGGAATCCATCGGGCTGAAACGGCCAATCACGGTGAGCCGCCGCAAGTCGCCCGACGGCGCCGTGCACTACGACCTGGTCTGCGGCGAGGGGCGCATCGAGGCCTTCCAGGCACTCGGCCAGACTCAGATCCCGGCGATCGTTCTGGAGCTCAGCGAAGAGGACTGCCTGGTGCACAGCATCGTGGAGAACGTCGCTAGGCCGTTCCATCGCGGCGTCGATTTGATGCGGGAAGTCCAGGCCATGCGTCAGCGGGGCTACAGCGATGCCGATATCGCCGAGAAGATCGGCGTGACGCCATCGTGGGTCGGCATGATCGTTATGCTGTTGGAGAAGGGTGAGGAGCAGCTGATCACCGCGGTCGACAGCGGCGTCATTCCCCTCAGCCTGGCGGTGATCATCGCCCGCAGTGATGACGGGGGAGTCCAGCAGGCGCTGGCGGACGCCTACGCTGACGGAAAGATCCGGGGCAAGAACATCGAGGTCGTGCGCCGGTTGTTGGAACGTCGGCATCGCCGCCACTCCGACACGCCTCGCGGCCGGTTTGGGCGAACAGCCAGCGCCCGTAGACCCACCGCGGACGAGTTGGTGCAGGTGTTCCGCAAAGAGGCCGACCGGCAGCGCCTGATCGCCAAGAAGGCGGATTTCGTTCAGAGCCGGCTGCTGTTTGTAGTCCAGGCTCTCAAGGAGCTGCGCGGCGACGGCGCCTTTTCCACGCTGCTACGCGCCGAGCAACTCGACACCATGCCGCGCGCGCTCGATGCGCGGCTGGCCGGTGGTTCGTTGTGACCGGCGACAGGTCTACCGATGCGGGCGTTGTTTGGGGGTTCCTGGACAAGAGCGTCGTGCTTTCCATCGACGCAATATTGCCGATGAAGTCGCTTCGCGCGGACGTGAAACTGAGCGCCAAGTACCGGCAGATCGTCACCTCGATCCGCGCCGTGGGATTGGTCGAGCCGCCGGTGGTGACGGCCGACAAGGAGAATCCGGGGACCTATTTCCTGCTCGATGGCCAGCTTCGGATCGAGGCGCTGAAGGACCTTGGCCACGCGAAGGTGGAGTGCCTGGTCTCCACAGACGACGAGGCCTTCACATACAACAAGCGCATCAACCGGCTCTCCGCACCCCAGGAGCACCGCATGATCGTCAGGGCTATTGAGCGAGGCGTGTCCGAAGAGCGGCTGGCCGCGGCGCTGGGTATAAACGTGCCGTCCATCCAGCGGCGGGCGCGGTTGATGGACGGTATCGGTGATGAGGCCAGCGAGATGCTGAAGGACGCGCCTTGCCCGCTCACCGTCTTCGACAGCCTGCGGAAGATGTCACCGCTGCGCCAGATCGAGGCGGCCGAGTTGATGATCGGCCACAACAACTTCACGCGACCGTTTGTGATGGCGCTGCTGGCCGCCACGCCCGAATCCCAAATGGCGAAGAGCAAGCGCAAGCCGAAGACGACAACCAGCGCGGTGACCCGCGAACAGGTCAGCCGCCTGGAGCGAGAATTGGCCAGTCTGCAGATGCAAACCAAGGGGTTCGAGGAGACCTACGGCCTCGACAACCTGCACCTCACCGTCGCCAAGGCCTATCTCGCTAAGCTGCTCGCCAATGTGCGCGTCGTCCGATGGCTGGCGCAGAGCAAGCCGGAATATCTGAGCGAATTTCAGTCCATCGCCGAGCTGACAAGTCTGCCGACCGACTTCAGCGCGGCGGCGGAATAGGGGACCGGGACCCTTCAAGCGCCGGGACCGTCGGAGACGCCGTCGTGTGGGACGGATCAAGGGCGGTGGCGGGGATGCCGGCGAACCCGTGCGGAGCCCGCCAGGCCGGTCGCTATCAGATCGGCCGAGGTCAACGCGCCGGGCGAGTTGGTCGCCCGGCGCGTTCAACCGGGACCTGCTGTGCGGTGTTCATGGCGATACGGTCCACGGCTTCATATGCTGAGGCGTGATGTCTGATGGGAACGAATCATCTGGCGGTAGGGCTACGAGCGCACGGGGCTCGTTGGCCCAGTGCGGCGCCTATGCCTTGAAGGCGTTTCTCGACGCCAATGTCGTGCTGGAGGGACGAGATCTCCACGAACTGCCGTGGGCGGAGCTACATGCCGACGGGCCGATCCTCGCTCTCATCACACCGAAGGCGATGGACGAGATTGATGCAAAGAAGCGGGATGGCCGGTTGGGCAAACATGCCCGCACATTCAATCGGCTGATTGCGTCCTCAATCTCGTCGGGACTGACCATCGTTGTGCGCGAAGCTTCCCCTCGTGTGGAGCTCTGCCTTGCGGTTTGCGATCGCATCCCTTGGGACGACTACGATGAACTGGATCCCGACGATGGGGATGCGCGCATTGTTGCGGAGACGTTGCATGCGCGTGGGGTAGCGCACGCTGAAAAGCGTCTCGTGAGTCATGACATCAAGCCGCTCGCATTCGCGGCCGGCCGCGGACTGATGACGCATCACATATCAGACGACTGGCTTCGGCCACCCGAACCTAGCCCCGCCGACAAGGAGATTCAGCGGCTCAAGCAACAGGTTCGGGAATTGAAAAGCACCGAGCCAGAAATCTCGATCGATATTGAGGTCGATAGCGAGCGGCCTGTTCGCCTCCATCGGCTGGAACCGCTGTCGCCGGAAGCGACGGCCGCCGCCATTGCACTGGTCCGTCGGGAAACAAAACGTCCATCGAGGCAAAGTCAGTGGGGGCTCGGCGTCGACTATTTCAACCACGACAGTTCGTTCGATGAGCGCTTTGACGAGTACGTCAACAAGACCATTCCGGAGTTCTTCGCCAACTACGCTGACAGGCTCCAAGGCGCATTCAATCAGCTATCGTTCAGCGTGCGTGTGATTAATGTCGGTGCGATCAGGGCCGATCATGTGGTGGTGGAACTTCGGGCTTCAGGCGGCTGGCTGCACGACAAGTTCGTTTTCATTTCCCCGAGCGGGCCGCAGGCTCCTCAGCCTCGCGGTCCTCTTGCGGGAATGACCACAATCCGCGACCTGATTTCACCCCATGTGGGTCGGCATGAGTTCGCCTTCTCGGATCCGTCCGCGCGAGGTCGACGCATGACTGCCAATTGCGCTGACTTCCGACATGGTCAGACTTGGACCTTCGATGGGGTCATGGCGTTGGATGTCGACCATCCGGGACCCGCGGAGCTGAGCGTGCGCGTGACAGCCGCCAATCTTCACGGGGAGTGTTCTAAGGTTGAGCGCCTTGAGCTGGTGGCGACTCCGGGGCAGGTATCCGAGTTCGTCGATCTCGGCGCCTTGAAATTCGTCGCCTCGCCGCTTTCCGACGATGTTCGACGGGCGCTGGATGAGAAGAAAATCCGCTGGGAAATAGAGGGCTTCGAGGACGACGACTGATTTTCACGAGCCGCCTCATCCTCGAGCGCGCGCCAATTGAGCCGTGCCTTGGCTCGGCCCGCAGGGGCGTCTGGGCAAGGATGCGGGGATTGTGGTGGATAATCACCGCATAATATGCGGTGAAAATGCTTGCGTGTGCGGGGATTAGTCGTCATTTTCGCCGCAAGAGGTGCGGAGAAAATGACGACCTACATCCACGCGCTGGGCGATTGGCCCCATCTGAGCTGGGACCACAAGCGACTTGAGGCGCAGCTTGCTGCGGTCCGCCTCCGGCAGGGCAAGCTCATTGGCCGGATGGAGACGCTAGGATTTCAGCGTCGCGCGGAAGCCGTCCTTGAGACCCTCACCGCAGATGTCCTCAAATCAAGCGAGATTGAGGGCGAGCAACTCGACAAGAGCCAGGTCCGCTCATCCATCGCGCGGCGTCTGGGCATGGATATCGGCGCGCTCACGCCAGCCGACCGCCATGTCGAGGGCGTGGTCGAGATGATGCTGGACGCCACCCAAAATTACGGCGCGCCGCTCACCGACGAGCGCCTGTTCGCCTGGCACGCCGCGCTCTTTCCGACGGGTCGGAGCGGGATGAGCCGTATTTTGGTCGGCGCGTGGCGCGACGCAGCCTCTGGGCCCATGCAGGTCGTCTCCGGCCCAATCGGGCGTGAGCACGTTCATTTCGAAGCGCCGCCCGCAGAGCGGATGGAGGCTGAGATGACCGCCTTCCTCACCTGGTTCAACGGCGATGACACTCTAGATCCGATCCTAAAGGCGGCGCTCGCTCACTTCTGGTTCGTTACAATTCATCCCTTCTCTGATGGAAACGGTCGCGTCGCGCGCGCCATCGCCGATCTCGCGCTGGCCCGCTCCGAAGGTAGTACGCAACGCTTCTACAGTATGTCCGCGCAAATTCGCCTTGAGCGAAACGCCTATTACGCCGTCCTGGAGCGCACCCAGAAGGACGGGCTCGACATCACTGCCTGGCTGCAATGGTTCCTGGGTTGTCTCGATCGTGCGTTCGACGGAGCCGAGACCACCTTGGCGAATGTGCTGCGCAAGGCGCGCTTCTGGGAGGCGATGGCCGGTCAAGCGCTCAATGAGCGCCAGCAGCACGTCCTCGACCTCCTCCTCGAGGGTTTCGAGGGGAAACTGACCAGCTCGAAGTGGGCCGCCATAACCAAGACCTCGCCGGATACGGCGCTTCGTGACATCGACGATCTGCTGCGTCGCAGGATCCTGGTCAAAGACCCGGCGGGCGGACGCAGCACCAGCTACTCGTTGATCGCGACGCCCGCGGACGCTCTGCGCGCCGTCGCCGCCTATACGCGCGCGCATGCGGCCATCTCCGTCTGGGACGGACCGCGTATGCCGAGCCCGGCGGAGACGACGGCGCGCCAGCGCCAGATTGAAGATGTCGCTGGTCAGATTGGGGCCCTGGCGCAGCGCAGCGAGCAAGCGGCCGTGACTTATGGGGAATTCGAGGCTTGTCTTGAGGCGCTCCATCAGCTGGGCTTCCACCCTGACGCACACTTGGTTTCGGCCGTGGCCCACGCTCTAAGCCGGGTGGCCTGAGGGACGGGCTAGGGGACCAGCGCTCAGATCGGCTTCCTTGGGCTCGGTCACCAGCTCATGCCGCGCTAGGATCCAGCCAAGTCTAGGGCAGGGGAAACAGCTTCCTGTTGCCCCGAGGCACGGCTGGAGACTTGCCGTGACGAGCCGTTCTCCGGATTCGCCACCCGCCTTTTTCGTGGAGATCGAGCTGATCCTCGCATGGGTGCCGATACTTGTTCGGCGACCCGTAGGAGGCTACCGCCACAGAGTGCTTGGCGTGGGCTCTCGGCGGTGGGGTTGCGCCCTTCCCACCGTGATGCGGGATCATGACGGCCGTGAGATCGGACTGAAGATCCGGGGGAACGGCGTGATAGCCAGCGTCGCCCGTGAGCAGCACGGCTTGGCTTTCGCGCGCAATGCGCAGCGCGTACCGCAGAGGATCACCTGCGCAAGGTGCTGGTCGAAGGGGGGTGGCTGAAGTGAGCCAGCTGACCCAACGCGAACTTGAAAGCTATCTCTGGGGCGCCGCCACCCTGCTGCGCGGGCTCATCGATGCCAGCGACTACAAGCAGTACATATTCCCCCTGATGTTCTTTAAGCGCCTCTCCGACGTCTGGGACGAGGATTACCAGCAGGCGCTCGATGAAACCGGCGACAAGGGCTATGCCACCGACACCGCCAACGACCGCTTCGTGATCCCTGAAGGGGCGCATTGGGACGACGTGCGCGCCGCGCCCCGAGACGTGGGTCGGGCTCTTCTGTCGGCTTTTCTCGCCATCGAGGCGGCGAACCCCGAACGTCTACAGGGCGTCTTCGGCAATGCGAACTGGACCGACAAGGCCCAGATGCCCGACAGCACGCTGAAGAACCTGATCGAGCATTTCTCCAAGCACGACCTGACGCTCGCCGCCGTTCCGGAGGACGAACTCGGCAACGGCTACGAATACCTAATCAAGAAATTCGCTGACGACAGCGGTCACACCGCGCAGGAATTCTACACCAACCGCACACTCGTCCATCTGATGGCGCAGATGCTGGAGCCCCAGCCTGGCGAGAGCATCTATGACCCGACCTGCGGCACCGGCGGGATGCTCATCTCCTGCCTGGCAGAGGTGAAGCGGCGCGGCGGCGACATTCGCACCACGGGCCTCTATGGCCAGGAGCTGATCACCATCACTGCAGCCATCGCGCGGATGAACCTAGTCATCCACGGCGTGGACGATTTCCACATCGCCAGCGGCAACACCCTAGCCACCCCGGCCTTCGTGCAGGGGGATCGCTTGCGGATCTTCGATGTGGTTCTGGCCAATCCGCCCTATTCCATCAAGAAATGGAACCGCGGCGCGTGGGAGCAGGATGCGTGGGGCCGCAACTTCCTGGGCACACCACCGCAGGGGCGGGCCGATTACGCCTTCTTCCAGCACATCCTGTCATCGATGGACCCGAATTCTGGGCGCTGCGCGATCCTGTTTCCCCATGGTGTGCTGTTCCGCAACGAGGAGGCCGAGATGCGGCGCAGACTGGTCGCGTCCGACCGGGTCGAATGCGTGCTGGGGCTGGGCCCCGGGCTTTTCTACAACTCGCCGATGGAGGCCTGTGTGGTGATCTGCCGGTCGCGGAAGCCGGCAGAGCGTCAGGGGCGGATCCTGTTCATCGACGCGGTGGCCGAGATTGCCCGGGAGCGGGCGCAAAGCTTCCTCCGCCCCGAACATCAGGCGCGTATCCTGTCGGCCTATCACGCGTTTGGCGATGATCCTGGCTTTGCCGCTGTGGCGGATGTGGCCGATGTGCTGGCGGCCGACGGCAACCTGTCGATTGCCCGCTATGTGAAGCGGTCCAATGGGGCTGCCGCGCCCGGTGGCGCTACGCTGGCTGCGACATGGGCGGCGTTCGACGAGGAAGGGCGCGGATTTTGGTCGGGCATGGACGCGCTGGTCGACATGCTTGATGGCCTGACGCCTGCGGAAGAAGCCGGTGCTTGAGCGTCCGATTTCCAAGGTGGGGTGGACACGCGTGGCATTTGGCGACGTGGTGCGCCTGTCAAAAGCGCGGGTGGTCGATCCCGAGGCGGCCGGGATCGAACGTGTCGTGGGGCTGGAGCATATCGAACCCGGCGATCTGCGTGTCCGGCGCTGGGGCGATGTGGTCGATGGCACGACCTTCACAACGCTGTTCAAGCCGGGTCAGGTTCTGTTTGGCAAGCGCCGGGCCTATCAGCGCAAGGTGGCGGTGGCTGATTTCGAAGGGGTCTGTTCCGGCGACATCTATGTGCTTGAGCCTGCGAACGACCGCCTGATTCCCGAACTGCTGCCGTTCCTGTGCCAGACAGACGCCTTTTTCGAGCATGCCGTGGGCACCTCGGCCGGGTCGCTGTCGCCGCGCACCAACTGGACCAGCCTGGCCAACTTCGAGTTCCTACTGCCGCCGATCCGAGAGCAACAGCGTATTCTTCGATTGATCGAGCCCGCGCAGGCCGCAACCGATGAACTGAGATTGCTTCATGCCTCAGGGCACTTACTATTTCAGAGTTTGATAGAGGAAATATTCAAAAGAGGCCTCGAGGGTGAGGATTATCAGTTCGCTGATGGAGTGAAATATCCCAAGAGCTGGCCATTGAAGCCGCTTGGCGAGCTGGCGTCGGTTGAAAGAGGAAAGTTCAGCCACCGTCCGAGGAACCTTCCTGAGTTCTTCGGCGGTCCTTACCCCTTTATACAAGTCACTGAGATTGCAAACTCAATTGGAACGTTAGCGCCGAGCGCATCATCTCTCAGTGAATTGGGTGTCAAATACAGCCGATCTTTTCCTGCGGGCACTGTGCTCATATCGATCACGGGTGTTGTTTTGGCGAAGACCGCAATTACCGATCGCGAAATTTGGACGACAGACTCTATCGTCGGCATACAACCGAGGCCACTCCTTGATGCACGCTTTCTGGAGTTCTGCCTGCGAAGGCTTCACAAGAGATTCAACAGTACTCTTGCAACCGTTTCGACCACGCAGAAGAATATAAATCTTGAAACGCTGCGACCCTTGAAAATTCCGTGTCCAGACATTGAGATTCAGATGGATGTTGTTCGACGGCTTACCGCGATGCAACAGGCGCTAATCGACGTTTCAGCCCGCACAGTATATGCTGATAGTGTCAGGGATAGCCTAACGCGTGAGTTTCTGTTTGGACCAAGCGAATGAAGTTCACGGAGTCCAACACCGTCGAGGCCCATCTGCGCGACCTGCTCGCGGGCGCGCCCTCGCCCCGCCCGGCGCCGCTCTCCATCGGCCTCGCCCGCGCGGGTGGCAAGATCGCGGGCCTGGGCTGGCATTACTTCGCCCCCGCCGATCTTCCCCGCCAGCCGCAAGAGGTGCTGGCCGAGCCCCATCTGCGTGACGCCCTGATCCGCCTGAACCCCGCCATCGCCGCCAACCCCGGCCGGGCCGATGACGTACTCTACCGCCTGCGCGCTATCGTCATGGGCGCGCGGTTGGACGGGTTGGTGAAGGCGAACGAGGAATTTTCCGCCTGGCTGCTGGGTGAACGCTCAATGCCCTTCGGCAAGAACGGCGAACACGTCACCATTCGCCTGATGGACTTCGAAAATATCGAGAAGAACAGCTTCGTCGTCACTCAGCAGTTCATCATTCGCGCTGGCAAGACCGAGAAGCGCGCCGATCTGGTGCTACTCGTCAATGGCGTGCCACTGGTGTTGATCGAAGCCAAGACACCCGTGCGCTCTAGCCAGAGCTGGCTGGACGCCGCAATCCAGGTGCACGACGATTATGAGCAGAATGTGCCTGAGCTCTTCGTGCCGAACGTCTTTTCGGTCGCTACTGAAGGCAAGGAGTTCCGTTACGGCTCGGTCCGGATGCCGGTCGATATGTGGGGCCCCTGGCGAGATGGCGACGGCGCACAATCACTAGGCGAGGTGGAAAAGGCCGCCTGCTCGATGCTGCGTCCGGCGATGGTGCTGGACATGCTCGAGAGCTTCACCGCGTTCGCCACCCAAAAAGGAAAGCACCGGATCAAGATCATCGCCCGGTACCAGCAGGTGGATGGTGTCAACAAGATCATCGCGCGCGTGGTGGCGGGCCAACCGCGCAAGGGCCTGATCTGGCATTTCCAGGGATCGGGCAAGTCGCTTCTGATGCTGTTCGCCGCGCGCAAGCTTCGGCTCCACCCGGCGTTGAAGAACCCAACGGTGCTTGTGGTGGTCGATCGGATCGACCTCGACAGCCAAATCTCGGGCACCTTCTATGCCGCCGATATGGCCAATATGGTCCGCACCGAGAACCGCAAAGAACTGGCCGACCTGCTGGCTAAAGACGTCCGCAAAGTGGTGATCAGCACGATCCATAAGTTCGCCGAGGCCGACGGTGTGCTGAACGACCGCGACAACATCGTCGTCCTCGTCGATGAAGCCCATCGCACGCAGGAAGGCGATCTGGGGCGCAAGATGCGCGAGGCGTTACCGAATGCGTTTCTGTTCGGTTTGACGGGTACGCCGATCAACCGCGCCGACAAGAACACGTTCTACGCTTTCGGCGCCGAGTCTGACGAGGGCGGCTATATGAGCCGCTACGGCCTGAATGACTCGATCCGCGACGGCGCGACGAAGGAGCTGCATTTCGAGCCGCGGCTGGTGGACTTGCACATCGACCAGAAGGCCATCGAGGAAGCCTATGCTGAGCTGACTCACGGCCTGACGGACGAGGACAAAGACCGGCTGGGCAAGGCTGCGGCCAAGATGGCGATCCTGGTGAAGGCGCCCGAGCGTATCCGCGCGATCTGCGGCGACGTTGCCACGCACTTCCAAGAGAAGGTGGCGCCAAACGGCTTCGGCGCGCAGGTGGTGACCTTCGACCGCGAAAGCTGCCGGCTCTACAAGCAGGAACTCGACCGGCATCTGCCGCCCGAGGTCTCCGACATTGTGATCTCGGTAAATAGCGGCGAGCCGGAATACGCGCCCTACAAGCGCGATCGGGACGCCGAGGAAAAGCTACTCGACCGCTTCCGCGACCCGAAGGATCCGCTCAAGATCATCATCGTCACGTCGAAGCTCCTCACGGGGTTCGATGCGCCCATCTTGCAGACAATGTATCTCGATAAGCCGCTGCGCGATCACACCCTCTTGCAGGCGATCTGCCGCACGAACCGGCCTTATGGCGAGCAGAAAACTCACGGCCTGATCGTCGACTATCTCGGCATCTTCGACGATGTCGCGCAGGCGCTGCGGTTTGATGAGGAGGGGGTGCGCAAGGCCGTCTCGAACATTGCCGAACTGATCGATGCACTTCCAGCGGCGCTGCAAAAATGTCTGGCCTATTTCGCCGGCGTGGACCGCAGTCTGGGGGGCTATGAGGGACTGATCGCCGCTCAGGAGTGCGTTCCAAACAACGACCTGCGCGATGCCTTCGCGGCCGACTTCAATGTGTTAGCCCGGATCTGGGAGGCGTTATCGCCCGATCCCGTCTTGACCCAGTATGAGACCGAATATCGGTGGCTGGCTCAGGTGTACGAGTCCTTGAAACCATCGACTGGAACAGGCCGATTGCTGTGGCACCGGCTGGGCGCAAAGACCATCGAGCTGATCCACGCCAATGTTCATGTCGATACCGTGCGCGATGATCTCGATACTCTAGTCCTCGATGCCGACCTTCTCGAGGCTGTTCTCGGCAATCCTGACCCCGAGAAGAAGGCTAAGGAGATCTCGATAAAATTGACGGGCCGCCTGCGCAAGCACGCTGGAAATCCGATATTTAAGGCCCTTAGTGAGCGGCTCGAGGACCTCAAGAACCGTCACCAGCAAGGTCTCTTGCTCTCCGTCGAATTCTTGAAGGAACTGCTGGCGCTGGCCAGAGAGGTCGTTCAGGCTGAGCGCGAGACTCCCGAGGAAGAAGAAATAGATCGGGGAAAAGCGGCGCTTACCGCGTTGTTCGAAGAAGTGCAGAACGGCGATACGCCAGTCATGGTGAAGCGTATCGTCGATGATATCGACGAGATCGTGCGCGCCGTTCGTTTTGATGGGTGGCAAGCAACCCATGCCGGCGAGCGGGAGGTCAAAAAGGCGCTGCGTCAGACACTATTCCGCTACAAGTTGCACCAGGACGCGGACCTGTTTGAGAAGGCCTACGGCTACGTCCGAGAGTATTATTAGGTCCTTGAAGCCAAGTGCCGGGTGAGGCAGGGGGCTCCAAGGTGGCCGGCGGCTGGGAAAAGCCCTTTTGATCTGCGGACCGCAAAGCTATCGCGCCGCCAAATACGTAAGTCGTCGAGTTCGCAGATGCAGGGTTATCAGAAATCGGCGCGCGCTTACGGGCGTTGGTTAGACCGGACCTGACTCGTTGCCGACCTTCGCAAGATCTGCTGGCGGGCGGCGAAGGTCGGAGTGTCGGGAGCAGGTCGCAGAGAAAAGAGCGGAGGGGACGGGCCGAGCCGTGGCCCCAGAGTAACGGGATGATCCCAAACTTGGTGTGCTCAGCGATGATCGCATTGGCATTGAAGCTAGAATGAGGTCAACGTCGCCGTCGAGTCGTGTCCAGCGTCCGCCACACGCATAGGATGCGACGATAGGAATGGTCTCGGGGGGATCAGCACATGTATGTGCCGCGGCGACGCGACGGGTGGACCACCTCGGACGCATTGGCGAGCTGAAGGCCAATCTAGACGTGGTTATGACACCGCTTCAGATCATCGAACACATGCGCGTTCCGAACACACGGAGCGTGTTCTTCCTCGGCTGTTTCGAAAAGCGGGTCACGGTCTTCTCGCAGCAAATTAGGGCGCTCAACCTAGTCGCAGCGATCCTCGATCAGAACCTGGTGCGCGCCAACGGCCGCGTCGCGATCATCGGCGCCGGAGCCGCTGGCTTGACGGCCGCCATCGCCTTGGCCAAAGCGGCGTCCGGTTTGCGGGCCATTCACGTCTACGAAATGCGATCCGAGGTCCTGGAACTCCAGGAAGCCAGCAACAGATACTTGCACCCCCACAACTACGACTGGCCGGCCGGACCCGCGACCGAGGTTTCGGCTGGACTGCCCATCCTGAACTGGAGCGCCGGCCCAGCGCGCGACGTCCAGAAGCACCTGCGCAAACAGTTCGACGACGAGTCTCGCGGCACGCAGATCCAGCTGCGCACCGACACCACGGTCACGGGCGTGCGCCCCTTCAACATGGAGGGCGTTCGCGTTGTGCTCAGGGACAGCGCCTATCGCAGCGATGTCTATGATGCCGTCATCCTCAGCGTTGGCTTCGGTACCGAACGCTTCATCGACGGCGACACCCCATCCTACTGGACCCTTTCGCAGCTCGAGGGGCCAGTCCTGCCAGCGGGCACCATGGACATTTTCGTGTCCGGCAACGGGGACGGCGGCTTGGTGGATTTCATGGGGGCCGCGTTTCGGCCCATGCCCCATCAGGAGATCTGCAACCTCATCACCGGCCTCAACCTTGGCCCCGCGCGGGACGAACTGAACCTGATCGAAGAGGAGGCCTGGTTGCCGGGCGCGGCCGTGGACATCTACGAGGCCTATCGGACGCGCGTGATCCCGCTCCTTCCGAACGGCGTGCTGACGGAGATCGGCGATCATCTTCGCGCCAATGTGCGCGTACGCCTTCACACGCGTGACCCGCAGCTGTTCAAGCGCAATACGGCGATCCTGAACCGCCTCGGATGCACCCTCGCGCTTGTCGCCGACGAAAACCGCGGAAACAACGCCCTCAGCACCACGGTGGGGCTCGAATTCGACGGGCCGGTGCCGGCGATCGGCGACATCAAGCTGATGGGCGAGGATGCGTTCCATCCCTGGCGTCGCTTTCTGCGCCTTGGCCCCGACGGTCACGCGAACCTCGGCCACTTCCAGGAGTGTGTCGATGCGATGCCGGCCGCCGCGACGAATCCGCTTGAGGGGTTCAGGCCGCAGACGCCGGCCCTGACACCCGAGGCGGCGGCGAGGTTCGCAGCCTTCCACTCGCCGGACATGCAGCCCCTGGGTCCACCCGAACCTGCCCCGGCCGCCGACACGTCGGTGCGCTTGCGGATCGACCGTGCCGCGGACGGCGACCTGGTCGTCACCGGCAATCTGGAGCCAGCGGCGTTGGCGGAGGCCTGGCGCGACGAGCGCGCGGTCGTCGTCGACTGCAGCCTCGCTGCGCGCGATGCGCCCACATTGGTCGGGCTGTTGGCGCGGCTGTGCGGTCACGCCCTGAGCTCCGCCTTCTTTGTCCACGATCGCCGCCGGTGGGCGGAAGCTCTGGGCTACGCGGTGCGGGGGCGGGCCTTGCCAGGCAACCTCGAGATCCGCTTCCAGGTCGAGGGACCTCGGGAACAGGCGGCGGCCGCCAATCCGCAATTGATTCCGCTTCCCGACTTCGTGGCAACGGTTCACCGCGCGCTTGATGTGGAGGTCCTGCGGACGCTTCACGAACAAATCTATGACGTGGTTGGACGACCGGATCCGATTGAGTGCGGTTGGGCGATCGAAGCCGGGCTCCGCACCGCGCTTTGGGCTCTCTGGGAAGACTGGCGGCCAGCGCTTCAAGGCGACGCCAACGCCTTACGGCGGTTCCTCGTCCTGCTCGCCGACGATCGGGACTACGAGGACGGCGGGGAGACCACATTGGTGCGCGTCGGAACCAAGACGATCCGAAGCCACCTGCTCAAAGCGGCCTTGTTCGCGCTCGCCTTCGTTGTGGGGAGTGAGCGCCCCATGTCGCCTGCGACTGCCCATCCGGGAAACCTGCGCGGCGCTGCCGGCGCCGGCCACGCGTGCGGCGTGACTTGGATCGAGGGCCGCGACATCGGGGCCCGCGTGGCGGAGCGCCCCTGGTCGACCCAGATCGTATTGCTCGCGGAGTTGAAGGCCGCCTTTGAGTTCCTGCGCGGAGAACCCCGGATGGACGAGCTTATCGATGACCGGCCACGCGTGGGTGAAATCGCCGCCACAGAACGACCCTTGGTCCTGGGGGCAGATGATCAGTTCCTCGACGCGCTCGAACAGGGCCTGCCGGCGCTGAACATTTTTCTCACTGGCGTACTTGCGTGGCGCGCGGACTCGGCCCGTGACCTCATCGAGGGAGAGGCCTGATGCGAGAACCCCCGAAGTTTCATGACCTCATCCTGGCGGCGGCGGCGTCCTTGGGTGCCAAGGTAGAGGCCGCGCCGGAGGCGTGGACGGGCGTCGCTTTCAACGCCGAAGTCCTCTCCACAGGGCGGCCTCCCTCATCGCCGATGCAGGCGATCAGCGCCTCGGCGCAGGCGCGGCTCGGATCATCGCCCGACAGGTCGAGGAAGCCGGTATGCGTGAGCGCGCCGTCCGCCTTTTCAACCTGACACGAGAATTGGAACGGGACGGCTTGGTACGGCCGGGTGCCTGCCCAGGAAGGAACCACATGGGCGATCGTCTCGAAATCGAGGTAGTGGCGCGGGAATGACCATGCGCCGACGGCAGCGGCGAACGCGGCGCGGTCGTGGTAGGGCATCCCGCAGGAGCTGCGGCGGATCATCGAGTTCCTGAACCTGCAGATGCAGCCGGCCGAGGTGCTGGGGGTGGAGCTTCGGCAATATGCCGGCGAGGGCATGAAGGCCCTGGCGCCGGTGGTGGTCGGCCGCAGCCAGAGCGCCGTGGATCGCAAGGGCGTCGGCGGCGTCAGAGCCGCCTGGGATGAGGCGAAGGTGCTGGAGGCCATCGCCGCGCGGGGCGAGGCGGGCGCCGCCCAGGCGGCCCGCGACATCATCGCCTGGTGTCATGCTAATGCCGACCGGGTGCAGATCACCGCCGCCGGGGCCATCGGCCCAGTGTTCAGCGTGCACGGCGACAATCTCTATCCGTTCCTGATCGGCCCGGACGGACAGCTGACGCTCTATATGGGCGGGCTGGCCAGGCGGCCGGTGTTCGAGGCTGCGACCGAACGCGACGCCTGGCGCGAGCAGATCAATCTTGCTCTGCGGGATCCACTTCCCAGCGACGCCATCGTCAAGCAGCCCAGGCTGGCCCTGGCCGACTTCACCCCGGCCTCCACCGAAGCCTTCCTGCGGGCCATGGACTGGTTCAAGGCGCGGCTGGCTTAGCCGCGCTCCCGCACACGCCGCCGCTCGCCCACCCAGCGCCGCTGGGGCGGCTTGCGGATGTGGGCGTCGCGCGTGAGGTAGCGCAGCGCCTGGCTGGTGGCGTCGACCTGGTCGTCATGCCGGCCGTTGGGGAAGGCGGTGAGTTCGCCGACGTATTCGGCGAGCCATGGCGCCTCCGCCGGCAGATGCACCTGGCCAGTTTCGAAGCGGGCGGCTTGGGCGAGCAATCGGGCCTCCTTGTCGAAGGTGGGTGTCTGCAGGATCGGGCGGAGTTCCCCGGCCACCCGAATGTCCTGGACCAGCGCTCGGCCGAGCTCGGTGTTCTCGACGATAGTGACGTCCGCCCTCCAGTGGCTGGAGAGTTCCATGATCCTGCGGCGCAGGTCCGGGGTTTCGAACCGCCCGCGCACCACATCCAAGAGATAGAAGTCCATGCCAACGGATCCCCAGACCGTGCCAACGGAATAGTCGCTGGTCTCCTGCAGGGTGGAGGCGGTGTCCCAGGAGACGACGATCCGCTCGAAGACGGACGGCTGCTGCTCATAGAACCGCAGCCACTCGCGCTTGATGACCACGCCGTCCGCGGGAACCGGCTGCTGCTGGTACTGGGCCTGGAACAGCATCCCGCCCTGGACCCTGCGCATCTGCTCCAGAACCCACAGCGGCTCACGTTCGGCATGCAGCACCTCGCCCACGGCCCGGCGATAGTAATCGCCGCATGCATCGCTCAGCCGGAAGGCGCCGCCTTCGGTCGCGATAGCCGGCAGGGTGACGACTTCCCAATCGTCCTTCTCCAGCACATGGCCGACGAGATCGTCCTCGTGCAGCCGCTGCATGATCAGCACGATGGCGCCCGCCTGCTTGTCGTTCAGTCGGGTGACCAGGGTGTTGTCATAGAACTCCGCCACCCGGCGGCGCTCGGCCTTGGAAAGGGCGGCGAGCGCCTTGATCGGATCGTCGATGATGATGATGTCGGCGCCCTTGCCGAGCACCGCGCCGCCGACGCCGGAGGAGAAGCAGACGCCGTGGCGGGTGGTGATGAACTCCAGGTCCCGTGAGCTTTGCAGGTCGAAGCCTCGAAACAACGACTGGTACCAGGGCTGCTGGGCGATGGTGCGCCGATCGACGTTGAACTTGCGGGCCAGTTCCTCTGTGTGGCTGACGCAGATGAGCCGCCGGGTCGGATCCTGACCCATGACGAACATGGGCCAAGCGACCGAGGCCAGGATGGATTTCCCGGACCTCGGCGGCACGTTGATGATCAGCCGCCGGACCTCGCCCAGCCGCACACGCTCCAGCTGCCAGGCGAGGTGCTCGTAGTGCCAGTTCGGCGCGAAGCCGATGCCGGGCTCCAGGGTGGCGAACACCTTCATGAAGAAGGCCATGAAGTCCTGGCGGAGCATGGCCTCCAGTTCGCGGCGGCGGTCAGACATCGCTGTCATCCTCCGTCTCGCGATCACCACGCCGGCGAAGCTCACGGGCGATCGTGGCGTCGTAGATGGCGGCGTCTTCGTCGGCCTCGAAGTCGGCGAGGATGCTCGGGTCTGCTTCGACAAGCTGGGCTGGAGGGTTTTCGCCCTCCAGCCAGCGCATGGCCCTGATGAATAGCTCCGGATCACTCCCGATCTTGGCCAGGAACGTGTTGGCCAAGGCATCCTTGAGCGGCATCGACTGCCGCTGCCCATCGAGCGTGGCCTCGACCATGCGCTCCAACGCCACGTCGATGGCGTCGCGCATGGTCTTCTTTTTCTTCGGCCGTCCGCCCGGATTGCCGCTTTGGCCGGGCTTGAACTGATGCGTCTTAGGCGGGCTTCCGCCGGGACGTTTGGAGTTCTTCGCCATGACCGCCCCCTCACGGCTGATCGTCGGCGGCGGCGCCGGTGGACGAGGCGAGCGTCACGCCACGCTGGGCCGCAACTTGGTCGAAGGGAACACCCAGCTCTGCATGGACAGGGAAGAGGCCGGTCAATTCGAACATCCGCCGCACGGCGATGTCACAGAAGCGCTCCTCGATCTCGCAGCCGTAGCAGATCCGCTTTGTCCGCTGTGCCGCCAGGATCATGGACCCGGAGCCGACGAACGGATCGAGGCAGATGTGGCCTGGATTGGAGGCGTCGAGCAGAATGTCCATCAGCAGGGCCTGAGGCTTGGTGCAGGCATGGTCCTGCAGCGCCTGTGCCCGGTCCGGCCGGAACCCGGCATATCCAGGAACCGACCAGATGGTGCTGCGCCCCTTGCGTTTGGCGCCCAGCCGGACGTTGTCGATCGACCTGGCCTTGCCGTGCTTGGCGACAACGATGTGCTCGGCCTGGTTCCGGTAGAGACCGCCCATGCCCGCGGACTGCTTGTCCCAGGTGCACAGCGTCTTCTGTTCCAGACCGACCGATCGGATGACCGTCAGCAGTGGGAAGAGCCCCTTCCAGTCGATGAAGAGATAGACCAGCGCGCCATCGCGTGTTGCGGTCAGGCCGGCCTGCAGGAACTCCGTGAAGAAGGTGATCGACTGGGCCTCGCTCATGCCCGAGCCTTCCTTCCACTCCTGGTGCGAGCGGCTGATGGCCGCCACCTTGGTCCCGAACGGCGGGTCGGCGGCCAGGAGATGAGCCGTGGCGCCATCCATCAGCCGGGCGATGGTCGCAGCGTCGCGGGAATTGCCGCAGATCAGCCGGTGCCCCGCCGCCCAGACCCAGATGTCACCGTCGCGGGTGACGATGGGGTGCTCGGGCTTAGCGGGGGCTTCGCCATCACCGTGGTCTTCAATGGCCGTGGCGCCGAGTTGCAGGGCCAAGTCGATATCGGCCATGTCCCAGTGGGTGGCGTCGAGCCACTGCGGATCGATCTCGCAGATCAGCTCGAACTCGGCTTTCACCGCGTCCATGTCCCAATCGCCCTCGGCATGATGGCGTTCCAGCCATAGACGCAGGGCGGCGATCTGCTCCGGCGGCCTGTCGTCCACGTAGATGACCGGAACCTCCGACCGTTCTAGGAGCCGGTAGGCTTCGGCGGTGTCCTCGCCGAAGATGATCTCACCGCTTCTCAGCGCCAGGAGCGGTGGATCGAAGCGGTGTTCCTCGATGCGGTCAGCGTGGCTGCGGATGCGGTCGGACTTGCGACGCCGGAGTTTGCGCGCTGGCATGGCGAGCGCGGCGAGCGGCGTCAGGACGATTTCACACGAGGGTGAGGTCAGGGGGCGGCTGCGTTCGCGGGTGCGAGGCGGGGTGGATTGAAGCATCTCCGTCTTTCCGACGAGGGAGCAGCCGTCCACGCGAGCTTGCGCCTGCAGGCAGGCGAAGATTGCGCTTCAGATCTGCTCCTCGGACGGATGACGTCGCGAGATGCTGCCAGGCGTCAGCCTGATGCTCTGATGATCCCGATCTCATGATCGGGCGGCCCTTGAGGCTGTGATCAGAGTGAAAGGGTTCGTAGTGATTCGCAACCTCAGCGCTATAAATCATTGTTTTCGCTGATCCTTCGCCGACCGATATCTTCCGGCTCTTCACGCTGGACTTCGCCCAGTACGGAAGCGGTAGTGTCGCCGCGCCCGGCCAACCGGGCTCGCCTCAGTACGGGGACCGCGATGGGCGGACCCGCGTATCGGAGGCGAATATGACCAAGTCCAAGATGAACACTCAGCGTGAAGAGGTTGGGCCCGCGGCGCCCGAGGCCGTGACGCCGAGGGGCAAGCTCGGTGCGCTGGTGGCGCTGTTACTGCGGCCGGAGGGGGCCAGCTTGGATGTGATGCAGGCGGCCACCGGCTGGCAGGCTCACTCAGTGCGCGGCGCCATCGCCGGCTCCATCAAGAAGAAGCTGGGCTTCGCGGTGACCTCCGAGAAATCCGAAGCGGGCCGCGTTTACCGCATCGTGAAGGGAGCCGGCGCGTGAGCGCCGGCGACTTCCTCGCTGGGCTGGAGTCCATGTCGCTCGCCGAACTGCGCGCGACATGGACGGAGCGCCTCGGTGTCGAGCCGCCGAAGCTGCGCACCCGTGATCTTCTGGCGCTGGCCCTGGCTCATCGACTGCAGGTCAGGGCGCATGGCGATCTGCCGGGACCGGCCAAGCGGAAGATGGCCGAACTGGCGCGGCGGTTCACCGAGGACCGGAGCTACACGCCGACGCCTGGGCCAGCGCTGAAGTCGGGCTCTTCCCTGATCAAGGAATGGCGCGGCGTGCGCCACGAGGTTCGGGTGCTGGAGGATGGCTTCAGCTACCAGGGCGAGCGGCTGGGCTCCTTGTCGGAGGCCGCTCAGCGGATCACAGGGACCAAGTGGAACGGCCATGTCTTCTTCGGCCTGAAGGCGCGTCGCCGATGAGCCCGCGTCTGCGCTGCGCGATCTACACCCGAAAGTCCTCCGAGGAGGGGCTGGAGCAGAATTTCAACAGCCTGCACGCGCAGCGGGAGGCCTGCGAGGCCTATGTGCTCTCCCAGACCGGGGAGGGCTGGACGGCGATCAAGACAGCCTACGACGACGGCGGCTACTCGGGCGGCTCCATGGAGCGGCCAGGGTTGAAACAGCTGATGACCGACATCGCTAAAGGCCTGGTGGACATCGTCGTGGTCTACAAGGTCGACCGGCTGACCCGGTCGCTTGCCGATTTCGCGAAGATCGTCGAGCTGTTCGACGCTAAGGGCGTGTCGTTCGTGTCCGTCACCCAGGCCTTCAACACGACCTCCAGCATGGGCCGGCTGACGCTGAACGTGCTGCTCTCATTCGCCCAGTTCGAGCGCGAGGTGACCGGCGAGCGCATCCGCGACAAGGTTGCCGCCTCCAAGGCCAAGGGCTTGCGGATGGGCGGACGACCGCCGCTCGGCTACGATATTGTCGAAGGGCGGTTGGCGCTCAACGCGGATGAAGCGCCTGGCGCTCGACGTATCTTCGAGCGCTACCTCGCGCTTGGCTCGCTGCACGCCTTGGAGCGTGAGGGTGTGCAGGGGAAGCGTTGGATCAACAAAGCAGGGGACATGGTCGGCGGCGGCACCATGACTCGTGGGGCGATCTACTACCTTCTTACCAATCCGGCCTACCGCGGCATCACCCGCCACAAGGACAAGCGCTACGACGACACCCACCCGGCGATTGTCGATCAGGAACTCTGGGACGCGGTGCAGGCCAAGCTCGCAGAAGGCAACGCCAGTCAGCCCAAGACGGAGATGCGCGGGGAGGGGGCAAGGCTTGAGGGCCTGGTCTTCGACGATCGCAACAATCCCATGGTCGCGGTCCACACCAAGCGCGGGATGACCCGCTACCGCTACTATCTCTCCCGGGCCAAGCTAACCGGCAAGGGCGAGGCCGGCAGCCTGCATCGGATCTCGGCTGGCACGCTGGAACGGTTCCTCGGCGAGCGCCTTGTCCCGATGTTCTCCCCGGCGTGGCGCCCTGGTCCCGAGGATGTCGAGCGGGTGACGTCTGCGCTTCGACGGGTCACGCTGAGCCAGGACCAGATCGTCGTGCATGTCGCCGAGGCGGCGATCTCGCCGGAGCTGCTCGATGCGGCTGACGTTACGCGCCTGGAGGATGGCGTTTGCAGCATCCGATTGGCCTTCCACATGCGTCGGCGCCAGGGCGCGTTGATCCTGGAGGCCGCCGACAGCGCAGCCGCTCCTGCGGCCCAGGTAGATCGCGCGCTCGTCCGGGCGATGGCGCTCGCCCGGGTCTGGGCGGCTCAGCTGGAGAGCGGTGAGGTGGGTTCGGTGAAAGAACTCGCCCGCCAAAATGGCCTTTGTCACAATTATACAGCTCGGCTGCTGCCCCTGGCTTATCTCGCGCCTGATCTCACCGAAGCGGTCTTGCTGGGCGCCCAACCTCGATCCGTCTCCCTGGCCGCTCTGACCGCGCAGCCTCTACCGCTGGACTGGTCCGAGCAGCGTCGGCGCTTCGCCGCGATCGGCTGACGCCTCCCACACTTTGTAGATGCGATCACGACCGTCGGCGTCCGCCGGCGGTCGCCGCCGTTCGGGCTGCCCCTGTTATTTCCCCTGTTCTCAGGGGCAGAAGGCGAAAGTCACACTTCTGGAATGGCCCCAGAGAGTGGCGGGGGAAATGGGCCTATGAGGGCGGATTGGCGGCTCTCGGAGAGCCAGGCAGGCGGGCCTGCATCCGCCTAACCGGCGGACTTCTCGGGGCTAATTTGGCGCGGGAAAATCACCCCGCGTTAGCGGGGAAATGAATGGTCGGAGTGGCAGGATTCGAACCTGCGACCCCCGCGTCCCGAACGCGGTGCTCTACCAGACTGAGCCACACTCCGACTTGGAGGGCGGCTTATAGATGAGCGAATTGCCCCCTGCAAGGCGGCCAAGCAGGCGTTGCATCGCGATATTGTCTGGGCTATCTGAGCGCCCTCGCGCGGCTCGCCGCCGCCGTTCCTGCTGGGGAATGGTGTAATGGTAACACTGCGGTTTTTGGTACCGTCATTCTAGGTTCGAGTCCTAGTTCCCCAGCCACTTCCTCACGCTAGATCCGGCCGCCTTGATGGCCTCGCGACGGACGCGTTGACCCTGAATATCGACCCTCTCGGCCAGCGCGCGGCCACGTTCCGTACCGCCGCCATGTGATGATGGATCACCAGAACTAGCCGGTGACGAAGGCTGGCATGAGCCCCCGCTGTCGCCTTAGGGTTAAGATTCAAGACACGGTGGCCGGAAAACGTCCTTGCCAGGACGATTTTCGATTTGACCGTCCACCGCATTCTGCCGCGCTCTCGGGCTGCCCGCGGCCGCCGCGGCAAAATCGCCACAGTACGTGTCTTTGCGGCGCTACAGCTATTGAGATGCCTAAGCGGTGGGCGCATTTACGCCGCGCTGCACAACTGCAGCACAGTTAGTGGGATAAATTCATGAAGACCTCCATGCTCGCCGCCGTCGCCGGTTCTCTCGTTGCGCTTTGCGCCGTCCCCGCCGCCGCCCAGAGCATCTCTCAGCCCAGCCTGTACGGTAACCTGGGCTATGCCTTCGTCGACGGTGGCAGCGACGCCAACTTCGGCGCAATCGCCGGCCGCCTGGGCGCGCGCGTCCACCCCTATTTCGGCGTTGAAGCCGAAGCCGCCTTCGGCGTCGACGGTGACCGCACGACGGTCGGCGCGACCACCGTCAAGACGAAGCTGAAGCACAGCTTCGCCGGTTATGGCGTCGGCTTCCTGCCGGTCGCGCCGAACGTCGACCTGCTGGCCCGCGTCGGCTACGGCACGTCGAAGGTCGGCGCCAAGAGCGGCGCGATCAGCGTCAGCGACAGCGAAGAGTCCTGGAACTACGGCGTCGGCGCCCAGTACGCCTTCGACGGCGTCAACGGCATCCGTGGCGACTACACCCGCCACGACTTCAACAACGGCGGCGGCAAGGCCGACGTGTGGGCCGTGTCCTACGTCCGTAAGTTCTAATTCGTTTAGTACAAGCGTAACGGAAGGGCGGGCGCCGCAGGGCGCCCGCCTTTTTCGTATCAGCTCAGATCCACGCCCGGTCCCTGTGGCGCTGTTTCCGCCCCGCCGTTGAGCGCCTTCTGCATCCAGACGATGTCGACCCATCGGCCGTGCTTGAAGCCGAGGTTGCGGCCGACGCCGGCGGGCTCGAACCCGAGGGAGCGATGCAGGCCGATCGAGGCGGCGTTGCCGCTGTCGCCGATCACCGCCATCACTTGACGTACGCCCAGGTTCTCGCAGGCCCTCAGCACCTGCGCCAGAAGCAGCCGGCCGACGCCGCGGCCGACGGCGTCCGGGGCCACATAGACACTGTCCTCCACGGTGTAGCGGTAGGCCGCGCGCGGGCGAAACGGTCCTGCGTAGGCGAATCCGAGAACACCGCCGTCATCTTCCGCAATGAAGTGGGGCAGGCCCTTGGCGACGATCGCCGCGCGCCGCGCCGCCATATCGGCTGTGGTTGGCGCGGCCTCTTCGAAGGTGCCGAACCCATGGACCGCATGCCAGCCATAGATGGCCGCCATAGCGTCGGCGTCCGCAGGCGTTGACGTCCGCACGATCACGCTTTGGTCCATCCCCGCTCCAACGCCCAGATGGCGAAGGCGTAGTCGAGGGCGATCTCCTTCAGGAAGTCGAACCGCCCTGACGCGCCGCCGTGGCCGGCGTCCATGTTCAGCTTCAGCATCACCGGCGCCGCGCTCGTCGTTTCAGCCCGCAACCGGGCGATCCACTTGGCCGGCTCCCAATAGGTGACGCGCGGGTCGGACAGCCCGCCGGTCGCCAGGATCGGCGGATAGGGCTTGGCCGCCACCTGGTCATAGGGGCTGTAGCTGGCGATCAGGTCGTAGGCCGCAGGATCCTCGATGGGATTGCCCCACTCAGGCCATTCCGGCGGCGTCAGCGGCAAGTCGGCGTCGCTCATGGTCGACAGGACATCGACGAAGGGCACGGCGGCGATCACCGCGCCCCAGAGGTCGGGCCGCAGATTGGCGACCGCACCCATCAGCATCCCGCCCGCCGAGCCGCCGTAGGCCGCCACCCGTCCGGGGGTTCCATAGCCTTCCGCGCACAGATGCTCGGCGCAAGCGATGAAATCCGTGAAGGTGTTGGGCTTGGTCTCGCGCCGGCCGCCGAGGAACCAGCCCCAGCCCTTGTCCGAGCCGCCGCGGATATGAGCCACCGCCCAGATCCACCCCCGATCCACCAGGCTCAGGTTCCGGATCGAGAAGCTCGGCTCCATGGCGTGGCCATAGGCGCCGTAGCCATAGACCATCAGCGGCGCCGAGCCGTCGAGCGGCGTGTCCTTCAGCATCAGCACGGTGATCGGCACGGTCTCCCCGTCGGCCGCCGTCGCTTGCAAGCGACGCGCCACGTAACGGTCCGGATCATGCCCCGATGGGATTTCCTGGGTCTTGCGAAGGGTCCGCGCCCGGCTCGCCAGATCATAGTCGAACCACTGCCTGGGCGTCGTCGGGGACTGGTAGACGAAGCGCACAACCGTCGTGTCGTATTCCAGCGCGCCCTCAAGACTCAGCGCATAGGCCTCTTCGTCGAAGCTGACGATGTGCTCGGATCCATCGCGCGCCGTGACGACCAGGCGGTCCAGGGCGTCGGTCCGTTCGGCGCGCACCAGATGGCCGGCATAGGCGGCGAAGCCGGTGATGTATCGGCCAGGCTGGTGGGCGATCCATTCGCGCCAGGTCGCCTGGACGGGAATGTCCGCCTGCGAGGTCATCAGCTTGAAGTCGACGGCGTCGCCCGCGTTGGTCCGTATGACCCAGCGATCGGTCCAATGGTCCAGATCGTACTTCACCCCCTTCTGGCGCGGCGCGGCGACCACCGGCGCCGCATCCGGCGTCGCCTGCGGAATAACCAGCACCTCAGTGGTCTCCTGATTACCGACATGGATCAGCATCCACTGGTCGTCGGCGGTGCGGCCGAC
The DNA here is from genome assembly GCF_001375595.1 of Phenylobacterium immobile (ATCC 35973). Classification (NCBI taxonomy): domain Bacteria; kingdom Pseudomonadati; phylum Pseudomonadota; class Alphaproteobacteria; order Caulobacterales; family Caulobacteraceae; genus Phenylobacterium; species Phenylobacterium immobile. Next base: position 2,819,614 of record NZ_CVJQ01000001.1, on the reverse strand, counting down.
GCCCAGGAACATGCCGTCGTCGGCCTCTTCATAGACCAGCACGTCTTCGCCGAAGCCGGGCGTATCGGCCCCCAGCGGCCGGCGGAAGACTTTGGCGGGCCGCGCGTTCTCATCGCGCCAGATCCAGAACAGCCAGGCGCTGTCCGCGGAAAAGGCGAAGTCCCCGGCCGAGCTCTCCACCGCGCCGCCGACGGACGCGCCGTCGTTCAGCCGCTTCACCTGGATCGTGAAATACTCCGAGCCCTGTTCGTCGCTCGCCCACGCGTAGAGGCGGTGGTCCGGCGAATGTCCCGCCGCGCCCACCTGGAAGAAGGCCTTGCCTGACGCCAGGGCCTCTTCATCCAGCAGGATCTGCTCTGGCCCGCCGCCGCGCGGGCGACGCGCATGGATCGGGTGTTGAGCGCCAGTCTCGAAGCGGGCGTAGTATTCGAAGGGTCCGTCCGACGCGGGGACGGAGGAGTCATCTTCCTTGATCCGGCCCTTCATCTCGGCGAACAGCTGCGCCTGCAGGGTCTCGGTCTGCGCCAGCAGGGCCTGCGTGTAGGCGTTCTCAGCCTCGAGGTGGGCGCGGATGGCCAGGTCCAGCTTCGAGGGATCGCGCAGCACGTCGCGCCACGCGGCATCCTTCAGCCAGGCGTAGTCATCCACTCGTGTGCGACCCAGCTGGTGGATCGTCTGCGGGCGCTTCGGGGCCACGGGGGCGAGGGGAATGCTCATTCCCAAGTCATGGCCCGCCCCCGACGCGGGCTCAAGCGTCGCCGCATTTATGGTCAAGCGTCGAATGGGCGCACGATTGTGAACACCCCGCCACTTGGCGCCGCGGCCTGACTCTGGTTTGAGAAAGGACATCGAGATCGCGCTTAAGACGCGAAGGGTGTTGTGGTTTTTCGTTTTTGAGTTCGGGTTTGGGGGCGTGACATGGTCTTCGACCTTTCCGTCGAACTGATTCACGTGACCGTCCAGCTGGAGCAGCCGCTCGGCGACGGGACGCGTACTGTGGGTACGGGATTCCTGATTTCTGACCCCGCGCCGGACGGTACGCCGCGCACCGTGCTGGTCACCGCCAGCCACGTCCTCGACAAGATGCCGGGACAGGTGGCCCGCATCGGTTACCGCGTCGAAAACCCCGACGGCACCTGGAGCTACACCCCCACCTCATTGACGATCCGCGACGCCCGCGGCCATCAGCTGTGGACCCGCCACCCGCAACGCGACGTCGCCGCCCTCAGCGTCCAGGCGCCGCCGGAATTCGCCAAGGCGGCGATCCCGAAGGACTACTTGGCGGGCGACGACACCTTCACCAGCCACCATGTCGCCGCCGGCGACGAGATGATGGCGCTGGGCTTCCCGCGCGGCCTGGCCGCCAACCAGGCGGGCTTCCCGATCCTGCGCGCCGGCCGCGTCGCCTCCTTTCCGGTGGCGCCGGCCAAGGCCTTCCCGACCTTCCTGCTCGATTTCTCGGTCTTCCCGGGCAACTCTGGCGGCCCGGTCTATATGAACGACACCGCACGCCGCCGTAACGGCGCTAGCGGCGCGGCGTCGGAGTTCATCGCCGGCCTTCTGACCCAGCAGGTCGAGCTGAACAGCGAGCGCCTGGAGATCGGCATCGTCACCCACGCCAAGTATATCCGTGAGACGCTCAATCTAATCGACGACCCGGCCGCGCCGGTGACGATCATCGCCAGCGACACCGTGTTCGCCGGCGCTAAGGCCGCCTCGGCCGAGGAAGCTGTCGCCGACTGGTGATCTGCAAGGCGCCGGCCACGGCAAGTTTGCAGTTCGGCTTGCGCTGGTTTTGAGCTCCGCCCGCTGCGGACTTTGCTTTCTCTTCTTGCTTGTTGCGAACAATTTGCTGCAGGCGATGGCTGCTTGTGTGGCCAGGGTCTTCCATATAATGAGCCTGTAACAGTCTAGATTTCTTTCTCCGCGTGCGTCGCGGGCATTTGGTGGAATTGAGCGCATGGATGATAAGTCAGACGTCATCGAGATGACGGCGGATATTGTCTCCGCATATGTTGGCAACAATACCGTCGCGGCTGCGGACCTGCCCAACCTGATCCAAAGCGTGCATCGCGCCCTGGCGAGTGTCTCCGCCGGTGTCGAAACCGCAGAAGTCGCGCCTAAGGAACCGGCGGTGCCGGTGCGTCGCTCCATCACCGCCGACCATTTGGTCTGCCTGGAGGACGGCCGAAAGTTCAAGTCGCTGAAGCGCCACCTGCGCACCAAGTACAACATGAGCCCCGAGGAATATCGGGCCAAGTGGGGCCTGCCGAAGGACTATCCGATGGTCGCCCCGAACTACGCCAAGGCCCGCTCAGACCTGGCCAAACAGATGGGTCTCGGCCAAGGCGGCCGTCAGGCGCCGCGCAAAGCTCGCAAATAAGACCGATTCGGTCGGCTGAAGGCGGCGGGGCGACCCGCTGCCTTTTGGCGTCTAGGCCAGGGCCTCCGCGTCGCGACGGATGCGGGCGACCATCGAGGCCAGACCGTTGGTCCGCTGCGACGACAGCGATTGCGAGAAGCCTAAGCGCTCGAAGGCGGCCTTGATGTCGAAGGCCAGGATCTCCGCCGGTGTCCGCCCCGACAGTAGCCGCAGCACCACGGCCACCAGCCCGCGGACGATGTGAGCGTCGGAATCGCCACGAAACACGACGGTCCCGTCGGCTTGGGGCTCAGTGACCAGCCACACCTGGCTCGCGCAGCCACGCACCTTGTTGGCGTCGATCCGCTCGGCGTCGCTCAGCGGCGCCAGCGTCCGGCCAAGGTCGATCACATAGCCGTACTGCGCCTCCCAGTCCCCGAGGAGGTCGAATTCGGACGCAACCTCGTCCAGGGCCTCGTTGATCGTGCTCATGCAGGCGCACTTAGGGGAGGGGCCATCTCCGGTCCAGGGGTTACGCGCCGGGCGCTGGGCGCGTAGGTTCGCGCCATGTTGCTCTCCACCGACATCTGGGTCGGCGCCCTCATCCGTCGCGCCGAAGTTTCCGGCGCGTTCGCGATGGTGGAGCGCAAGGGAGACGCCAACGCCGGCTCGGTGCTGGTCAAGGTGCTGAACCGGCCGCGGGGCACCGCCACCCTCTATGCGGAGGCGACCCGCATGGACGGCGAGCGGTTCTGGATGCAGCCCCACGCGTCGGACCAGGAACGTGAGCTCGACGACTATATCGCCCGAGCCGTTAGCCGCGACCCTGACCTTTGGGTGGTCGAGATCGACGACCGCCAGGGCCGTCACTTCCTTACCGAACCCGTTGAGCAGACGTCATGAAGGATTTTCCCATGCTGCGCCTCTGTCTGCCTGTGATTGCGGCCCTCGCGCTCGTCGGCCCCGCCCTGGCTCAGGAGCATCGCGCGCAAGATCATGCCGCGCATGGGGCGCCGGCCTGCGCAGCTGTGGATGTCGCCGCGCCGGCCGGCTGGAGTCGCCGGGTCGAACTCACCGCCGCCACCGAGGACGGCGGGGCCAGCGCGGCCATGCTGGGCCTCGGCCAGTCGGCCAAGGCGCGGCTGACCAGCGGCGCCGAGGTGGTCTTCCCGGTCGCGCCGCAGAAGACCCCGGCCGGCGAGACCTACGCCGGGCTCTTCGAACTGAACGTCCCCGTCGCCGGAACCTACCGGCTTTCGCTCAGCGAGCCTGCGTGGGTCGATGTGGTCGAGAACGGCCTGCTGATCGAGGCCGCCGCCCATGCCCACGGCCCGCCCTGCGGCACGGTCCGCAAGATGGTTGATTTCCCGCTGAAAGCCGGCCGCCACGTCGTGGAGATCGCCGGCGCGCCGAAGCCCGACATCGTCATCATGGCCGCGCCCGCGTCATAGTTTCTCGAGGGATGGCGGCGCAGGCTTCGTCCGCTCGCTGCACCGCTCTGTCAGATAGGCCGTGATCGCGGGTCAACGAGGGCGGAACGCCAGCGGCGCCCGGAGGGTTGGGCATCGTCATGCCCAGCCTCGCCGACCTGCCCGTCCCGCTCGACCTGGCCCCCATGGAGGCCAAGCGCATCGCCGCGCTGCCGGCCGATCCGGGCTGGTGGTTCGAGCCCAAGTGGGACGGCTTCCGCTGCCTGGCCTACCGCGCCGGCGGCGAGGTTGAACTCAAGGCCAAGTCTGGCAAGTCGCTGACCCGCTTCTTTCCGGAGGTCGCCGCGCGGTTGGCCCAGACCGCGCCGCAGCGCTTCGTCCTCGACGGCGAATTGGTCATCCCGGTGGAGGGACGCCTCGCCTTCGACGCCCTGCAGATGCGGCTGCATCCGGCCCAAAGCCGCATCGATAAGCTCTCCATAGAGACGCCGGCCGATCTCATCCTTTTCGACTGCCTGCTGGGGCCGAGAGGGGCGCCCTTGCTCGCGGCGCCGCTGCAGAGCCGGCGTGCTGCGCTCGAAGACCTTGTGGACGCGCTCGACCTTCCCGAGCATCTGCGCCTGTCGCCGAGCGCGGCGGACATCGTCCAGGCCCGACGCTGGCTGGAGGGATCGGGCGCCGAGACCGATGGCGTGGTCGCCAAGCGCTGCGACGGCGTCTACGCGCCAGGCGAGCGCGCCATGCTGAAAATCAAGCGCCTGAGAACAGCCGACTGCGTCGTCGGCGGCTTCCGTTATCTCAAGGATCAACAGCTCGTAGGCTCGCTGCTGCTTGGTCTCTACGACGCCGAGGGACGCCTGAACCACGTCGGCTTCACCTCGATGATCAGCGACGCCGAGCGGCCCGATCTCACTCGCCAACTGGAGGCCGTCACTGGCGGTCCGGGCTTCACCGGCGATATGCCCGGCGGGCCCAGCCGCTGGAGAGATGAACGCTCCGCCCAATGGACGGCGCTCAAGCCGGAGCTGGTTGTCGAGGTCTTGTTCGACCAGGTCACGGCGGGCCGCTTCCGCCACGGAACACGCCTGGTCCGCTGGCGGCCTGACAAGGCGCCGGCCCAGTGCCGCGAGGATCAGATCGCGCCCTGAGCCTCGAACGACGCCAGGATCGGGCAGGGGCCATGGTCGCCGGCGCTGCAGGCGTCGGCCAGGCGCCGCAGCGAGCTGCGCGCCGTCTCCAGCTCGGCAATACGCGCGTCCAGCGCAGCGATCCGCTCGCGCGCCAGGGCCTGGGCGCGGGCGTGATCAGAGCCGGCGTCCAGCGCCAGCAGTTCGGCGATCTGCTCCAGGGTGAACCCGGCCGCCTGGGCTGAGCGGATGAACCGCAGGCGCCGCACGGCCTCGCCATCATAGCGCCGCGCGCCGCCGTCGCGCGATCCGCCGGCCGGCCGCTCGGGCGTCGGCAGCAGGCCGCGCCGCTGATAATACCGCACCGTCTCGACGCCGACCCCGCCGGCGCGGGCCAATCCTGCGATGGTCGTCATAGCCGCCTCTTGACCCCGTACCATGGTACGGACCTTACATAGACGGGCGAGACAGACAGACAAGCCTTGAAGGAGGCGCCAAATGACCAAGCCCATTCGCCACGCCGAGCTCTACCGGATGGTGTACGACACCCACACGTGCCCTTGGGGCCTGCGCGCCCGCGACCTGCTGAAGCGCCGCGGCTTCCAGATCGACGATCACCACCTCCACAACCGCGACGAGACCGAGGCCTTCAAGGCCGAGCACGGGGTCAAGACCACGCCGCAGATCTGGATCGACGGCCAGCGCATTGGCGGCCACGACGACCTGCGCCGCTTCCTTGGCCTCAAGGTCCACGACCCCAAGGCCAAGACCTATACCCCGGTCCTGGTGGTCTTCGTCGTCACCGCGCTGATGGCGCTCGCCCTCAGCTACGGCGTCTTCGGCCAGCTCCTGACGGTGCGCACGGGCGAGTGGTTCATCAGCCTGTCGATGATGGCGCTTGCGATGCTGAAGCTGCGCGACATCGACAGCTTCTCGACAATGTTCCTGAACTACGACCTGCTGGCCAAGCGCTGGATCCCCTACGGCCGCATCTATCCCTTCGCCGAACTGGGCGCGGGGATGCTGATGACCGCTGGCGTCCTCACCTGGCTGTCGGCGCCCATCGCTATCTTCATCGGCGGGATCGGCGCTGTCTCGGTGATCAAGGCGGTCTATGTCGACAAGCGCGAACTCAAGTGCGCCTGCGTCGGCGGGGACAGCAACGTGCCCCTGGGCTTCCTGTCCCTCACCGAGAACCTGATGATGCTCGCCATGGCGATTTGGATGCTCGCCATGGGGTCCTTCGGCCTGGGGGTCGCGCACATATAACTCGCGCGAATACCTCGCCATCCCAACATGCGATTTCCGGCCGCTCCGGAGACCGTCTAGAAGCCTTTGGACAATTGCCGGGGCAAGGACTTGTCCATGCGCGCGCGCAGGCTCAAACTGCCGGCAACAGACCGCCGAGGGCGGCCGACAATGACTTGCGCCAGCCTAGGCCGGCGCCGGTGAAATTTTGGGGAGGCGGACTATGGAATATCGCAATCTGGGCAATAGCGATTTGCGCGTTTCGGTCGTTGCGCTAGGCGGCAACACCTTCGGCCCGCCGCGCCTGGACGAGGCGGCCAGCATCCGCACCATCCACGCCGCCCACGACCTGGGCGTCAATTTCGTCGACACCGCCAACGGCTATGGCGGCGGCCAATCGGAGATCTTCGTCGGCAAGGCGCTCGCCGATCGCCGTGATAAGTGGGTGATCGCAACCAAGTTCAACCTGCGCAACCTGGGTGACGCCAATGTCGGCCAGTACATCACCGACCGCTGCGATGAGAGCCTGAAGAAGCTGGGTGTCGATCATATTGACCTCTACCAGCTCCACCAGCCCAGCTTGAAGACACCGGAACATGAAATCCTGGCCGCGCTCGATCGTCTGGTGAAGGCCGGCAAGGTGCGTGAGATCGGATCGTCCAACCACTCCGCCTGGCATTTGGCGAAGAGTTGGTACACGGCTCGCGCCATGGGCGTGAAGAGCTACATCACGGCGCAGGATCACTACAACATGCTGCGCCGGCAGATCGAAGCCGAGCTCGTGCCATTCACTAAGGAATTCGGCCTCAGCATCATCCCATACTTTCCTCTGGGCGGCGGCTTCCTCACGGGCAAGTACACCAAGGGCGAGGCCGCTCCGGCCGGCACCCGCGGGGCCGAGGGCTCCGGCGTGGTCGCCAACAACACCAACGACCGCAACTTCGCCATCGTCGATAAGCTGAAGCCCTTTGCGGCGGATCGGCAACGCACGACGGCCGAGCTCGCGGTAGCCTGGCTGCTCGCCAATCCGCAGGTCGGTTCGGTCATCACCGGCGTCAGCAACCCCGAGCAGGTGGCCATGAACGTCAAGGCCGCCGGCTGGGTTCTCTCGCCGGAAGAAAAGGCCGAGCTCGACACCCTGGCGCCGCGCGAGGGCGACGACAGCGGAAATGTGGTCGGCGCCGGCCGTGCAGCGGCGGCTGCGGCCAAGCCTGCGCCCGCCAACGCCTAAGTGCGCGTAGCGGCGGGCTCCCGGGTCCGCCGCACCCTCCGAACCTTGTTAACGACGCCCGCGCCCCGCGGCCGACGCCTCCTGCCTGATGGAAACGTCCATGTCCGACACCGAACACCGCCGTTGGCTGATCACCGGCTGCTCCACCGGCTTCGGCCGCTTCCTGGCCGAGGCGGCGCTGGCCCGCGGCGACCAGGTCCTGCTGACCGCCCGCAAGCCGGAGGTCCTGGCTGACCTCGCCGCCCAGTATCCCGACACGGCGCGGGCCATTAAGCTCGATGTCACCAATCCTGACGACGTCGCGGCCGCAGTCGCCGCCGGCGACGAGGCCTTCGGCGGGATCGACGTCCTGATCAACAACGCCGGATTCTCCGTGGTCGGCGCCATCGAGGAACTGGAGCCGGAAGAGTATCGGCCGCTCTACGAGACCAACCTGTTCGGCGTGCTGAACATGGTCCGCGCCTTCACGCCCCAGATGCGGGCGCGGGGCTCCGGCGTGCTGGGCGTTGTCTCCTCGGTCGGCGGCCAGATCGCGTCGCCCGGCATGGCGCACTATTCGGCGACTAAGTCGGCCGTTGAGATGATCCACGAAGGCATGCAGGGCGAGCTCGCCCCCTTCGGCGTGCGCACCCTGATCATCGAGCCCGGCCTCTTCCGCACCGCGATCATCGGTTCGCTCTGGTACCCCAAGAACATCATGCCGGAATACGACCACGCCTCGGGCGCGGTTCGGCGGCGGATGGACGGCGCGGTCGGCAATGAGCCGGGCGATCCGGTCAAGGCGGCCAAGCTGATCATCGAGCAGGTCTATGATGACAACGCCCCCCTGCGCCTGCCGCTCGGCATTGGCGCGGCCCAGCGCATCAAGGACAAGGCCGCCCGCGTCACCGCCAACATGGAGGCGCTGGAAGCGCGCGCTGACAATACGAGCTTCGATAAGGCCTAAACGCCCGCGCCCGGAGGCCTTCGCCAAGCTTGCGGGGTGATAGGCCCGATTCGTCCGATTGCGCCTATCGATGAGGCTGACGCAGCTCGGCTGATCGCGCCTATGACCTGTGAAACCGCGGGCGTTTCGCGCCCGCATCATGATTTCAGCGGACGGAAGCCTCGATCCGCCCCATGATTGTCATCGCTGCGGCGATGTTCTCTCCCGCGCCCGGCTGATGAGAAGGATGTCCAAATGGCCAATGAGCTTTCCGCCGAATCCATTCAGATCGTGAAGGCGACGGCTCCGGTGCTGGTGCAGCACGGTGTTGCGATCACCACCCGGATGTACGAACGCCTCTTCGTCGACCCAGAAATCAAAGCCCTTTTCGACGAGGCCGCCCAGACGTCCGGGGAACAGCCCAAGCGCCTGGCGGCGGCGATCGTCGCCTATGCCCAGAATGTCGATAACCTCCCCGCCCTCGCCGGCGCGGTCGAGCGCATGGCTGCCCGCCATGTTCAGACGTATGTGAAGCCTGAGCATTATCCGAAGGTCGCGGAAGCGCTGCTGCCCGCCATTCGCGACGTCCTGGGAGAGGCGGCTAGCGATAAGGTGCTTGAGGCCTGGGGCGAGGCATACTGGTTTCTCGCCGATATCCTGATCGCGCGCGAACGGGCGCTCTATGCCGAGCACCCTTTGAGCTAGGAGGTTTAGGCCACCCAACTGCGCGCATTGCGCAGGCGTATGCCGCTGGCGTGGACGCTGGTGTCCCAGAGGTCCTTTAGCGGCGCCAGGCTAGGCAGCACCCGCAGTTCCACGCCCGCGTCGGCGAGCGCGCCTGGCAGATCCTTCAGCAGGTGGACGCTGCGTGGCTCCACCGCCGTGCGCGAGACCCACATGCCTGCGTCTGACAGGTCTTCGAAGGTCTCGACGGGCAGGGTGTAGCGCCAGAGCCGGCCTGTGGTCAGGGCCTCGAACCACTCCCATTCGATGTGGGCGATGATGCGCGCCTCGGACCGGCCCCAGAGGCCGTGTCGATCTTCCTCCGTCGTCTGCGCCGTCGCCCAGATGAGGATGCGTGGGCACTCGCGCGGGAACAGGTACATGGCCGCATAGTCTTCGGCGATCCCCCAGACCAGCGGTCCGTTCAGCCATTCCCGACCCGGTCCCCGCTCCGACGGCGTTTTCACCGGCTGTGGTTCGAACCGCTCGATCGTCCCGTCATCGCTGAAGTGCAAGAGGCGCATTGAGGCACATTCGATTGCTAAGCGCCGCCATCAAGGTCGGCTTGAGATCGGTTGGCGTCTTGTTCGACACGAAGGACAGAAAGGTCACGAAGGCGCCTTCGCTAACCCAGAGCCTTCGGCCTCGCCGCCGTCAGTGAATCGCCTACGGCGCAGGGTTTGTGTCGGAGGCATCAAGCCCCCGAGCCCGTTATCTGCTGGCGGCCGGTGCAGTGGCAGGCGGCCCGGATGAGCGGTGCGCCCGTCACCGCGAAGGTGGTTCGGCCGCACCGGCAGGCGCCCTTGATGGGACGTGTCATCAGCCGATCGTAATCGCGTCCACGCGGCTGGGATAGAAGGCGACGTGACCGGTGATCTCGGTCACGGCGCCATGGGCGGCTTCGTAGGACCACACGGCGTTGACGGACTTTTCGCCGCCCGCGGGGATCGAGTAGTAGCTGCAGTCGCCCTTGAAGACGCAGTAGCTGTAGTTGTCGGTGGGCGTGAGCAGCGACATGTCCACATCCTTGCGCGGGATGTACTGCACGGCCGGATACTCGGCCTCTTTCAAGGTGATGGCCTCCCGGCTGTCGGCGATGGTCTTGCCGCCCGCGGTGACCACGACGCGGCCCTCGGTGGGGGTGAGCGTAATCGGGTGGCCCTCGTAGGGTAGCTTGATCTCCTTGCCGTCCGGCCGGATCGCGTGCACGGGGCCGACTGGTTTTTCCGCCATGACCATCTCCTTGGGATTTTGGCAAATAGAGCGCCGGCTGCGCCGCGCGGGCCAGCAAATTTTCCTATCAGGGCGCCCAAGCCTGATCCGGTATCAGGCGGGTGACCGCTCGAAAGCTGAACGTTTGGGTGCTAGGCAGCCCCCATGAGCGCCACACCTTCCGCCGAGGCCGCCCGCAGGCGGACCTTCGCCATCATTTCCCACCCTGACGCCGGCAAGACGACGCTCACGGAAAATCTGCTGCTGGCCGGCGGCGCGATCCGCGCGGCCGGCGCGGTGCGGGCCCGCGGCGAGAACCGCCGCACCCGGTCCGACTGGATGAAGATCGAGCGCGAGCGAGGCATCTCGGTCTCGGCCTCGGTCATGACCTTCGACCACCAAGGCCTGATGTTCAACCTGCTCGACACGCCGGGCCACGAAGACTTTTCGGAGGACACCTACCGCACCCTGACCGCCGCCGACGCCGCGGTCATGGTGCTGGACGCCGCCAAGGGCATCGAGCCGCAGACGCTGAAGCTGTTCGAGGTGTGCCGCCTGCGTGACATCCCGATCGTCACCTTCATCAACAAGATGGACCGCGAGGCGCAGGACCCGTTCGAGCTCCTGGACGAGATCGCCTCGAAACTAGCGCTGGACCCCTCGCCGCTCTATTGGCCGGCTGGCTCGGGCGGGCGGTTCAAGGGCATGTTGGATCTGCGCAGCCAGAAATTCCTGCCCTTCGCCAAGCAGCGCGAGGCAGATGACAAGCACCCCGACGCCATCGCCTTCAAGGGCGCCGCCATCGCCTCCTATCTCGACGCCGATGAAGTCGAGGAGCTGTCAGACAACGCCGAGCTGGCCCAGGGCGGACTGAAGCCGTTTGATCCGCAGGCCTTCCTCGAAGGTCATATGACGCCCGTGTTCTTCGGCTCGGCGCTGCGCCACTTCGGCGTCGATCAGCTGCTGGAGGGCCTGGGCGCCTACGCGCCGGCGCCCAAGACCGTGCCGGCGTTGCGTGGCGGCGAGGAAACCCACGTCGCCCCGGGCGACCGCGAGGTCTCAGGCTTCGTCTTCAAGGTCCAGGCCAACATGGATCCAAACCACCGCGACCGGATCGCCTTCCTGCGGCTCACCTCCGGCCAGTTCGCCCGCGGCATGAAACTGAAGGTGCAGAACACCGGCCGCCAGCTGTCGGTCAATGCGCCGATCATGTTCTTCGCCTCCGACCGCGAGCTGGCGGAAGAAGCCTTCGCCGGGGATGTCATCGGCATCCCCAATCACGGCGTGCTGCGCGTCGGCGACAGCCTGTCCGAGAGCGGCGCCTTGCGGTTCGCCGGCTTGCCCAACTTCGCGCCGGAGATCCTCCAGCGCGTGCGGGTCAAGGATCCGCTGAAGGCCAAGCACCTGAAGAAGGCGCTGGAAGGCTTGGCCGAGGAAGGGGTGACCCAGCTCTTCCGGCCGGCGCTCGGCTCGGATTTCATCGTCGGCGCCGTGGGCCAGCTGCAGTTCGAGGTCATGGCCGACCGCCTGGCCAACGAGTATCAACTGCAGGTCATCTTCGAACCCAGCCCCTATGCGGAAGCCCGCTGGCTGGGCGGCGACAAGGCCGACGTCGAAGACTTCGTCGCCAAGCACCGCTCGGCGATCGGGACCGACATCGACGAGCAACCCGTCTATCTCGCCAAGTCGTCCTGGGACATTAACTACGCCGCCGACCGCTATCCCAAGGTCCGCTTCGAGCGCTCCAAGGAACGCGCTTGAACCCCTCCGCCATCGTCTACGGCGCGCCGTCGCCCGGCCTGATCGAAGTCCCAACCGGCGCAGTCCAGACCTCGCCGCTGATCCCCGGATCAGCGGACCTCGCCGAAATCGCGCCCGGGTCGCTGGCCTCGGCCCATGTGCTGGCGCCGCCTGGCGTGGCGGAGCGGGCCTATGTGACGGCGCTGGCCTTTCGGGCTCTGGCGCCGGGCGGGCGGCTCGTCCTGTTCGCGCCCAAGGACAAGGGCGGCCAGCGCCTGAAGGCCCTGTTGCAGGGGTTCGGCTGCGAGGTCGCCGAGGACGCGCGCAAGCACCACCGCTTCTGCTTCGCCTCGCGTCCGGCGGAGATCACCGGGCTGGATGCGGCGATCGCGGCCGGAGCGCCGCGGCTGTCGGCCGAGCTTGGCCTGTGGACCCAGCCCGGCGTCTTCAGCTGGGACCGGATCGATCCTGGCAGCGCGCTGCTCATGCAGGCCCTCGACGGGCTGGCGGGGGCCGGCGCGGACCTGGGCTGCGGGATCGGCGCCCTGTCGGCCGCGCTCCTCGGTTCGCCGACGGTGACGACGCTGCATGGCGTGGACGTGGACGGGCGCGCCATCGCCTGCGCCCAGCGCAATCTGAGCGATCCGCGGATGCGCCTGGCCTGGGCCGACGTCCGGCGCTGGACGGACGCACCGAGCGATCTCGACTTCGTTGTGATGAACCCGCCGTTCCACGATGGCGGCTCGGAGGACAAGGCGCTCGGCCAGGCTTTTATTCGCGCCGCCGCAGCGATGCTTCGTGCCGGCGGGACACTGCGCCTCGTCGCCAATCGGCACCTGCCCTATGAGGCGGTCCTTCGCGAGGCCTTCGCCGCGGTCACGCCAATCGGCGACGCTCAGGGCTACAAGCTCTATGAGGCGCGGCGGTGAGCGAAAAGCCCGCCAAGCCTTTGATGGCCAGGCTCGATCGCCTGCTCGCCAACCTCGGCTACGGCTCGCGCCGCGAGGTCACGGCCCTCGTCGCCCGTGGGCAGGTTGTGCTGGACGGCCGGCCTCTGAAAGACTCCGGCGCCAAGATCGCGGTCACCGCCGACCTGCCCACTCGCCTGCTCGTCGCGGGCCAGCCGATCGATCCCCCGGCGCCCCTGACGCTCGTCATGCACAAGCCTCTCGGGGTGGTTTGTTCACACCGCGAGGCGGGTCGAACGGTTTATGAACTCCTGCCGCAGCGCTGGCGCGCGCGCGAGCCAGGCCTGTCCACGATCGGGCGTCTCGACAAGGACACCTCAGGCCTCCTCCTGATCACCGACGACGGCCCCTTCCTGCATCGGGTGATCTCGCCCAAGGCCATGATCGCCAAGCGTTATGCAGCGACCTTGGCGCGCCCGCTGAACGGCGGCGAGGGCGCGACCTTCGCGGCCGGGACGCTCGTGCTCGAGAATGAGGCCGATCCCCTGGCGCCGGCGGCGCTGGAGCCGCTCTCAGAGACGCAGGCGCGCCTGACCATCACGGAAGGCCGCTACCATCAGGTCCGCCGGATGTTCGCCGCCGTCGGCAACCACGTCGAAGCGCTCCATCGCGATCGCATCGGCGGCCTCGATCTGCCGGCGGATCTGGAGCCGGGCGATTGGCGAATCGCGACCGCCGATGAGCTGGCCGCGATCTTCACGGCCTAGCTGTTCGACGCTAGGTTTCCCCGGCCCCAGGAGAGGGTGGCCGCCATGCAACGCATCATGATCGTCGGCCAGCCGGGCTCAGGGAAGAGCACGCTCGCCCGCCAGCTGGGCGAGCGCACCGGCCTGGCGGTCGTTCACATCGATCTCATCCATTGGCAGGACGGCTGGTCGAGCGGACACGCGAGGAAAAGACGCGGCTCTGCCTCGAGGTCGAGGCGCGTGACGAATGGATCTTCGAGGGCGGCCACTCGGTGACCTGGCCCAATCGTCTGTCGCGCGCCGACATGCTGATCTGGCTCGACCTCCCTTTCGCCTTGCGGGTCGGCCGAGTGATCCGCCGCAGCCTGACCATGCTCGGAAAGTCGCGGCCGGATCTGCCGGACGGCTGTCCCGAACGCCTCGATATGCTGCCGGAATTCCTGCGCTACGTTTGGACGACGCGGACCTCGATACGTCAGAAGATCGCCGCCCTGGCGACCGCCGCCCCCTCCCACTGCCGCGTCGTCCGCCTGCAGTCCAAGGGCGCGGTCGCGGCGTTCCTGCGGACACTGCCGGAAAGTCACAAAATCTAGAGCGCGGGAACAACGAGATTCCTCAACGCTTTACAGTCATGACGAAGGACTCGTTAACCATACCCAAGGTTTTAATCTCTTGTTAATTTCCACCACCCCCGCTTTTCTTAGCGCCTGGAAGACCAAGGCAGAGCGTTTCATGCGCTCACGGCCGCGGACCTGGGGCGGCGCCATGTTTGAAGCCAGCGACGAGTTGAAGCGTGTGTTCGACGCCGCCGCGGCCGGCGACGGCGGCGTGCTGGATCGCGAGCTGGAGATATTGACCGAGGCGCTGCACGGACTGGACCGCAACGAGCGGCCCGTCGCCTGGGCGCGCACCGAGTTCGCCTTGGGGCTCACGCTCAAGGCTAAGGCCGAACTCGATGGCGATGAGCGCCTGTTCGAACAGGCCGTCACCGCCTTCGACCGCGCCAACCAGATCCTGCGCGAAGTCCCCGCCGCCTCGGCCGACACCACCCTGCGCGGCCTGCTGATCAACGCCCGCGCCGTCTGCGCCGCCCGCGCGGCGGCCCTGACCGGCGATCTGGGTCTGGCCGACGCCGCCGAGGCCGCCGCCAAGATGGAGCTGGCGGCGCTCGACGCCGCCGCCGAACCGCTCGACTGGGCGCTCGCGCAACTCCAACTCGCCCGGCTTTACGAGGCGCGAGCCGAGGTTCTCGGCGAAGGCGACGCCCGCCTGCCCGGCGCTCTCTTCGCCCTCGACGCCGCCATCGAGATCTTCAGCGAGGAAGGCTGCCACGGTCTCTCCGTCATCGCCGAAGACGCCTTCGCCCGGCTGACGCGGCGGACGGCCATGGTCTAGCTAGAAGCACGCGCTATAGTCCTCCGCAAAGGCGTGAGGACGCGATGAAGCGAGTACTGGTGGCGGCCAGCTTAGCCTTAACGTCACCGGCGTTCGCCGAGGTGATTAGTCAACCCGACTGGATCCAGAAACCCACCCAGGAGGAGATGTGGCGCGTCGTGCCCACCCAAGCGGCCCGCGAAGGCGTCGCCGGCGAAGCCTTCGTTGAATGCAGGGTCAATGTTGAAGGGGGCCTGCATGCCTGCAAGGTGTTCCACGAGGCGCCTCTGGGGATGGGTTTCGGCGAGGCCGCGCTGGCGATGACTCCGGTGTTCCGCATGCGCCCTTTGACGAGAGACGGAAAGCCGTTCCCCGATGGGATCGTGCGCGTGCCAATCCGCTGGCGGATTGAAGGTCCCATGGCGCAGACCGGTGCGAGCGTCCTGCGGGCCCCCCAATGGTTGAAAGCCCCCGACTTCGATCAACTTGTGGCCAGCTATCCGGGGCGGGCGCGAGAAGAAGGCGCGCCGGGTCGCGTGACCCTGATGTGCCGCTACTCGAAGACAGGGACGCTGAGCGCCTGCGAGGTGCACGAAGAGACGCCCCGGCGGATGGGCTTTGCCGCGGCGGCGCGCAAGCTCTCGCCGCTCTTCCAAGGGCCAGCTCTATCACCTGACCTTCAGCGCCGAGAAATCAAAGCGATGGTCAACGTGACCTTTCCAACCGGCGCCCTGAAGGGTGAGCGGCGGGTCGGCAAGCCGACTTGGCGCCAATTGCCGACAGCAGCGGATCTCGCGGAAGTCTTTCCTGAGGCGGCGCGAAAGGCCGGGCGCGGGGGCTCGGAGCTGGTGAAATGCCGGGTGATCGCTGATGGCGTTCTGCAGGCCTGTCAGCCGATCCGCGAGACGCCCCAGGGCGAAGGCTTTGGCGCCGCGGCCGTTCGGCTTGCGCACACTTCGCGCATGTCGGTTTGGAGCGATGAGGGCCTGCCAACCGCCGGCGGCGACGTCACTATCCCCTTTCGGTTCGAGCCAGAAATTCCGTCGCCACCGAAGTAGTCTAGCGGCCCCGCCACCACTTCAGGCCGGCCTGCTCCGCCCGCTCGAGCAGAGCGTGCAGCACAGCGCCCAGGAGTCCCAGCATCACCAGCGCGGCGAACATGCGCGCCGTCTGCAGGCGGTTGCCGGCTTCCAGGATCCGCCAGGCCAGGCCCTGGGCGCCGCCGGATCCGGCGACGAACTCGGCGACCACCGCGCCGATCACCGCGAGGCCGGCGGCGACCTTGTGGCCCTCCAGCAGGAACGGCACGGCCGAGGGCAGGCGCAGGCGGACCAGACGCTGCAGGCGGGTCGCGCCATAGAGGTCGAAAACCCGCTCTAGATCCGGGTCCGCGGCCTTCAGCCCAGTGAGCGCGCCCGAGAAGATCGGGAAGAAGGCGACGACCGCCGCCAGGGCGATGATCGCGCGGCCTGGGTGGTCAAGGCCGGCCCAGATCAGCACCAACGGGGCCAGCGCCACCACCGGCGTGACCTGCAGGACGACGGCCAGTGGGCGGACCGCGCGCTCCAGGGTGGGCGACAGGGCGACGGTGAGGGCGAGCGTCTGGGCCAGCACGCTGGCGACCACCAGGGCCAGCAGCGCCATGGCCAGGGTGTTCCAGGCCGAGACCAGGAGCGAGGCGAAGTCGGCGACCAGCGCCTTGGCGATGGCCGAGGGCGCGGGGAGGAAATAGGCGGGAACCTCCAGCGCCCGGCAGGCCATCTCCCAGCCGCCGAGCAGGACGGCGATCAGGCCCAGGGGCGCCAGGATGTAGATCGCGCGGTTCATAGGGCGCCGGCGCCTTCCAGGGCGTGGCTGACCTGCTCGACGCAGGCGCGGAACTCCGGCGTTACACGGAAGCCGGCCGGCCGGGGCAGGGGCGGTGTCTCAAACGTTCCCGCAATCCGGCCGGGACCTGGCGTCATCACCACCACCTTGGAGGCCAGGTAGACCGCTTCCTCTACATTGTGGGTGACGAAGACGATGGCCGGCTTGGAGGTCGCCCACAGCGCCAGGATATCGTCCGCGAGCCGGCGCCGCGTGATCTCGTCGAGAGCCGCGAACGGCTCGTCCAGCAACAGCAGCTTGGGGTCGGTCACCAGCGCCCGCGCGAGGGACACGCGCATGGCCATGCCACCCGAAAGTTGCGCCGGCCTCGCCGCCGTGGCCGCTGCGAGCCCGACTCGCTCCAAGGCCGCGGCCGCGCGCGGCCCGGCGTCCCGCGCGCCCGCGAGCTCCAGCGGCAAGCTCACATTGGCCTGCGCTGAGAGCCACGGCGCCAAGGTCGCCGACTGGAAGACCACCGCCGTCTCGCCGCGCCCGGCCGCGCGGGTGACGGTTCCGCGCGTCGGCTGCTCCAGCCCGGCCAGCAGCCGCAACGCCGTCGACTTGCCGCAACCGGACGGCCCGACCAGGGCCGTGATGGCGCCGGGCTCCAGCGTCAGGCTGAACGGGCCCAGGGCGCGACCGCGGGCGTAGTCGACGTCGACGTCCTGAAGTGCGGCGATCACGGCGCGGGCGGGCCAACAAACTGCAGCGTATAGGCGCGCTTGTAGTCCAGCGTCTTCGGATAGACCCCCTGGCTGGACGCCATGTCGAAGAAGTCCTTCCAGCGGGCGTCCGTCATCATCCCCGTGGCCACCACAGGCGAGCCGCCTACGATGGCGTTGTCGCGCAGCTTGACCTTGGCCTGGTCGAGCAGTTCCTGGGTCATCTCCGGGTTGTCCTTGCGGATCATCGCGTCGGCCGCCGCGGAATCGCCGTTCAGGTAGTCGTCCCAGCCCTTGGCGGTCGCCTCGACGAAGGCCTTCACCGCCGCAGGCTTCGCCGCGATCAGCTTGTCTGACGCGAGCGCCATGGCCGCGTAGCCCGGGTAGCCGTTGTCGGCGAGCAGGAAGACCTTGGGCTTCAGGCCCGCTTCCTTCTCGATCGTATAGGGCTCGCTGGTCAGGTAGCCCTGCTGGGCCACGCGCTTGTCCGACAGGAACGGGGCGGAGTTGAAGTTGTACTTGCGGATCTGGCTGTCGGTGAACCCGTACTTGGCCTTCAGCCACACCCAGAAGGCCGTGACCGACGCGTCGGACAGGAGGATCGGGTGGCCCTTCAGGTCGGCGATGGTCTCGATCCCTTGGTCGGGGTGGGCGATCAGGACCTGCGGATCCTTCTGCATGAAGGCGGCGACCGCCTTCACGGGCGCGCCCTCCTGGGCGAGGTTCAGGGCGATGAAGCTGTTGGAGCCCGTGCCCATCTCGACGGCCCCCGTGGCCACCAACTGGGGCACGTTCACGCCGGGCCCGCCCTGGATGATCTGCACGTCCAGTCCGCGCTTGGCGTACTCGCCGCTGGCCAGGGCCTGGTAGAAGCCGCCCTGTTCGGCCTGGGCGCGCCAGTCGGTTGCGAACCGGATGGTCGTGCGACCACTAGCCTCGGGGGCCTTTTCCTTTGCCGGCGAACACGCCGCGACGAGCGCCGCCAGTCCAATGGCGAACAGAACCTTGAGCTTCATGGGCATCCCTCTTCCGGGGAAACCGTAGGGAAGGGAAGGCCCCAATAGCAAGAGGGCGGCGCCTCGGTTTCCCGTGACGCCGCCCTCTGACCAGATCCGTTGGGGGATCTGAGCCGAGAAGCTCGGTTTGCGACTTCGATAAGCGGGTGTCCCCGCAGGTTTCCATCGCGCACCGGAACCCTCCTTCAAGCCTCCGTTCCGGGTTTCCCTGGTCCGTCCGCCTTCCGAAGGCCTCTGCCTCGCTCGCCGCCTCGACGCCGCCGTTTCCGGCCTTGTCTGGGAAGTTTCGCGCCGCAGTTCCTCTTGGCCACTTGACGTTGCTCCCACGCCCGTTATTAGGCAAGCGCCCGAACTCGCCCTGGTGTGTGCAATCGCCATTCCCGCGGTGGAAGGCCTGTGGACAGGCCGTGACTTTATCGGGAATAAGCCTGAAAATTCAGCGCTCTAGGTTTTCCACAGGAAAGCCGCGTCCGGACGATCCGACACTCCAAACACCGCACATCCCGGCCTCGCCGGGACGAGCGGGGAGGGATCAGGCCTTCAAGGCCTCGCGCTTGGCTTCCAGCTCTAACCATTCATCTTCGCCGGCCGCCAGGGCTGCGCGGGCGGCTTCCAGTTCGCGGTTGACCTTGTCGAAGGCGACCGGGTCGCGCGCGTAGAGGCCGGGATCGGCCAGCTTGGCTTCCAGTGCGGCCGCCTTGGCTGGCGCCTCGGCGATCATTTTCTCCAGCTCCTCGAGACGGCGCTGATCCTTGTAGCTGAGCTTGGCCGCCGGCTTCACGAAGGCCGGCTTCGGCATGGGCTTGCTTTCGCCGCGCGTCGATTCCCGCGCGACGCGGCCGCCGAAGAATCCGGGGTTCTGGCTCAGGAAATCCTGCCATCCGCCTGGGGTCTCCACCGCCCCGCCGCGGCCGTCGAGACCGATCGTCGAGGTCGCGAGCCGGTCGATGAAGTCACGGTCGTGGCTGACCAGGATCAGCGTGCCCTCATAGTCGGCCAGCAGGTCCTCCAGCAGGTCCAGCGTGTCCATGTCGAGGTCGTTGGTCGGCTCGTCCAGCACCATGACATTGGCCGGATTGGCGAGCGCGCGGGCCAGCAGCAGGCGGTTGCGCTCTCCACCCGACAGGCTGCGGACCGGCTGTCGCAGCTGCGCCTCGGTGAACAGGAAGTCCTTGGCGTAGGAAATCACGTGGCGGGGCGAGCCCCGCACCATCACTTGGTCGCCGCCCTGCGGCAGGAGCACTTCGCGAAGGGTCGTCTCGGCGTTCAGCGCCGCGCGGGCCTGGTCGACGTAGTTGATCTCGAGATTGGTCCCGAGCTTGATCGTCCCGGTGTCCGTGGGGATCTCACCCAGCAGGGTGCGGACCAGGGTGGTCTTGCCGGCGCCGTTCGGACCCACCACGGCGACGCGGTCGCCGCGCAGAATGCGGGTGGAGAAGTCCTTCAGCAACACCTTGTCGCCGAAGGCCTTGGAGACGTTCTTGGCCTCGACGACGCGCTGGCCGGACTGGCCGCCGGAGGCCATGCCCATGTTCAGCTCGCCACGGACATCGCCCTGGCGTTCGCGCTTCTCTCCGCGCAGCTCCATCAGGCGGCGGCGGCGGCCTTCGTTGCGGGCGCGACGGCCGGTGACGCCGCGCTGCAGCCAATGCTCCTCGCGCTTCAGCATCTTGTCGAGGCGGCGGCCTTCCTCGGCCTCGGCGGCGGCGATCTGCTCGGCCCACTCGTCGAAGTGGGCGAACCCCTTGTCGAGCCTGCGAACCAGGCGGTTTTCGAGGAAGAAGCAGCGGTTGGTGACGCGCTCGAGGAAAGCCCGATCGTGACTGACGATCAGGGCGGCCGAGCGGCACTGCGCCAGTTCGGACTCCAGGGTCTCAATGGCCAGGATGTCGAGGTGGTTCGTCGGCTCGTCCATCAACAGGACCTCGGCGTCCTCGGCGAAGGCCCGCGCCAGGGCCACGCGGCGGATCTCACCGCCCGACAGGCCCTGGGTCGACTTCTGCGGATCCAGGCCGAAGGCTTCCAACCGGGCCTCGGCGCGGTGCGCTTCCGCGCCGCCGGCGGTGGCGTGGTCGAGCAGGGTCGCGCCCTCGATCTCCGGCTCCTGCGGCACGAAGGCGATGCGCGTCCCGCCGGTCGCGACCCGCTCACCGGCGTCCGGTTCGATCTGAGCGGCGAGGATTCTCAGCAGGGTGGATTTGCCCGCGCCATTGCGGCCGACAAGGCAGGCGCGGACCCGCGCATCGAGCGCCAGGTCGACGCCGTCGAACAGCATCCGTGGCCCGTCGGCCAGGCGAACGTCTTTGAGGGCGAGGACCGGCGCTCTGGATGGGGCTTTCATATGCCGCCCCAGATAGAGGGTGGGAGACCTCGCGCAAAGGCCTCAACGGGTTTAGAGGGTGCGGATGGCTGGAGAACCCTTCTGGCGGCGCAAACAACTTTGGCAGATGACCGCCAAGGAATGGGAGAGCCTGTGCGACGGCTGCGGCCTGTGCTGCCTTGTGCGCTTCGAGGATGAGGACACCGGCGACATCATCCCGACCCGCGTTCACTGCAAGCTGTTCGACAGCGACGCCTGCAGCTGCACCGACTACGCCAATCGTCGCCGCCATGTGCCGGATTGCATCAAGCTGACGCCTGGCAATGTCGGAACGCTATCCTGGATGCCGCTCAGTTGCGCTTACCGCCGCATTCACGAGGGCCGAGGCCTGGCCGACTGGCACCCGCTGGTCTCCGGCGATCCGGAAAGCGTGCACCGCGCCGGCGTCTCGGTCCGCGGTCAGACCGTCAGCGAGGACGTCTTGATCGACCTTGAAGACGCCTTCGAATTCGCCGCCTACGATCTTCTCGAGGAACGCGGTCGCGACTAAGTGACTTTTATGCAACAGTCGGTCTTGCGTGATGGCGACAACGCCCTCACTTAGACGGCGACGGCAATTTCGGTGAGGTCTCAAACTCTTGGCGCGCGATCCCTATCAGGAACTCGGAGTCTCCCGCACCGCCAGCGCGGATGAGGTGCGCAAGGCGTTCCGCAAGCTCGCCAAGCAGTTCCATCCCGACGCCAATCCTGGCGACAAGGCTTCGGAGGAACGCTTCAAGCAGATCAGCGCGGCCTTCGACATCGTCGGCGACGCCGAGAAGCGTAAGAAGTTTGACGCCGGCGAGATCGACGCCGATGGGCGCGAGCGCGCGCAAGGCTTCGGCGGTGGCGCGGGTGGCGGCCAAGGCCCCTGGGGTCAGCGTGGGGGCGGACGCGAGGCGCAGTTTGATGGCGTCGATCTCAACGACATCCTGGGCGACATGTTCGGCCGCCGGGGCGGTTCAGGCGGCGGAATGGGCGGCGGGCCCGGAGGCGGGTTCGGCGGCTTCTCCCAGAAGGGCGCCGACGTGCGCGCCCGCGTCGAGATCGACCTCGAGGACGCCATCCGCGGCGCCAAGAAGCGCATCGCCTTTTCCGACGGCCGAACCATCGAAGTGACGATCCCCAAGGGCGCCCAGGAAGGCCAGACGCTCAGGCTGAAAGGCCAGGGCGAGGGTGGGCGCGCCGGCCCAGGCGACGCCCTGATCGAGATCGCCATTGCGCCGCACCCTATCTTCAAGCGCGAGGGCGAGTCTCTCGTCATGGAGGCGCCGATCACCGTCTATGACGCTGTCCTGGGCGGCAAGGTCGAGGTGGCGACCCCCGATGGCCCGGTGACACTGACCGTTCCCAAGGGCGCCACCAGCGGCATGCGGATGCGCCTGAAGGGCCGCGGCCTTTCCGACGCCAAGGGCCATCGCGGCGACCTCTTCGCGCGGCTGTTGATCGCCATGCCCGACAAGCCCGATCCAGAGATCGAAGCCTTCGCCCAGCGGTGGCGCGAAGAGCATCCGTACCAGCCGCGCCGGAAATCTTGAGGAAACTGCTGGGCCTTGCGCGCCGTTCAGCGTTGGTTCAGTCGAACCTGCGCAGGATCATGCGTATGAAGCCGCTTTTCACCATGGTCGTCTTCGCCGCGCCGCTCATGCTGGGCGCGTTAAGCCCGCTGGCGGCCGCCGCCCAGGACTATGGGCGGCCGGCCCTGGGCGCCGGCATGGGCGAGCAGGACCAGGCGCGCGCCGCCGTCCAGGCGGGCCGCCAGGCGCCGTTGTCGCGCGTATTGCAGATGATCGGCCAGCGCACGCCCGGTCGTCACCTCAACACGACGTTGGGCGACGCCGGCGGCCGCCCCGCCTACTTCATTCAATGGCAGATGCCTGACGGCCGGGTGACGGTGTTCGTCGTCGACGCGGGCAGCGGTCAGATGATCGGCCGCCAAGGCGGCTAGGAGAGAGACCCGATGCGCATTCTCCTCGTGGAAGACGATCCCGATCTGTCGCGTCAGCTGAAGCTAGCTGTCGAAGCTATGAAGGTTGTTCACCCGGGACAGGGCTGAGAGGCTGGGGTTGCAAAGCTCCAACTCCTAACCCGGAAGGTCCCGGATGAACGTCCACCAGAATGCCCGTCTGACGCCTGGGGGTCGAGCGCTGCTGGCGCGGCGCGTGTCGCAAGGCTGGACGGCGAAGGCGGCGGCGGAGGCGGCAGGGGTGTCGCTGCGGACAGCGCGCAAATGGATCGCCCGGCATCGTCGCGGCGGCGAGCGAAGGCATCACGACCGCAGCTCGGCGCCGCGACGATGTCCGCGCAAGGTGGCTGCGGCTCGTGTGGCTGAGATCGAGCAACTGCGGCGTCAGCGGATGACCGGTCCGGCGATCGCCCGGACGCTGGGCATGGCCCGCTCGACGGTGGGGGCTATCCTGCGCCGGCAGGGGCTGGGCAAGCTGGCCGCGCTCGATCCGAAGCCGCCGGTGATCCGCTACGAGCACAGCCGACCGGGCGCGATGATCCATCTGGATATCAAGAAGCTCGGCCGCTTCGACGTCGCCGGCCACCGCGTCACCGGCGACCGCCAGCTCGGCCGCTCGCGCCGCGCTGGCTGGGACTTCCTGCACGTCTGCGTCGATGACGCTTCGCGCCTGGCCTACACCGAGATCCTGTCTTCGGAAGGCCAACTCGACACCACCGGCTTCCTCGAACGCGCCCTGGCCTGGCTCGGCCGTTGCGGCGTCCGCGTCGAGCGGGTGATGACCGACAACGGCTCGGCCTACCGTTCCAAGCTCTTCGCCAACGCCCTGCAGGCCGCCGGCGCCCGCCACGTCCGCACCCGGCCGTACACGCCCAGGACCAACGGCAAGGCCGAGCGCTTCATCCAGACCAGCCTCAGGGAGTGGGCCTACGCCAAGCCCTACAGCTCATCGGCTGAACGCGCCCAAGCCATCGGACCCTGGATCGACGCCTACAACCTCAGCCGACCTCACGCCGGCATCGGCGGACTCTCACCCTGGACAAGGGTGAACAACCTTCTTGGAAACGACAGCTAGCCCTCGGCGACGCCGGCTACGCCGTCGACCACGCGCCGGACGGCGAGGAAGCCCAGTTCCTCGGCGAGACTGAGCCCTATGACGCGGTCGTCCTGGACCTGGGCCTGCCGAAGGTCGACGGAGTCTCGGTCCTGGAGCGCTGGCGGCGTGGGAACATGGCGGCGCCAGTGTTGATTCTCACCGCTCGCGGCGCCTGGAGCGAGAAGGTCGCGGGCTTCGACGCCGGGGCCGACGACTATCTGACCAAGCCCTTCCATACCGAGGAACTGCTCGCCCGCTTGCGCGCCCTGCTGCGCCGCTCGGCCGGCCACTCGGCGCCGAACCTCTCCTGCGGCGGCCTGCGGCTGGATCCGCGCGCGGCGCGGGCCAGCGTCAATGGCGAGCCTCTGCGGCTCACTTCGCTGGAGTACCGCCTGCTGCACTACATGATCATGCACCAGGGCCGGGTGATCAGCCGCACCGAACTGGTCGAGCACCTCTACGACCAGGATTTCGACCGGGATTCCAATACGATTGAAGTGTTCATCGGCCGGGTCCGCAAGAAGATCGGCGCTGACCGCATCGAGACGGTGCGCGGCCTCGGCTACCGTCTGACCTGCCCGCCCGAAGAACTCCAGGACGAGGCGCGGGCGGCCGAGCCTCCCGCCGCCTGATCGTGAAATTCCCGCGCTTCCGCGCGTCGCTGGCGCGCCGGCTGGTGCTGCTGGCCCTGGGCTGGAGCTTGACGGCCCTTGGCGTCGCCGCCGTGGTGTTGGCGCTGCTCTTCCAGCAGGCGGCGCTCAGGCGGTTCGACCAGACCCTGGCGGAACTCACCGACAACCTCCTGGCCGGCACGACGGTGGAGAAGGGTGAAGTGGTGGCCCCGGCGCTCACCGACCTGCGCGCGCTGCGGGCCTATTCCGGCCGCTACTGGGAGGTGGCCGAGCTCACTCAGGACGGGAGCTTGCGGGCTATCGTGCGCTCGCGGTCGCTCTGGGACTTCGAACTACGCAGTCCTGAGGACATGCGCGCCAAACTCGCCGCCAAGCCTGGTGCGCCGGTCGCCTATGACACCACCGGCCCGCTTGGCGAGCCCCTGCGCGCGCTCGCCTCCCAGGCGGAGTTGCCGGGACGCGAACGGCCGGTGATCTTCATCGCCGCCGAGGACCGCACACCCATCGACCGCGACGTCCGCGCCTTCATCACCGCCACCGCCGTGGCTTTCGCGCTTTTGGGCGCCGGCCTGATCGGGGCTGTGATCCTGCAGGTTCGGCTGGGCCTCAGGCCTGTCCACGACTTGATCCGCGAGGTCGCCGAGGTCCGCCGTGGCAAGGCCGAACGCCTGGCGCGCCAGTACCCACGGGAGCTGCACCCTCTCGCGGAAGAGTTGAACGCCTTGGTGTCGCACAACCAAGAGGTAGTGGAGCGCCAGCGCACCCATGTCGGCAATCTCGCCCACGCCTTGAAGACCCCGATCTCGGTCATGGTCACCGAAGCTGGCCAGCGGCCAGGGCCGCTCGCCGATGTCGTCTCGGCCCAGGCCGAAGCCATGCGCCGGCAGGTCGATCACCACCTGCGTCGCGCCCGCGCCGCGGCCCGCACCCAGGGAACGGGCGAGCGGACCTCGGTCGCCGAGGTGCTGGACGAGTTGTCGCGTACGCTGGGGCGGATTTTCGCCGAGAAGGGCGTCGCGATCGACTGGGACGCCGACGAGGAACTGTTCTTCCAGGGCGAGCGGCAGGATTTTCTCGAAATCGCCGGCAATGCGCTGGAGAACGCCTGCAAGTTTGGTCGCGCGCGGGTCCGCGTGCGCGCCGTCGATTTAGGCCCCGACAAGTTCCGCATGACCTTCGACGACGACGGTCCAGGCCTCACCGAGGCGCAGAAGGCCGATATGGTCCGCCGCGGGGTTCGGCTCGACGAAAGCGCGCCGGGCTCCGGGCTCGGCCTCTCCATCATCGATGAACTGTGCCGCGCCTACGGCGGCGCCTTCAAGCTCGCCGACTCCAACTTGGGCGGCCTGCGCGTTGAGATCACTCTGCCCCGCGCGGAAGGATGAGGCGCAAGGCGGCCCTCGCGCCGCTCCCCGCTTTCCGCTAAAGCGCGCCCATGTTGCTCTTCTGGGCCGTCGCGGGGCTTTTGGCCGCTGGCGCGGCCGGCCTCATCCTGTTTCGGGCTGGACGCGTCCTCGCCGTGGGCGAAGCCGCTGATCCGGCCACGGGTCTTTACCAGCGCCAGATCGCTGAGATTGACGATCTGGCAGAGCGCGGCCTGATCCCGCCGGCGGAACGCACCATCGCCCAGGCCGAAGCTGGCCGCCGCCTGCTGCGTGAAAGCGATCGCCATGAGGCGGCCTGGACCACTGGGGGCCGTGGGGGCGTCGTCGTGGTCGCGGCGCTGGCGCCGGCCTTGGCGCTCGGTCTCTATCTCCTCGTCGGCGCCCCTGGCGTTTCCGACCAACCCTTCGCCAAGCGCCTCGCCGGCTGGGCGGCCAGCGCGCCGGAGACCCTCGCCCCCGATGCGCTTGCCGCCGTCATGCGTCAGGTCGTGCGCGGCCGACCGAACGACCCGGAGGCCCTGCGCATCCTGGCGATCGCCGAAGGCGCACAAGGCGATGCGCCCGCCGCCGTTCGCGCCATGCGCCGCGCTGTCCAGGCCGCGCCCGCCCGCGCCGACCTCTGGGAGATGCTGGGCGAGGCCATGTTGATGCAGGCAGGCGGCGAGATGACGCCGCCGACCGAAGTCGTCTTCCAACAGGCCCTCAAGCGCGACCCTGCCTTGCCGGCGGCCCGCTTCCACCTGGCTCGTGGCCGCGCGGCGGCTGGCGACAAGGCCGCCGCCACGGCCGGTTTCCAAGGCCTCCTCCGCGACCTGCCCGCCGACGATCCGCGCCGCGCCACCGTCCAGGCCGCCCTGGCCGAGGTTGAGGCAGGGCCTGCGCCGCTGGACGGCGCCACTCTGGACCTCGTCCGCGGCATGGTCGCCAGCCTGGAAGGCCGTCTGGCGGCGGAGCCCCGCAACGCTGACGGCTGGGTCCGACTGGTCCGCGCCTATGCGGTCCTGGGCGAGACCGCCAAGCGCGACGCGGCCCTCAAGCGCGCTCGCGCGCTCTTCCCCGGCCAGCCCGAGGTCGAAGCCGACCTGGTCGCCGCGTCCAAGGCGGAGGCCTTGAAGTGAGTTTCCTGCCGAAATCCCCCAAGGCCCGCCGCCGGTTGACCCTGCTGGCGGCCATCGCCCCGGTCTTGGCGCTTGCCGTCGGCCTGACGCTCTGGGGCCTCAACGACTCCATCTCCTTCTTCTACACGCCGTCACAGGCCGACGCCGCCAAGCCGCCGGTCGGCCGCAGCGTCCAGCTGGGCGGCCTGGTCCAGCCGGGCAGCCTGACCAAGCACCCCGACGGCCGTGTGGAGTTCGTCGTCTCCGACCAGACCGCCAGCGACCGCGTCGTCTTCCAGGGAGACCTGCCGGACCTTTTCCGCGAGGGTCAGGGCATCGTCGCTACGGGATCCTTCACCGCCGACGGCGCCTTCGAAGCGAAGCGGGTCCTGGCCAAGCACGACGAGCGCTACATGCCGCGCGAGATATCCAAGGCCTTGAAGGAACAGGGCGAATGGCGCGGGGACGGCGCCAAGCCCGCTTACGAGACCCAGCCATGATCGTCGAGATCGGCAGCTTCGCCCTGATCCTGGCCTTCCTGCTCTCATTGGCCCAGGTCGCCCTCAGCGTTTCGGCGCGCATGCGGCGCTCAGCCCTCATGGCGGCGGCCGGGGAGGGCGCCGCCATCGCCGCCTTCGCTGGCGTCGCCATCGCCTTCGCCGCTCTGATCACCGCCTTCGTCGCTTCGGACTTCTCCGTGGCCAACGTCGCGGCCAACTCCCACAGCGAAAAGCCGCTGCTCTATCGTGTGGCCGGCGCCTGGGGCAGCCACGAGGGCTCCATGCTGTTGTGGTGCCTGGCGCTCACCGGCTTCGGCGCGGCCATCGCCCTCGGCCGCGGCCTGCCGCACGCACTGAAGGCCGTGGCGGTCGCCGCGCAGGGATCGCTGGGCGTCGTCTTCCTGGCCTACACCGTCTTCGCCTCGAACCCGCTGGCGCGGCTGACGGCGGCGCCTGTCGAGGGCCGCTCGCTCAACCCGCTCCTGCAGGACCCGGCGCTGGCCGCCCACCCGCCATTCCTCTACCTGGGTTATGTCGGCATGTCGGTGGTCTTCTCTTTGGCCATCGCCGCGCTGATCGAGGGGCGCGTCGACGCCGCCTGGGCGCGCTGGGTCCGGCCTTGGGCGCTCGCCGCCTGGAGCTTCCTCACCATCGGGATCACGCTCGGCGCCTTCTGGGCCTACTACGAGCTGGGCTGGGGCGGCTGGTGGTTCTGGGACCCGGTGGAGAACGCCAGCTTCATGCCGTGGCTCGCCGCCACCGCCCTGATCCACTCGGCCATCGTCACCGAAAAGCGCGGCGCGCTCGCCGGCTGGACTGTGTTCCTGGCGCTGGCGGCCTTCACCTTCTCGATGCTGGGCGCCTTCCTCGTCCGCTCCGGCGTCCTGACCTCGGTCCACGCCTTCGCCGTCGATCCGACGCGCGGCGTCCTTTTGCTGATGATCCTGGGCGCGGCGGCGGGCTCCGGCTTCGCCCTCTTCGCCTGGCGCGCGCCCAGCCTCGAGCCCGGCGGCGTCTTCGCCCCCGTCAGCCGCGAGAGCGCGCTCGTTCTCAACAACATCCTGCTGGCCGCCGCTACGGCGACGGTGCTGCTGGGGACCCTCTACCCTCTGATCCGCGAGGCGGCGACGGGCGAGGCGATCTCGGTCGGCCCGCCCTACTTCAACCTGACCTTCGCGCCCCTGATGGCGGCGCTCCTGGTCCTCGTGCCCGCCGGCCCGCTGTTGGCCTGGAAACGCGGCGACCTGAGGGGCGTCGTCCAGCGCCTGTGGGCCGCCATCCTCATCGCCGCCGCCCTGGGTCTCGCCGTCTTTGCGCTCGCCCAGCCGCGCCACGCCCTTGGCGCCGTCGGCGTGGCATTGGGAGTCTGGCTGATCGCTGGCGTCCTGGTCGAGCTCGCCGAGCGCGTACGGGCCTTCCGCGCGCCTGCGTTTGAGACTCTGCGGCGTCTGGTCCGTCTGCCGCGCGGCGCCTGGGGGATGAGCCTGGCGCACCTCGGCCTCGGCGTCTTCGTCCTCGGCGCCTGTTTCGAGATCAGCTGGAAGGTCGAGGCCGCCGAGGCCTTGCCCGTCGGCGGGACACTCCACATCGGCGCCTACGAGGCCCGCCTGGACGCGATCGCCGAGGTCACCGGACCCAACTACGACGCCGAACGCGCCATCCTCACCATCACCCGCAACGGCGCTAAGATCTGCGACGCCGCCCCGGAACGCCGAACCTTCACCGTCGGCGGTCAGACGACCTCCGAAGTGGCGATCTGTTATCGCGGCGCCTCGCACCTCTACCTAGTCCTGGGCGAACGCCGCGGCGCGGCCAACAAACCCGTCTGGCTCGTGCGAGGCTACTGGAACCCCTGGGCCAGCCTGATCTTCATCGGCCCCCTGATCATGGCCATCGGCGGCGCGATCTCTCTCAGCGACCGCTCGCTTCGGCTCGGCGTCGGCGCGCGCCGCAAGGCCGCCGCATGAGGTTGAAGCTCTTGGCCGCCGCCGTCCTTGGCGCGCTCTGCCTGGCGGCCGCGTCGGATCCGGCCGAACGCCTGGCCGACCCCGTGCAGGAAGCGCGCGCCCGAGCGCTCTTCGCCGGCGTCCGCTGCCTCGTCTGCCAGAACGAATCCATCGACGACTCCGACGCCGAGCTCGCCGCCGATCTCCGCCGCATCGTCCGCCAGCAGGTGGCCGCGGGCCGCACGGACGCTGAGATCAAGGCCTTCCTCACCGACCGGTACGGCGAGTTCGTCCTGATGCGCCCGGCCTTCGGGCCCGCCAATCTCGCGCTGTGGATCGGGCCGTTCCTCGTCGTCGGCCTGGGCGTTCTCCTGTGGCGCCGGCGCGTGGCCGCGCGGCCGGAGGAAGCGGCGCTGACGGAAGAGGAACTCCAGCGTCTGAAAGCGCTTAGCGTCGAACGCAAAGCCTGACACGATTGCGACAAACATCGGTCGCTAAGCCTGTCCAAGGGTGACCAATACGTAACTTGAGGGCGTTGGCGCTCTCGGGCATCGAACCTAAGTTAGGTGCGCGCGGCGCGGTCGCCGGCGCGCACAGGGAAAAAGCAAGGCATGACCTCCAAGAAGACCTACCTGTTGGGCGCCATCGCCGGCGCAGGCGTGATGGCCGCGGCTGTGGCGGGCGCTGGGATGCGACTGCCGGACGCGCGCGCCGACCAGCAGCCCCAGCTCATCAGGGCTTCGACCGCGCCGATCTTCGCGCCGCCGCCTGGCGCGCCGCTGTCCTTCGCCGACATCTTCGACCGCGTCTCGCCGGCCGTCGTTTCGATCAACGTCACCAGCCGCGTCGACCAGTCGGCGCTGCGTCAGATCCCAGGCCTCGGCGCCCTGCCGTTCGGCATATTCCCCGGCCAGCCCGATGACGAGCAG
Organism: Phenylobacterium immobile (ATCC 35973); assembly: GCF_001375595.1. NCBI lineage: Bacteria > Pseudomonadati > Pseudomonadota > Alphaproteobacteria > Caulobacterales > Caulobacteraceae > Phenylobacterium > Phenylobacterium immobile. The sequence goes on along the minus strand of NZ_CVJQ01000001.1, from coordinate 2,789,134 downwards.
GACGATGGCGAAGGCGCGCCTTCCCAGGGCGGCAAGACCGAGAAGGGCCAGCCGAAACTGCCGACCCAGCAATCCTCCGGCTCGGGCTTCTTCATCTCGGCCGATGGCTACATCGTCACCAACAACCACGTCGTCGAGAACGCCGAGACCATCAAGGTCGTGCTGAAGGACGAACGCGAGCTGGACGCCACCGTCGTCGGTCGCGACGAGGGCACCGATCTCGCCGTGCTCAAGGTCAAGCAGGAAGGGAATTATCCCTTCGTCAATTTCGAGAACTCGGCGCGCCCGCGTGTCGGTGACTGGGTGATCGCGGTCGGCAATCCCTTCGGCCTTGGCGGCACGGCCACCGCAGGCATCATCTCGGCCTATGGCCGCGACATCGGCGAGACCTTCGTCGACTACATTCAGATCGACGCGCCCATCAACCGCGGCAACTCCGGCGGCCCGACGTTCGACATCTATGGTCGGGTCATCGGCGTGAACACGGCGATTTTCTCGCCCTCGGGCGGCTCGGTCGGCATCGGCTTCGCCATCCCTGCGGAAGTCGCCGACCAGGTGACCAAGCAGCTGATCAATGGCGGCAAGATCAGCCGCGGCTACATCGGCGCCACCATCCAGAATTTCACCGCTGAGATGGCCGAGGCCCAGGGCACGCCGGAACAGCGCGGCGCCATTGTCGCCGACCTGACGCCGGGCGGCCCTTCGCAGAAGGCCGGCCTGCAAGCCGGCGACGTGGTGATCTCGATCAACGGCAAGCCCATCAAGACCTCCTCGGGCCTGACCCGCGAGGTCGCCGGCTCACGTCCGGGCGACAACCTGCGCCTGGAAGTCCTGCGCGACGGCCGCAAGCGCTTCGTCGACGTCCGCGCCGGCACGCGCCCCTCGGAACGCGAACTGGCCGCCAACGACAATGGCCGCGGTGGTCCAGGCGCCGGCGGCGATTCCTCGGGCGTGCAGGCGCCGAGCGTGCTCGGCATGAAGCTCAGCCCGTTGACGCCGGAGCTGCGTCGCCAGCTGAACTTGCCGGCCGACTTCAAGGGCGCGGCGATCCTCAGCCTCGACACCGGCTCGGACGCGGCGACCAAGGGCCTCCGCCGCGGCGACGTGGTGGTCAAGGTCGCTGACCGCGCCGTAACCTCGGCGGCGGATCTGGCGGCCGGCGTCGACGCCGCCAGGAAAGCCGGCCGGCCTAGCGTCCTGATCGGCGTCTATCGCGGCGGCCGGACCCTGTGGTTGCCGTTGAAGATTTCGGAGTAAGCTCAGACCAACTTCAGCACGCGGGGGCGTCATGCAGATTCTGATCGTCGAGGACGACCTGGAGGCGGCCGAGGCCATGGAGCGCAGCCTCTCCGAAGCCGGCCACGCCTGCGTCCGCGCCGCGGACGGCGAGGACGGCCTCACCGCCGCCCGCGCCGGCCAGTTCGATGTGATGATCGTCGACCGCATGATGCCCAGGATGGACGGTGTCAGCCTCGTCCAGACCCTGCGCCGCGAGGGCGACCAAACCCCGGTCCTGTTCCTCTCGGCGCTGGGGGAGGTGGGCGACCGCGTCGCGGGCCTCCAGGCCGGCGGCGACGACTATCTGGTCAAGCCCTATGCCTTGGCCGAGCTCTCCGCCCGCGTCGAGGCGCTCGCCCGCCGCCGCGAGACGGGCTCGGTCCAGACCCTGCTGCGGGTCGGCGACCTGGAGATGGACCTGATCGGCCGCTCCGTGCATCGCCAGGGCAGGGAGATCGACCTGCAGCCCCGCGAGTTCCAGCTGCTGGAGTTCATGATGCGTCACGCCGGCCAGTCGGTGACCCGCACCATGCTGCTGGAGAAGGTCTGGGAATACCACTTCGACCCCCAGACCAACGTCATCGACGTTCATATCTCGCGCCTGCGCTCGAAGATCGACAAGGGCTTCGACCGGGCCATGCTGCAGACCGTCCGCGGGGCGGGCTACCGCCTCGAAGCCTGACGCCGGATGCGCCTGCCGCGCATCTTCCGCACGACGCCGTTCCGGCTGACGTTGCTGTTCCTGGCGCTCTTCGCCAGCGCCGCCAGCGCCTTCCTGGCCTACATCTACGTCGCCACCGCCGGCGAGGCGACGCGCCGCACCGACCGCGAGATCACCCGCGAGATGGCGACGCTTACGGCGGCCTACGATCGCGCCGGTCTATCGGCCGTCAACCAGTCCCTGATCGAGCGCGCCGCCAGCGAGCGCCCGTTCCTCTACCTGCTGACCGACGGCGGCGGCAAACGCATCTCCGGCTCCATCGAGACCTCGCCCGCCGAGAACTTCAACGGCCGCCCGGTCTGGATGAGCTTCTCGACCACCGAGGCGGACGCCCAGGGCCGCGAAGCCAAGCGCCCGGCCCGTGGACTGCAACAGCGTCTGGCCGGGGGCGAGATCCTCTTCGTCGGCGCCGACGTCGGCGAGGACGAGGCCTACGTGGTCAAGGTGGTCCGCGCGCTCTGGGGCGCCGGCGGCCTGGTGGTGATCCTGGGGCTGGCCGGCGGGGTCCTGGTCAGCCGCAACGTCAACCGCTCCATGGCCGCGCTCACCGAGGTGGTCGACGCCGTGCGCAACGGCGACCTGGGCGCCCGGGCCAAGGTGCGCGGCGCCCGCGATGAGTTCGACGAACTGGCCGCCGGCCTCAACGAGATGCTCGATCGTCTCGAGAAATCGATGGAGGGCCACAAGCACGCCGGCGACGCCATCGCCCACGACCTACGCTCGCCGCTCACGCGCCTCCGCGCCCGCTTGGAGGCGGCCTTCCTTGAAGTAGACGCCGGCCGCGGCGATCCCACCCAGGCGCTGGCTCAGGCCTTGGAGGACACAGACGGGGTGCTGAAAACCTTCGGCGCGGTCCTCGCCATCGCCCGCCTGCAGGCCGCCGGCGCGGCCCTGGAAGCAGCTCCCTTCGACCCGGCCGATCTCGCCGAGGATATCGCCGAGCTCTATGGACCGGTCTGCGAGGACAAGGGGCTCGACTTCGACGCCGAATTCGCCCGGGGACTGGCCATCCGCGGCAACCGCGAATTCCTGGCGCAGGCGCTGGCGAACCTCCTCGACAACGCGGTGAAATACACGCCGACCGGCGGCGCCGTCATGCTGCGGGTGCGCCGCAGATCCTCCGGCGAAGTCGAATATTCCGTCACCGACACAGGCCCAGGCGTCCCCGAGGAAGACCGGGCCCGCGTCGTCGGCCGTTTCGTGCGCCTGGAGAACAGCCGCAACCAGCCTGGCGCAGGCCTGGGCCTCTCTCTCGTCCAAGCCGTGGCCCAGGCCCATGGCGGCCGCCTCGAACTCGACGAGGGCCCCGGCAAGGTCGGCGAGATGGGCCCCGGCCTACGCGTCGCGTTCGTGCTTCCGCGAGCCTAGCCTCTCCCCGCAAGCGGGGCGGGAAGGGTTCAGCGCCGGCCCTTCCGCCAGCGCGCCGGCGACCGCGTCGTCGAAGCGGCGCGCCTTGGCGAGGTCGGTGACGACAAATCCGGTATGATCCAGCATGACGCATCAACCCACGTCCGCCTTCGCCATTTCCCTGAGCCCGCATGACTGACCTCGCCCTCGGACCGCGCCTCGCCCCGCCCGGTCCCGTGATCGACGCCAAGGCCGCCGCACGGGCGGAGGGCCGGCTGAGCGGCCACCCGGCGATCGAGGCCGCCTGGCCGGCGCTGGCCCCGGTCTTCGCCGCCTCGGCCTACCTGACCAGCCTGGCGGTCCGCGACGCCGGCAGGCTGGCCCGCCTGCTGGCCGCCGATCCTGCCGCCCAGCTCGAAGACATCCTGGCTCGCACCACCGCGACCGACGGCGCCCCCCCCGCTGTCGCCAAGGCCCTGCGTCTGCTGAAGGCCGAACTGCATCTGCTCACCGCCCTGTGCGACTTGGGCGGGGTCTGGGACCTCGACGCCGTCACCGGCGCGCTCGCCCGCTTCGCCGACGCCGCGGTGGGCGCAGCGCTCGCCTGCGCCGCCCGCGCCGAGCTTGCCGCCGGCCGCCTGACCTGGCTGGGGGAGGGGACGGAAGGCCCCGTCCCCGGCTGGTTCTGCATCGCCATGGGCAAGCACGGCGCCTTCGAGCTGAACTACTCCTCCGACATCGACATCTCGGTCTTCTATGAGCCCGAGAAACTGCCCCTCGCCGAGGGCGTCGAGCCGCAGGGCTTTGCCGTGCGCCTCACCCAGACCGTCGCCGACCTGATGCAGAAGCGCGACGCCGACGGCTACGTCTTCCGCATCGACCTGCGCCTGCGACCCGACCCGTCGTCGACCCCCCACGCCGTGCCGGTGGCCGCAGCCCTCGAATACTATGAGAGCGTTGGTCAGAACTGGGAGCGGGCCGCCTTCATCAAGGCCCGCGCCTGCGCCGGCGACCTGGTCTGCGCCGCCGACTTCCTGGGCGAGCTCCAGGCCTTCGTCTGGCGCCGCAACCTCGACTTCGCCGCCATCGCCGACATCCACTCCATCAAGCGCCAGATCCACGCTCACAAGGTCGATGAGCGCATCTCCGCCGCCGGCTTCGACGTGAAACTGGGGCGCGGCGGCATCCGCGAGATCGAGTTCTACGTCCAGACCCAGCAGCTGATCCTGGGCGGCCGCAACCGCGCGCTCCGCTCCAATCGCACCCTGGAGGCCCTGGCGGCGCTGGCCAGCGCCGGCCACGTCGAGCCCAAGACGGCGGGCGAACTCACCGCCGCCTATACGACGCTGCGCGCCATTGAGCACCGCATCCAGATGCTGGCCGACGAGCAGACCCACCGGCTGCCCGAAAGCGAGGCCGACCGCAAACGCGTCGCCGCCCTGATGGGCCACACCCGGCTGCCCAGCTTCGACGCCGCCGTCTCGCGCACCGCCAAGACCGTCAACGCCCGCTATGGCGAACTTTTCCGCGAGGCCAAGCCGCTGTCGTCACGCTTCGGCAGCCTGGTTTTCACCGGCGTCGACGACGATCCGGAGACCTTGGCGACGCTGGCCCGCATGGGCTTCACCCAGGGCCCTCGCGTCGCCCAGACGATCCGCGCCTGGCACCATGGCCGGATCCCCGCCACCCGGACCGAACGCGGCCGTGAGCTCTTCACTGAGCTTGCGCCACGCCTTTTGGAAACCCTGGCCGACACCGGCGCGCCGGATATCGCCTTCGTCCGCTTCACGGAGTTCTTCTCACGACTGTCGTCGGGCGTGCAGATGCAGTCGCTGTTCCTGGCCCAGCCGCGCCTCTTCGAGCTGGTGGTCGAGGTCATGGCCTTCGCCCCGCGTCTCGCCACCATCCTGGCCCGGCGTCCTGCGGCCATCGACGCGATGCTGGACCAGAGCTTCTTCGCCGAGATCGATCTCACCGGCGAACGGGAGGCCCTCCTGGCCGCCGTCGAGGCCGTCGGCAGTTTCGAAACCGCGATGGACGAGGCCCGCCGCGCCCATCGCGAACAGGCCTTCCGCATCGGCGTCCAGGTGATGAGCGGCTCGGCCACCGCGGAGACCGCCGGCAAGGCCTTCGCCGATCTCGCCGACCTCTGTATCGCAGCCCTCGCGCCCGCCGCCCTGGCCGAAGCTGTGCGGCTCGGCGGCGCGTTCAGCGGCGAGGCCGCCGTGGTGGCCCTCGGCAAGTGCGGCTCGCGCGAGATGAGCGCGACCTCCGATCTCGACCTCATGACCCTCTATCGCGCGGCGCCCGGCGAGATGAGCGAGACCAAGGGATGGGGAGCGGAGACCTTCTACGGCCGCTTCACTCAGCGGCTGATCGCGGCGCTCTCGACGCCAACCGCTGAGGGCGGCCTCTACGAGGTCGACATGCGCCTGCGCCCCACCGGCACCGCCGGCCCTGTCGCCGTCTCCATGACCGCCTTCGAGGACTACTACCGCGGCGAGGCCGAGACGTGGGAGCATCAGGCCCTGACCCGCGCCCGCATCGTCTGGGCCACCTCCGACGCCTTCGCACGCGAGGCGACCGCCGCCATCGAGACGGCCCTGCGCCAGCCCCGCGACCGCGCTGTCCTCGTCAAGGAGGTCCGCGACATGCGTCGCCTTATGGAGGAGGAGCGCCCGCCTGAGGGTCCCTGGGACCTCAAGCTCTCGCCGGGCGGCCTGGTCGACATCGAGTTCGCCGCCCAGTTTCTCCAGCTCGCCCAGGCCGGCGAGGGCGGCCCCTTGTCGCCCAGCACCGCCCGCGCGCTCGCCGCCTTCCGCGAGGCCGGCGTCGCGGGGAAGGCGATCAGCGCTCTGGAAGAGGCCTGGGCCCTGCAGCAGGCTCTGACGCAGATGCTCAAGGTCGCTCTGGAGGATAATCCGGACCCCGCGAACGAGCCCAAGCCCTTCCGCGCCCTTTTGGCGCGAGCGGGCGGCGCCCGCGACTTCCGTAACCTGCAGACCCGCCTGGCCAAGGCCAAGGCCGCGGCGCGCGCGGCCTATCTGGAGGTCGTGTCCGCCTAGAACAATGTTCGCTGTTCGTCAGTTGAGAGGGCTCAAAGAGGAGTTCCTCCCATGAGATCCGCCACCCTGGCCTTCATGGCCGCCGCCGTCATCGGCACCCCGGTCTTGGCCGAGAGCGCCAAGGCCGAACCCGTCGGCCCGAAGCAGCCTATCCCCTACAGCCAGTTGAAGGCCTATTCGAATGCCTCGCCCGCCCAGCGCGCCAGCCGCGACTGGCAGGCCGCCGAAAGTCGCGCCCGCACCGGCGTCGCCGCCGACACCGCCGCGACGGCCGCCGACCCAAAGCCCACGGCGGGCTCCGGCGTGAACCGGCGCACTCGCCTCTCCCGCGACCGCGCCGCGGCCAGCTCCGCCACCGGCGCCTCCGCTGGCCCGATGAACTCGTTCCCGCCCGGCGAAACCGAACCGCCGGTCTAAATCTCGGACGTCACTCTCCTGGTGGAGCCCAAACTGGCGCGTGCTTCGCCCCTTGCGGGAGAAGGTGGCGACCGCAGGTCGACGGAGGAGGGTCTTGCTCCGATCCCCGCCGCAAAAGCGGCGCCGCTGATCGGCGAAAAGGCTCTCATCCGGCCCGCGCCATCGTCCTGGCGCCGTCCGGCTACCGCTTCTTGTGCTCAGGATGCAGGACGGAGGACACCTTCACCACTTCTGTCTTGGGCTTTTCGGCCTTGGGCTTGCGGACTTCCTTGTTGGACTTCTTCTGACCCTTGGCCATGTCGGCTCCTGTGAGCGCGCCGCCCGCGCCTCTGGCCTATCCTTGGACCCCATGGGCGCTGATAGCGAGGCGCTTGACCCATAGCGCTCTCTGTTCGATATTTGTTCTCATGTCGTCCGCCCCTCGGAATGCGAAGGCGAGGATGCCGAGGGCTTCGAGGCCGCCCTCGAACTCGCCCTCGAAGAATTCGCCATCACAGACAGCTTTAAGCAGCGCTCCGTGGCCGAATGGGCCGGCCTGCTGCGCCGGAAGTTCGGCCTCCCCGAACACCTGAGCCTGGACTTCCCTGAGCGAAGACCGACGCCGTCCTAGGTTTCCGCTCATCACCGACGAAAGTCAGGACCCAAGCTGAACCGCCGCTACACCGCCAGATTGTCGATCAACCGTGTGCGCCCCAGGCGCGCCGCGGAGCAGCCGTGCGGCCGCGCCGGCGTGGCCTGTCGCCTCCTGGGGACTCACGATATTTGTTAGGCCGAGAGCGGACTCTCCAGGAGCAACCCCGTGGCCGTAGAACTGACCGACGAAATCATCGAGCACGTCAATGGCGCGGGCGCCGCGGGCAATCCGCTGTTGCTGGCCACCGCCGACGCCACCGGCAAGCCGCGCCTGTCCTTCCGCGGCTCCGTCCAGGTGTTCTCCGAGCACCAACTCGGCTTCTGGGCCCGTAACGCCGAAGGCGCGACCATGGAGGCGATCAAGGTCAACCCGCAGGTCGCCTTGATGTACCGCAGTCCAGCCCAACGGGTGTTCCTGCAGTTCGAAGGCAAGGCCCACATCGTCACTGGCGCTGACCGCGACAAGGTCTACGACCAGGCGCCCGAACCTGAACGCAAGGCCGACGCCGAGAAAAAGGGCGTCGCCGTCGTCATCGACCTCGACGCGCTCGCCGGCATGCTGGGCATGGACGCCGAGGGCAAGCCGCGCCGGATCTCGCTCTAGCGCGGCTCGTAGTTCAGGATCGGCGCCAGCCAGCGTTCCGCCTCGCTCAGGTCCCAGCCCTTGCGCCTGGCGTAGTCGGCCACCTGGTCCTTCTCGATGCGCCCCACTCCGAAATAGTGCGCCTCAGGGTGGGCGAAGTAGAGCCCGCTGACCGAGGCCGGCGGGTTCATCGCGAAGCTCTCGGTCAGCTGCATGCTGGTGGCGGCTTCCGCGTCCAGCAGGCGGAACAGCGTCGCCTTCTCGGTGTGGTCGGGCTGCGACGGATAGCCGGGCGCCGGCCGGATGCCGCGATAGGTCTCGGCGATCAGGGCGTTGATGTCGAAGACCTCATCGGGCGCATAGCCCCAGAGCTCGGTGCGCACCTTGCGGTGCATGGCCTCGGCGAAGGCCTCGGCCAGGCGGTCGGCCAGGGATGTCGCCAGGATCGCCGAATAGTCGTCGCCGGCGTCCTTGAAGCGCTTGGCCACGTCCAGTTCGCCCAGCCCGGCGGTCACCGCGAAGCCGCCGATGTAGTCGGGGCTCACGCCTTCCGGCGCCACGAAGTCGGCGAGCGCGACATTGCCGCGGTCGTCGCCGGTCTTGGGCATCTGCTGGCGCAGGGTGTGCAGACGGCCGATCTCCTGCGACCGGCTCTCGTCGGCGTAGACCACGATGTCGTCGCCATCGGCGTTGGCCGGCCAGAAGCCTACGACGCCGCGCGCCTCGAACCAATTCTCGCCCACGATCCGCTGCAGCATGGCCTGGGCGTCGGCGTAGAGGCTGGTCGCCGCCTCGCCAACGACGTCGTCGCTCAGGATGTCGGGGAACCGGCCCACCAGCTCCCAGCTGGCGAAGAACGGGCTCCAGTCGATGTGGGCGACCAGCTCGGCCAGGTCATAGGCGACGAAGGCCCGGGTCCCCAGGAAGCTCGGCTTCGGGGCCTCATAGACCGACCAGTCGATGGCGAAGGCGTTGGCCCGCGCCGTCTCCAGGCTCAGCCGCTCGCGATTTCCCTGGCCGCGCGCGAACTGCTCGCGCACCCGCGCATACTCAGCCGCCGTGTCCGCCTCGAACTTCGCCTTGTCGGTCGGCGACAGCAGCTGCGACACCACCCCCACCGCGCGGCTGGCGTCGAGTACATAGGTGGTCGAGCCCCCCTGATAGCGTGGCGCGATTTTCTCCGCCGTGTGGGTCTTCGAGGTTGTCGCCCCGCCGATCAGCAAGGGGACCTTGAAGCCCCGTCGTTCCATTTCGGCGGCGACGAAGGCCATCTCGTCCAGACTGGGCGTGATCAGACCGGAAAGACCGACGATGTCGGCGTTCACCTTGATCGCCTCGTCCAGGATCCGGTCGGCTGGGACCATGACCCCCAGGTCGAAGACCTCGTAGTTGTTACACTGCAGGACCACGCCCACGATGTTCTTGCCGATGTCGTGGACGTCGCCCTTCACGGTGGCCATCAGGATCTTGCCGGCGCTGGAGCGCGGCTGGCCTTCCTTCTCGGCCTCCATGAACGGCATCAGCCAGGCCACCGCCTGCTTCATGACCCGGGCTGACTTCACCACCTGCGGCAGGAACATCTTGCCCGAGCCGAACAGGTCGCCGACCACGTTCATCCCGTCCATCAGCGGGCCTTCGATGACGTGCAACGGCCGCGCGGCCGCCAGCCGGGCCTCTTCGGTATCGACCTCGATAAAGTCGGTGACGCCCTTGACCAGGGCGTGCTCCAGCCGCTTGGCCACCGGCAGGTCGCGCCAGGCGAGATCCGGTCCCTTGGCCTCAGAGGGGCCGCCCTTATAGGTCGGCGCGATGTCCACCAGCCATTCGGTGTTGGTCTTGTCGGCTCGCCGCTGCGGCCGGTTCAGGATCACGTCCTCAACGGCCTCACGCAGTTCAGGCGCGATGTCGTCATAGACCGGCAGGTCGCCGGCGTTGACGATGCCCATGTCCATTCCTGCGGCGATCGCATGGTAGAGGAACACCGAGTGGATCGCCCGGCGGACGGGCTCATTGCCGCGGAAGCTGAACGAAACGTTCGAAACCCCGCCCGACACTCGCGCGCCCGGCAGGGTCTGTTTGATCGTCCGCGTCGCCTCGATGAAGTCGACGGCGTAGTTGTCGTGCTCCTCGATCCCCGTCGCCACGGCGAAGATGTTGGGGTCAAAGATGATGTCTTCGGCGGGGAAGCCGACCTGCTCGGTCAGGATCTTGTAGGCCCGCGTGCAAATCTCGACCTTGCGGGCCTGCGTGTCGGCCTGGCCGACCTCGTCGAAGGCCATGACCACGACGGCCGCGCCGTAGCGCAGGCAGGCCTTGGCTTGTTCGATGAACTTCGCCTCGCCCTCCTTCATGGAGATCGAGTTGACGATCGACTTGCCCTGGACGCACTTCAGCCCCGCTTCGATCACCTCCCACTTGGAGCTGTCGATCATCACCGGCACGCGGGCGATGTCCGGCTCGGCGGCGACCAGGTTCAGGAAGGTCCGCATGGCGGCCTCCGAATCCAGCAGGCCCGCATCCATATTGACGTCGATGACCTGGGCGCCCGCCTCCACCTGCTGGCGGGCGACCGACAGAGCCTCCGGATAGCGAGCGTCCTCGATCAGCTTCCGGAATTTCGCTGAGCCGGTGACGTTGGTCCGCTCACCGACATTGATGAAGACGGCGGTGCTCCTCACTGCGCGATCTCGAAGGGCTCGAGGCCGGCCAGGCGCATGGCGGTCGGCCGCTCGGGGATCGCGCGCGGCGTCATGCCCCGCACCTCGTCGGCCACGTGGCGGATGTGGTCCGGCGTCGTGCCGCAGCAGCCGCCCAGGATATTGACCAGGCCGCTTTGCGCCCACTCATGCAGCTCGTGGCTCGTCTGGTCCGGCGTCTCGTCATACTCGCCCATGGCGTTGGGCAGGCCGGCGTTGGGATAGGCGCTGACCAGGGTGTCGGCGATCCGCGCCAGCTCGGCGATGTGCGGCCGCATCAGGTCGGCGCCCAACGCGCAGTTCAGGCCGATGGCGAAGGGCTTGGCGTGGCGCACCGAGTTCCAGAAGGCCTCGACCGTCTGGCCCGACAGCGTCCGGCCCGAGCGATCGGTGATGGTGCCCGAAATCCAGATCGGCAGCTCCTCATAGCCGTCGTCGACGAGGTCGAGGATCGCCTTGATGCAGGCCTTGCAGTTGAGCGTGTCGGTGATCGTCTCGATCAGGAACAGGTCGACCCCGCCGTCGTGCAGGGCGCGGATCTGCTCCTTGTAGGCCTCATAGACCTGGTCGAAGGTCACCTTGCGGGCGCCCGGATCGTTCACGTCCGAGCTCATCGACAGCATCACCGGCAGGGGGCCGATCGAGCCGGCGGCGAACCGCGGCTTGTGCGGCTCTTTCGCGGTCCAGCGGTCGGCGGATTCCCTCGCCAGCCGTGCGCCGGCCAGGTTGATCTCGCGCACCGCCGCCTCCATGCCGTACTCGGCCTGGCCGATGGTGGTGGCGGAGAAGGTGTTGGTCTCGCTGATGTCGGCGCCGGCGGCGAAATAGGCGTCGTGCAGGTCGCTGATAATGTCCGGCCGCGTCACGCACAGGACGTCGTTGTCGCCGCGCAGTTCTCCGCGGATGTCCTTGTAGACCTCGCCGCGATAGTCGGCTTCGACCAGGCCGCGCTTCTGGATCATCACCCCCCAGGAGCCGTCGAGGATCAGGAGGCGTTCCTTGGCGGCCGCCTTCAGGGCCGCGATGCGTTCAGCTCGGGTCATGCGTGCGTCTCCTCGCGAACGCCCAGCACGCGGCAGATCGCATAGACCAGCTCGGCGCGGTTGAGCGTGTAGAAGTGGAAGTCTTCGAAGCCTTCCTCGGCCAGCCGGGCGCAGAGCTCGGTGGCCAGGGACGCCGAGATCAGCCGCCGGGTTTCGGCGTCCTTCTCCAGGCCGACGAACAGGTTCTCCAGCCATTGCGGCAAGGGAATGCCGATCGGCCCGGCCATCTTCTGCAGGCCGCGATAGTTGGTCACCGGCATGATGCCCGGCAGGATCGGGATGGTGACCCCGGCCGCCCGGACCTTGTCCATGGTCCGCAGGAAGCCGTCGAGATCGAAGAAGAACTGGGTGATCGCCCGGGTCGCGCCTGCGTCGATCTTGGCCTTCAGCACGTCAATGTCGTGGTCCAGGGACGGACTTTCCGGGTGGATGTGCGGATAGAAGCCGACGCTCACCTCGAAGGGGGCGATGGCCTTGATCCCGGCCGTCAGCTCGGTCGCGTTGCGATAGCCGTCGGCCCTGGGCTCATAGACCCCGCCGATCTTGCCGGGCGGATCGCCGCGCAGAGCCACGATGTGGCGCACGCCTGCGTCCCAGTAGTCATGGACCACCTCATCGACCTCAGCCCGGGAGGCCTCGACGCAGGTCAGGTGCGCGGCGGGTCTGAGGTCGGTATCCGTCAGCATCCGCAGCACCGTGCGGTGCGTGCGGTCGCGGGTGGACCCTCCGGCGCCATAGGTCACCGAGACGAAGGATGGATTCAGCGGCGCCAGCTTGCCGATCGCCGCCCAAAGGTCCTCCTCGGCCTCAGGCGTCTTCGGCGGAGAGAACTCGAAGGAGACGTTCGGGCGTGGTGTCCCGCCAACGCCTGCGCGGGCGACGGGCCCCAAGGCGGAGTTGGCGGATGAATCGAACGCAAGCGGCGTACTCATGCCGCGCTCCTTTCGGCGGTCCAGATCTTCACCGTCAGGCCCTGGCCGTCGGCGGACGGCAGGGCCTGGGCGGCGGTGGTCGCGAGGCCGGCGTCGGCCAGCCAGCGGGTCATTTCCAGCTCGGTGAAACCAAGGCGGCGGTGGTTGTGCTGTTCGCGCAGGAACTCAAGCCGGTGGGGCGCGAAGTCGACGATGATCAACCGTCCGCCGGGCGCCACGACGCGGGCGGCCTCGCCTACGGCGGCGGCCGGGTCGGACAGGTAATGCAGCACCTGGTGGATCACCACCAGGTCGGCGCTGGCGTCGGGCAGGCGCGTGCCGAAGATGTCGCCGTGGCGCAGCTCGCAGCGCGCCAGACCGGCATCGGCCACATGGCTACGCGCGACATTAAGCATCTGCTGCGACAGGTCGAGCCCCAGCGCCGTCTCCGAACGCGGCCCAAGCAAGGTCAGCATGCGCCCTGTGCCCGAGCCCAGGTCGACCAGCCGGCGGAACGGGCCGGGCCCCGCGGCGTCGAGGATCTTGGCCTCGACGTCAGCCTCGGAGACGTAGAGCGAGCGGATCTCGTCCCAACGCGCGGCGTTGCGGGCGAAATACTCCCCGGCCTCGGTGGCCCGTTCCGCGCGGACCGCGGTCAATCGATCGGAATCGCGGCTGAGGACAGCATCGGACGCATCCAGCCGGCTAAGCACCTCGCTGATCAGTTCGGCGGCTTGCCCCATGCTGACCAGCCGGTAAAATACCCAGGCTCCATCAGGAAAACGTTCGACCAGCCCGGCTTCCGCCAGGAGCTTCAGATGCCGAGACACCCGCGGCTGGCTCTGATCGAGGACGCGGCAGAGTTCGAGGACCGCCAGTTCCTCACGAGCCAGGAGCGCCAGGATTCGCAGGCGCGTCGGCTCACCCGCGGCGCGCAGAGCATCGACGACCTGTTTTGAGGCGAGGGACATAGGGACATAAAGAAATCCTTATGCCTTTATGTCAAGAGACGCCATGTGGCGGAGCTGAAACCTTGGCGCCATTTGGCAGACATGACGCGCGTGCATGCAGGGTGTCAGGGACAGACTTCCAGGATATTCGCATGAAACCCATCATTCTCGGCGCGCTCGCGCTTCTCGCCGCGGCCGGCGCCGCCGAGGCTCAGCAACGCGGTCCAGGCCTCGACGCCAACGGCGACGGCAAGATCACCCTTCAGGAATTCCAGGCCTCCCGCGGCGACCGCATGTTCAAGCGCATGGACGTCGACAGCGACGGCAAGCTCTCCAAGGCCGAGCTGCAGATGATGCTGGATCGCGCGCCGCAAGGCGCGGACGCGGCCTTCGCCGCGCTTGACGCTGACAAGGACGGCTTCGTCATCCGCGCCGAAGCCGATGCCGCCGCCGCCGCCATGTTCGGCCGCGCCGACACCGACGACGACGGCGCGCTATCGCGTGACGAGATCGAGAGTGTCCGGATGGGCATGCGCGGGCCGGGCGGCCCGCGCTAGGGGCCTAGTTCGCCAGCGCCCGGCTCGCCAGCTCGAAGACGTTCTTGGAGATGCCGGGCGTATCGTGGACGCGCTGGAGTTCGGCTCGCATCAGGTCGCCGAGCGCTGGCCTATAGCGCCGCCAGCTGCCCAGCGCGTCGACCAGCCTGGCCGCGGTCATGGGATTGAATCCGTCCACCGCCAGGATCTGGTCGGCCAGGAAGCGATAGCCCGCGCCGGTTTCATCGTGGAAGCGGGCGGGGTTGAAATTGGCGAAGGTCGAGATCAGCGCCCGCATGCGATTGGGGATTTTCAGGTCGAAGGCGGGATGGGCGGTCAGCCCCAAGACACGCCCCAACGCGCCTTCCGACGGATCGCGGGCCTGGATGGCGAACCACTTGTCGACCACCAGCGGCTCGTCTTTCCAGCGGGCGTAGAAGTCATCCAGCGCGTCCTCGAAGGGCTGGCCGCCGATCTGCATGAGGGCCGAGAGGCCACCCATGGAGTCGGTCATGTTGCCTGCCGCGCGGTAGTGGCCGAGCGCCAGTTCGGCGACCTCGCTGGAGGGGTTGGCGGCGAGCAGGTCCAGGCAAGCGTTGCGCAACGCGCGGCGGCCTGCGGCCTGGGCGTCGGCGGAGAAGTCGCCCAGCTCCTGCAGACCCAGGTGCAACCGCTTGAGGTTGTCGCCCAGGTGAAGCGCCAGGCGCTGGCGAAGCGCCTCGCGGGCGGCCCGTATGGCCTTGGGGTCAGCCGCTGGGGTGGCCAACGCGAGGTCGCCCTCTGAGGGCGCGGCCAGCATCAGGGCCTTGAAGGCGGGCTCGGCGGCCTGGTCGTCGAGACCCCGGCCGATCGCCTCGGCGTAGCGCTCTTCGCCGACATCGTCGGGATGGCCGGCGGCGCGGCTGAGGATCAGGGCGCGCGCCAGGGTCTGGCCAGCCTCCCAGCGGTTGAAGAGATCCGGATCGCCGGCGAGCAGGACGTAAAGGTCCTTAGGCTCGGCGTCGGTCTTCAGCATCACGGGCGCCGAGAAGCGGCGCAGCGCGGAGATCACCGGCGGCCGGTCGACGCCGGTCAGGGTCACCCGCGTCTTCGCCTGGTCGAGGACGACGACGGTCTCGTCGGCCGCCTGGCCATCGCGGGCGAACGCCAGGGTGCGGCCATCCTGGTCCAGGAGGCCGACGGTGACCGGGACGGGCAGGGGCTTCTTGTTCGGCTGACCTGGCGTGGCCGGGGTCGATTGGGTCAGGTCAAGGGTCAGGGTCTTAGCGGTTCCATTATAATGGCTGTCGAGCGTCACCGTCGGCGTGCCGGCTTGTTCGTACCAGGCGAAGAAGGCGGAGAGATCCTGAGCTGAGGCGTCGGCGAAGCAGCGGATGAACTCCTCGACCGTCGTCGCGTGGCCGTCCCAACGCTCGAAATAGAGCTCCATGCCCGCACGGAAGGTCTCGGCGCCTAGGAGGGTCTTCAGCATGCGGATGACCTCCGCGCCCTTCTCGTAAATGGTCGCTGTGTAGAAATTGTCGATCTTCAGATAGCTCGACGGCCGCACGGGATGGGCGAGCGGGCCCTGGTCCTCGGCGAATTGCCGGGCGCGCAAAGCCTTCACGTCCTTGATCCGCTGGACCGCCTCGCCGCGCATATCGGCAGAGAAGCTCTGGTCACGGAAGACGGTTAGGCCCTCCTTGAGGCACAGCTGGAACCAGTCGCGGCAGGTGATGCGGTCGCCGGTCCAATTGTGGAAATACTCGTGGGCGACGACGCTTTCGATACGCTCATAGTCGGCGTCCGTGGCGGTCGCCGGGTCCGCCAACAGGAGGGAGGAGTTGAAGATGTTCAACCCCTTGTTCTCCATCGCCCCGAAGTTGAAGTCGCGCACCGCGACGATCATGAAGAGGTCGAGGTCGTATTCGGCGCTGAACACCTCCTCGTCCCACTTCATCGCGCGCTTCAGCGAGTCCATGGCGTAGGCGGCGCGGTCGGCCATGCCGGGATCGACATAGATCTTCAGAGCGACCGTGCGGCCGCTCATGGTGACAAGGCTGTCCTCCAGCACGTCGAGCTCGCCGGCGACGAGGGCGAAGAGGTAGCATGGCTTGGGGAAGGGGTCGTTCCAAACCGCATAGTGGCGGCCACCAGCGAGCTCGCCCGATTCCATCAGATTGCCGTTGGACAACAGGTGGTGGAAGGCCCTGTCCGCCTCGATGCGGACCGTGTAGCGCGACAGCACGTCGGGCCGGTCGGGCCAGTAGGTGATCTTGCGGAAGCCTTCGGCCTCGCACTGAGTGCAGAAGCGGCCGCCGGACATGTAGAGGCCTTCGAGCGCCTTGTTGCCCTCGGGGTCGATCTCGACCTCGGTCTCCAGGGTGAAGGCGTCGGGCGCGTTGGCGATCGTCAGCCACTCATCGTCGACCACGTAGGCGTCGGCGCCCAGGGTCTGGCCATCAATGGCGGCGGAAATAAAAGTCAGGCGCTCGCCGTTGAACTTCAGGGGGTCGCCATGATCGCCGTTGCGGCGAACCGACAGCGTGGCCTTCACGCGGGTCGCGTTAGGCGCGAGGAGGAAGGTCAGGTGAACTTCGTCGATCAGGAAAGCCGGAGGGGCGTAGTCTGAGAGGCGGATCGGCTGGGGGACGTCTGTGCGCATGGCCCTATCTTGGTCGCCCAAGCGAGCCTCGCCAAGACCTAAGCGCGGCGGCTTTTAGGCGCTGAGCGCCAGAGGTTCGCCGACCACCCCGCCCGACCGCCCCTGGGCAAGGCCGGCGTAAATGCTGGTCAGGCGTTCGAACACCGCGTCCCAGGAGTGCCGCTCGACGGCGCGCTGGCGCGCGGCGCGGGCCAGGGCGTCGCGGTCGGCCGCGAACAGGGCCTCGATCGCCTCGGCCAAATGGTAGGGGTCGGAGGATTGGGCCAAGCGGCCGACCTCACCGTCCACCAGTTCGCCGACGCCGCCCTGGCGAGGGCCGACGACCGGTAGGCCGGCGGCCATGGCCTCCAGCAAGACCAGGCCGAAGATCTCGTGCTCGTTGGCGTGCAAGAAGGCGTCGCAGCTGGCCAGGGTGGCGGCCAAGGCATGCGGGTCGCGCTCATAGTCGAGGCAGGTCAGGTTCGGCGCGTAGCGCGCATCCTTGCCCGCGCCGATCAGCAGCAGGTGGTAGGGGTCGCCCAAGCGCTCTACCGCCGTGATCATCGCCTCGACGTTCTTCTCGCGCGCGGGGCGACCCGCGAAGACCATCAGCCTTGTCTTATCGGGCAGGTCGAGACGACGCAGAAGTCCCGCGCGGTCGGCATGGACGGGATCAAACAGCTGGGTGTCCGTGCCCAGCGCATTGACCGTGACCCGCGAGATGCCGGCGTCCGACAGGCGCTGGGCCATGTGCCGGCTGGGCGCGATCACGTGATCGAAGCGCTGGAAGGTCTGGGCCCAGAAGTTGAAAGCCGGGGCCTCAGCCCATTCGCCCAGATGCAAAGCCGCGAGCGCCGCGGCGTCGGTGTGGCAGAACCCGACGACCGGCGCGCCCAGCGCCTGGCCGGCCTCAAGCGCTGCGTGGCCGGGCACGAACACGTCGCCGGCCTCGATCACGTCGGGCTGCAGCAGGCGGATCACCGTCTCCCACTTGGTCAGGCTGGCCGGGAGGCGGTAGCCGTCGCCGAACGGCAGGCGGGCGGCGGCGACCGTGACCAGCCCGCGGCCCTCGCTGCGCGTGCGCGCGCCTGGCACCACCAAGGTGTGGCGCACTTCCGGCCGGCGGGCCTGCAACCAGGCGCGCTTGGCGTTCAGGTAGCGTTTCACGCCGCCGGACTTCGGCGCGTACATCATGGTGGTGTCGACGAGATGGAAGCCGCCTTCAGAGCGTTTCGCCGCGGGCTCCAGCCGGATCAGGTTGTCGAAATCGGCGGCGACGCGCCAGGTCCGCCGGACCGGTCGATCCAGCCCAGCCTCCGACGCGGCCAGGAAAAGGCCGCCGCGGCTCGTACGATCACGGCGGGAACGGGCGCTAGACACGATGCCTCCGCCGCCATTGGTCCACAGCCTGCTCAGTGGCCCGGTTCCTCCGCTGTCCAAGCGTGTCCGCCAGCTTCACTATTGCGATCTGCTTTTGATGCCGCTGATCACGGAGCTTGGTCAAGATATCCCTGGTGCGCGTCGACAATGGAGATCCCCGAACTGACAGCCCTGGAAAACCGCCGACTACGGATCGAGTTGCATGGCGCGCGCGCGATCGTAGGCCGCGGCCGTCGTCGCCATCATGGCGGCGGCCGGGAACGTCGGCTCAAACCGGGCGCGTGAGGCCTGCTCGAAGCCGTTTCCGAGGCCGAGTAGACGCGCCTCTGACCACGCCGGCCCTATGAACGACAGGCCGACCGGCAGGCCGCTGACCGCGCCCATGGGCACGGTGAGGTGCGGATAGCCCGAGACCGCCGGCAAGGTGGAGACCGAGCCCAGCCAGACCTCGCCGTTGACCGGGTCGATCACGCCGGCCGGACCATTGGTGGGTGCGATCACCGCGTCCATCCCCCCCGATTGCGCCAGCAGCGCATCCAGCAGGGCCCGCGCGTCGGCCCGGGCGCGATTGCGCTGGGCCCGATAGGTCGGATCATTGAGGGCGGCCGCCTTCAGGGCGCCTTCCAGAATGTCCTGGCCGAAGAGGGTCGTCTCCCGCGGCGTCGCGGCGTTGAAGGCGATCAGGTCGGCCAGGCTGCGGATGCGGACCGCCGGCGCGGCGTTCGCCAGATAGGCGTTCAAGGCGGCGCGAAATTCGACCTTCAGGGCGGCTTCCTCGTCCGTGCCGATCGCCACAAGCTGGGGACGCTCCGGCCCGGTAAGCTCAACCAGGATCGCGCCTTGCGCCTTCAGGGTCGCCAGCGCCGTCTCGAAGACGGCGTCCGTCCCCGCCGAGCGGCCCTTGTTGATCCGCCACACGCCCAGACGCGCGCCTTTCAGGGCGTCAGGGCGCAGCCGGGCGTAGTCGCTCTTGCGCCGATCCGCCTCGGCCGTCGCCGGATCGTCCTGGTCGCTTCCCGCCAGCGCTGTCAGAATGACGGCGGCGTCGGCCACGGTGCGGGCGATGGGGCCCAGGGTGTCCTGCTCGGGTGAGATCGGGATGACGTGGGTGCGCGAGACCAGGCCCACGGTGGGCTTCAGTCAGACCACGCCGTTCATCGAGGCGGGACAGGTGATCGAGCCGTCGGTCTCCGCGCCGATGGCGGCGGTGACTAGGCCAGCGGCCACCGCCACGGCGGAGCCGGAGCTGGACCCGCAGGGCGTGCGGTCGAGGGCGTAGGGATTGCGGGTGAGCCCGCCGATGGCGCTCCACCCGCTGATCGAGTTGCTGGAGCGAAAGTTCGACCATTCGGAAAGGTTCGCCTTCCCCAGGACCACTGCGCCGGCGTTGATCAGCCCGCGCACGGCCGGCGCCGTGCGGCCGGTGCGGTTGTCCTTCAGCGCCAGCGAACCGGCGGTGGTCGGCAGTTCCGCGGTCTCGATGCTGTCCTTGAGCAGCAGGGTGAAGCCGCGCAGGGGTTCGGGCGCAAAGCTGCGGCGCCGGTCGATGGCGCGGGCGGCCAGCGCAGCGTTCGGGTCGATCGACAGCACGCTGTTCAGCCTCGGCCCTGCCCGGTCGAGGGCGGCGATCCGGTCCAGGTCGGCCCGGACCTTGGCCTCCACCGGCCCTGGCGCGGGCTGGGCGAGGGCGGGCGCCGAAAGGACGACGAAAGCGGCGGCGAAGAGGGCGGTGCGCATGGCGCCATCAGGCGCCCGCGCCGCCCGATTGTCGAGCTACAGTGTCGGGATCGAGAAGTTACGACCGGCGGCCGTCTCAGACCAGCGCTGGGTCACGGTCTTGGTCCGCGTGAAGAAGCGGATCGAGTCCATGCCGTACTGGTTGAGGTCGCCGAAGGCCGAGCGCTTCCAGCCGCCGAAGCTATGGTAGGCGACCGGCACCGGGATCGGCACATTGATGCCGACCATGCCAACCTCGACCTGATCGACGAAGGCGCGGGCCGCAGCCCCGTCGCGGGTGAAGATGGCCACGCCGTTGCCATAGGGATGGTCTGACGCCAGCTTGATCGCCGCGTCGAGACTGTCGGCCCGGACCATCTGCAGGACTGGGCCGAAGATCTCGTCCTGATAGGTCTTCATGGCGGGCGTGACATGGTCGAATAGGGTGGGCGCCAGGAAGTAGCCTTCCTCATGGCCCTGCAGGCTGAAGCCGCGGCCGTCGATGACCAACTCGGCGCCCTCGTCGACGCCCATCTGGATGTAGCCTTCGATGCGCGCCTTGTGCTGGGCGCTGACCACGGGGCCGTAGTCGGCGTCGGGGTCGGTGGAGACGCCGACACGCAAGGAGGCGATCGCCGGGATCAGCTTCTGACGCAGGCGCTCGGCGGTGCGCTCGCCGACGGGGGCGATCACCGGCATGGCCATGCAGCGTTCGCCGGCCGAGCCGAAGGCTGCGCCCATGACGTCGGCGACGACGCGGTCGAGGTCGGCGTCGGGCATGACGATCCCATGGTTCTTGGCGCCGCCCATGCATTGCATGCGCTTACCGGCGGACGCGCCGCGGGCGTAGACGGCTTGCGCGATATCAGACGAGCCCACGAAGCTGATCGCCTTGACGTCGGGGTGCTCGACCAGGGCGTCGACCACGGTCTTGTCGCCGTGCAGGACGTTGAAAATTCCCGCCGGCAGGCCGGCCTCCATGGCCAACTCCGCCAGACGGACCGACACGGAGGGGTCGCGCTCTGAGGGCTTGAGGATGAAGGCGTTGCCCGTCGCGATGGCCGGCGCCGCCATCCAGAGCGGGATCATCGCCGGGAAGTTGAAGGGCGTGATCCCAGCCGTGACGCCCAGCGGCTGGTGGATGTCGTAAACGTCGATGTCGGTCCCCGCGCCCTGGGTGTAGCCGCCCTTCAGCAGGTGGGGGATCCCGCAGACGAACTCGACGACCTCCAGGCCGCGCTGGATGTCGCCCTTGGCGTCGGCGACCACCTTGCCGTGCTCGCTGGCCAGAAGTTCGGCCAAGGACTGCATGTTCGCCTCGATCAGTCGCTTGAACTCGAACATCACCCGCGCGCGGCGCTGGGGATTGAGGGCGGCCCACGCGGGCTGGGCGGCCTTGGCGTTGGCTGCCATGCGATCGACCAGGGCTGCGTCGCCCAGCCCGACCTGAGCCTGGACGCGTCCCAGGTTGGGGTCGAAGACATCACCCAGCCGCCCGTCGAGATGGAGGGAGCGGCCGTCCATGAAGTGGTCGATCATGCGCATTAAGGAGGGTCCTTCTGGCGCCTATCTGCACGATCCGGCGGGGGGGCCGTCAACCGCCGTGGCCGGGGTGGTGATGCGCCGGCGCGACAAACGATCATTATCTTGATCATGCGCGCGGCTTTGCGTTTGAATTCAACGGCGGGGCGGACGCAAAATAATAGACTTGCCGCGCCCGCTGCTTGGCCGACCATGCCGGTCTCAAATCTCTAGCAAGGCGCGCCACGATGATGCAGGGACAACACCGCCGGGGCTTCATCAAGGCCGCGGGTCTTGGCGCCGCGGGCGCCGCCTTCGCCGGCTCGGCTTTCGCCGCCGGTCCGGACGACATCGACCTGATCGTCGTGAACGCCAAGGTCTTCACGGTCGACGAGAGCCAGCCGCGGGCCCAGGCCTTTGCGGTCAAGCAGGGCCGGTTCTACGCCGTGGGCGCCAGCGACGAGATCCGCGGCCTGGCCGGCAAGAAGACGCAGATTTACGACGCCAAGGGGATGACCATCGTCCCGGGCTTCATCGACACCCACAACCACCCGCGCGGCGGGCGCATCCTCTATGACGTGGTGATCCAGAACCCCTTCGAGGTGGAGTTCACCACCATCGACGTGATTATCGGCAAGCTGCGGACCCGCGCCGCCCAGACGCCGCCGGACTATTGGGTCCAGGGTTATTTCTACGACGACGTGAAGGTGAAGGACGGCCGCGAGCTCAATCGGCACGATCTGGACAAGGTCTCGACGACCCATCCGGTGATCGTCACCCACCGCGGCGGTCACACGTCCTACTACAACACCAAGGCCCTGGAGATGGCCGGCGTCACCAAGGCGACCACCCGGTTCGGCGGGACCTTCGACAAGGATTCCAGCGGCGAGCTGAACGGCCGGGTCACGGACAAGGCGCGCGATGTCTTCAACGGCGTCGGCAAGATGGTGACCTACACCCCGGCCGAGACCGAGACGCGCGAGCGCGACGCGGCGGCCTTCATGTCCAAGCAGTTCGTGAAATATGGCCTGACGGGCGTGCACCACTCATCCGGTGACTTCTTCACGCTGCAACAGGTGCGCGAGAACGGCGACCTGCTGCACCGCGTCTCCTATGAGGCGACCGACCAGTTCCTCGACGCCATGATCGCCCAGGGCCTGCGCACCGGTTTCGGCGACGAATGGATCCGCCTGGGCGCAACGTCAGAGCACACGGTGGACGACTCGTTCTCTGAGCGGACCATGGCGCTCTCGACGCCTTACCCGGGGGTTACGCCGCCTTACAAGGGTAACGTCACCGAGACTCAAGCGACCCTGGACGCCTGGTGCCTGAAGGTGCACCGCGCCGGCATCCAAATGAACTGCCACGCCAATGGCGACGTCGCGATCGACATGACGCTGACAGCCTATGAGCGGGCGCTGAAAGCCTTCCCCGTCGCCGACGCGCGACCAAAGATCACCCACTGCAGCCTGATCAACGACGACCTGATCGCCCGCATGAAGGCGATCAACGCCGTGCCGGCGCTCTTCACCACCTACGCCTACTACAACGGCGACAAGTTCCACTTCTACGGCCAGGACATGATGAACCACATGATGGCCTACAGGACGATGATCGACGCCGGCATCCATGTGGCGGCGGGGTCGGACTTTGGCCCCGGCCCGTGTGCGCCCCTGATGGCGTTGCAGGGCATGGTGACCCGCAGGGGCTGGAACAACGAGGTCTGGGGTCCGGCCCAGCGCATCACCATGGATGAGGCCATCAAGGTCCACACCCTGAACAGCGCCTACAACAGCCACGAAGAGGGGATCAAAGGCTCGATCACCACCGGCAAGCTCGCCGACTTCGTGGTCCTGGCTGACGACCCGCACACGGTCGACCCCGACAAGGTCAAGGACATCCAGATCGTCCAGACCGTAACCGGCGGCCGGGTGGTTTACGCGGCCTGACGGGTGTCAGACGATGTCAAATCGAGGCTGAGGGCCGTTCGCCTGCACTTCGGCCTCAGCCAGCGGGCGCTGGCCAAGCGGGCCGGGGTGCCGTCGAGTTCGGTGTCGCTGATCGAGGGGGGCAAGGTGAGCCCCTCGGTCGGCTCGCTGAAGCGGCTGGTCGACGCCATGGGCATGTCGCTGGCGGAGTTCTTCAGCTTCGAGGCGCCGCAGCACGACCAGATCTTCTTCCGCGCCGACGAACTGCTGCCGATCGCGCAAGGCGCGGTAAGCTATCGCCAGGTGGGCCACGACCTGTCGCGCTCGCTGCTGCAGATCCTGTGCGAAACCTACCAGCCGGGCGCCGACAGCGGCCGGGTGCGCCTCTCCCACGAGGGCGAGGAGGGCGGCGTCGTCATCTCCGGCCAGCTGGAGGTGACGGTAGGCGAGGAGAAGCGCCTGCTGGGCCCGGGCGACGCCTACCTGTTCCGCAGCGAGGTGCCGCACCGGTTCCGCAACATCGCTGAGGCGCCTTGCGTGCTGATCACCGCCTGCACGCCCCCCACCTTCTAGTTCTTGAACGGACCTTTCGATGAACGCCGTGACCCCGACGCTGCCGAACGACCTCGACGCCTTCTGGATGCCGTTCACCGCGAACCGCGCCTTCAAGGCTGAGCCGCGGCTGTTCTCGCGCGCCAAGGACATGCACTATTTCACGCCGGAAGGCCGGGCGGTGCTGGACGGCACGGCAGGACTCTGGTGCTCGAACGCCGGCCACTGCCGGGCGCCGATCGTGGCGGCGATCCAGGCGGAGGCGGCGAACCTCGATTTCGCGCCGACCTTCAACCTCGGCCACCCGCGCGCCTTCGAGCTGGCGTCGCGCCTGACCCAAGTCTTCCCGGCCGAGCTGACGCGGGTGTTCTTCGTCAACTCCGGTTCGGAAGCGGTGGATACGGCCCTGAAGATGGCGCTGGCCTATCACCGGGCGAACGGCGAAGGGACGCGCACCCGCCTGATCGGCCGCCAGCGCGGCTACCATGGGGTGGGGTTCGGCGGGATTTCGGTGGGCGGCCTGGTCAACAACCGCCGCGCCTTCGTGACCCTGCCCGGCGTCGACCACCTGACCCACACCCTGAACATGGCCGAGACGGCCTTCACCCAAGGCCAGCCCGCCTGGGGCGCGCATCTCGCCGATGAGCTGGAGGCCCTGGTCGCCCTGCATGGGGCCGAGACCATCGCCGCCGTGATCGTCGAGCCGCTGGCCGGCTCCACCGGCGTGCTGGTTCCGCCCGTGGGCTATCTGGAGCGTCTGCGCGAGATCACGGCCAAGCACGGCATCCTGTTGATCTTCGACGAGGTCATCTCAGGCTTCGGCCGCCTGGGCGCGGCCTCGGCGGCGCAGCGGCTGGGCGTGACGCCGGACCTGATGACGCTGGCCAAGGGCATCACCAACGCCGCCGTGCCGATGGGCGCGGTGCTGGCGCAGGAGTTCATCTACGACCGCATCGTGAACGGCGCGCCGGCGGGCATCGAGTTCTTCCACGGCAACACCTATTCCGGCCATCCGCTAGCGGTGGCCGCGGCGCTGGCGACGCTCGACGTCTACGCTGAGGAGCAGCTGTTCGAACGGGCCGCGGCCCTGGAGCCCTACTGGCAGGCCGCGGTGCATCGCCTGGCGGAAGCGCCGAACGTCATCGACGTGCGCAACCTGGGGCTGGTTGCGGGTATCGAGCTTAAGCCACGGGTGGACGCGCCCGGCGCGCGGGCGACCGAGGTGTTCCATGCCTGTTTTGATGAAGGCCTGCTGATCCGGGTTACGGGCGACATTATCGCGCTTTCGCCGCCGCTGATTGTCTCGGACTCCCAGATCGACGAGATGGTCGACAAGATCGCCGATGTGCTGGAGCGCACCGCCTGAGGCCGAAGCGCGGCTTTCCCGGTGGGCTGTCTGGCTCCAAGGTCGAGCTTGAGGAGACTTCCAATGAAAATTCCCGCGCTCGAGCCTGAAGAGGCGGTGGACTCGCCGCTGGGCCGGACCCTGTTGTCGCGGCACGTGGCCATGATTTCCATCGGCGGCATCATCGGGGCGGGGCTGTTCGTCGGGTCCAGCGCCTCGATCCATGCGGTGGGGCCGGCGATCCTGGTCAGCTACGCCCTGGCCGGGTTGATCGTCCTGATGGTCATGCGGATGCTGGGCGAGATGGCCCTGGCGCTGCCGGGGATCACCGCCTTCACCGAATTCGCCCGTGTGGGCCTGGGGAACTGGGCGGGTTTCACCTCCGGCTGGCTCTACTGGTATTTCTGGGTCGTGGTCGTAGCGATCGAGGCCATCGCCGGGGCGACCCTGATCCAGCACTGGATCGACCTGCCGCTCTGGCTGGTCGGCTGGGCGCTTCTGGCGGTGCTGACGGGCTCGAACCTCACCTCGACGCGGACCTATGGCGAGACGGAGTTCTGGTTCGCCTCGCTGAAGGTGGGCGCGATCGTCGCCTTCATCGTTGTCGCCGGCGCCTATGTGCTGGGCCTGACCTCGGGGCGCGGGCCAGACATCTCCAACCTCGTCGCTCATGGCGGTTTTGCGCCCATGGGACCGGCTTCGGTGCTGGCCGGCGTGACCACGGTGATCTTCTCGCTGTGCGGCGCGGAGATATCGACCATCGCCGCAGCGGAGTCGCCGGAGCCGGCCCAAACCATCGCCAAGCTGACCAGCTCGGTGATCCTTCGGATCATCCTGTTCTATGTGGGCGCGCTGTTCCTGATCCTGGCCATCGTGCCGTGGAACGAGATCACGCCGGGCCAATCGCCCTTCGTGCTCGCCATGGAGCGGATCAATGTGCCGGCGGCCGGCGCCATCACCAATGTCATCGTGCTGACGGCGGTGCTCTCGTGCCTGAACTCAGGGCTCTATGTGGCGTCGCGAATTCTGTTCACCCTGGCCAGCCGGGGCGACGCGCCGCAGTGGGCGGTGGCGGTCAACAGGCGAAAGGTGCCGGCGCGCTCGATCCTGATTGCGTCGAGCTTCGGTTGGCTGGCGATCCTGGCGGCGGTGATCTCGCCGGACGGAGTCTTCGCCTTCCTGGTGAATGCTTCAGGCGCGACCATGCTGGTGATCTACCTGCTGTCGGCGCTGGCGCAGATCCGGCTCAGGCGCGAATTCGAGCGGACCGATCCGGGCCGGCTGCAGTTCAAAGTGTGGCTGTTCCCCTGGCTCAGCTACGTGACAGTCGCGGCGATCGTGGGGGTCTTGGCGGCGATGACGCTGACGCCGAGCCTGGCCAGCCAATTCTGGGTGAGCGGACTGCTGGCCGCCCTGGTAGCAGGCTGCTTCTTCGTCTTCCGGAAAGGGAAGAAAGGCGCGGCGGCCTGACGACCGCCGCGGCCTGTCGTCTTACTTCTTCAGGGCTTCGCGGGCGGCGTCCTTGATGGAGCCGACGCCCTTTTGAAGCTTGCCCGACGCGCGATCCGCCACGCCTTCAGCTTCGAGACGCTCATTGCCGGTGGCCTTGCCGGCGGCTTCCTTGATGGAGCCCGCGGCGTCCTTGGCGGCGCCCTTGATCTCGTCCTTGTGCATCGAAGTTCTCCTTCGTCAGTGACTTAGGACCCGGCGGGTCCATCGCTCTTGGAAGCGCTGAGCGGGGAGGATCGTTCCCGCGACATAGGCGCGCCGTTGCGAAGTGGCCGGGCGGGGGCTATCTGCCTGCGCGACCCCCATTTTCCTCGATCGCGAGCGAGCTCACGCCCCATGGCGCAGCAATATATCTTTCAGATGCAGGGCCTGACCAAGGCCTACCCCGGCGGCAAGAAGGTGTTCGAGAACATCTGGCTGTCGTTCTACTCGGACGCCAAGATCGGCGTCGTCGGGGTGAACGGCTCGGGTAAATCGACCCTGCTGAAGATCATCGCGGGCGTGGACAAGGAGTTCAACGGCGAGGCCAAGGCTGCTGACGGCGTCAAGATGGGCTATCTGCAGCAGGAGCCGCACCTCGACGAAGCGCTGAACGTCTGGGGCAATGTGATCTCCTGGTGCGAAGAGAAGAAGATCTTCGACCGCTACAACGAGATCGCCGCCGAGCTGGGCGAGAACTACACCGACGAGCTCATGGAGGAGATGACCACTCTCCAGGAAAAGATCGACGCCGGCGACCTGTGGGACATCGATTCCAAGATCGAGATGGCGATGGACGCCCTGCGCTGCCCGCCCAACGACTGGCCGGTGGACAAGCTGTCGGGCGGCGAGAAGCGCCGGATCGCCCTGGCGCGGCTCCTGCTGTCGAAGCCGGACATGCTGCTGCTCGACGAACCCACCAACCACCTCGACGCCGAGAGCGTCGCCTGGCTGCAGCACCACCTGGAGGAGTTCCCGGGCTGCGTTATCCTGGTGACCCACGATCGCTACTTCCTGGACCAGGTGACCAAGTGGACGCTGGAGCTCGATCGCGGCAAGGGCATCCCCTACGAAGGCAACTACTCCGGCTGGCTGGAGCAGAAGACCAAGCGCATCGTGCAGGAGAAGTCCGAGAGCGAGGCGCGCCAGCGGGCCATGACCCGCGAACTGGAATGGGTGCGCTCCGGCGCCAAGGCCCGGCAGTCCAAGTCCAAGGCCCGCCTGGCGGCCTATGACCAGATGGTCACCGACCAGGAGAACAGCCGCGAGTCGCAGAGCTTCGCCACCATTCAGATCCCGCCGGGTCCGCGCCTCGGCAACCTGGTGCTTGAAGCCGAGAACCTGTCGAAGTCCTATGGCGACAAGGTGCTGTTCGAGAATCTGTCGTTCCGCCTGCCGCCCAACGGCATCGTCGGCGTGATCGGCCCGAACGGCGCCGGCAAGTCGACCCTGTTCAAGATCATCACCGGCCAGGAGCAGCCCGACAGCGGGACCTTCAAGGTCGGCGAGACGGTGAAACTGGCCTATGTCGACCAGAGCCGTGACGCGCTGGATGACGCCAAGACGGTCTGGCAGGAAATTTCCAGCGGCCTGGACGTGATGGCGGTGGGCAAGCGCGAGATCAACACGCGCTCCTATGTGGGCTCGTTCAACTTCCGCGGCGGCGACCAGCAGAAGAAGGTCGGCCTGCTGTCGGGCGGTGAGCGCAACCGCGTCCACCTGGCCAAGACGCTCACGACTGGCGGCAACGTCATCCTGCTCGATGAACCGACCAACGACCTGGACATCGAGACCTTGCAGAACCTCGAGGAGGCCCTGGAGGAGTTCGCCGGCTGCGCCGTGGTCATCAGCCACGATCGCTGGTTCCTGGACCGCCTGGCCACCCACATCCTGGCCTTCGAGGGCGACAGCCACGTCGAATGGTTCGAAGGCAACTTCGAGGCCTACGAGGAAGACAAGAAGCGTCGCCTGGGCGTCGACAGTCTGATCCCCCACCGGATCAAGTTCCAGAAGTTCGGCCGCTAACTTTACCCTATTCCGTCATCCCGGACGGCCTGCAAGGTCGATCCGGGACCCAGGGTCATGGGCTGTGCACCGGCCCTGGGTCCCGGCTCTCCGCTTCACTGCGGCCGGGCTGACGGGGTTGTTGGTTGAACGTCTCATAGAGGTCGCGCCCCTGCGGGTTCGACTTCTCGATGAGTTGTAGCTTCCAAGCGCGTCGACAGCGTTTGATGCGCTTCTCCGCCGTAACGGCTCCGTCGGCCGTTGGAAACGCTTTGTACCAGACGAGCTGAGTGACGCCGTATTGAGCGGTGAATCCGCCACTCTCGCGCTGCTTATGCGTCCACACACGGTGCGAAAGGTCCCCGGTTACCCGGGTGTAGAGCGTGCCGTTCGGCTGGCTGGCGAGGACGTAAACGTAGAAGCTACGCTCCACCGGCAGGAAACGCTCCTACGTCTCGTCGTCCTGGAAGGTCCACGTCGAGGCGCCGTCGAACTGGCGGATGCGGATGTGGTCCCAGTCGAGGCCGTCGATCAGGCGGGCGTTGACGGCCATGCGCTGCTGGGCGCCGCTGAGCGACTGCCAGTGGGTGACGCAGCCGCAGCTACGGCAGCGGTGGAAGGCCAGCATCCGGTCGCCCCAGACATAGGGCTGGGTCGTGCCAGGCTTAGGCAGAGTGATCTCGGACTGCTGGTAATGGGCCCAGCGTGCGCCCAACCTTCGGCAGATGGAGCAGTTGCACTCCACGACCTCGGCCGGCGGGCGCGGCGCCGTGAGCTTCGCCTGACCGCAGTGGCAGCTGACTTCCGGCACGCGCTCTCCCATTCGCGTTTCTGGTTTGTGACAGGAGAGCGCGGGAAGGGCGGACTTGTCCAGTCCGCCCCTGTCATGCCTTCGACAATCAGCCGGCCGCTGCGGCCGCTTCCAGCTGGGCGACGTCGATCTTCACCATCTGCATCATGGCCTGCAGGACGCGCCCGGCCTTGGCCTGGTCGGGGTCGGCCAGCAGTTCCGGCAGGCGCCGGGGCACGACCTGCCAGGACATCCCGAACCGGTCCTTCAGCCAGCCGCAGACCGACTCCGTCCCGCCGTCAGCCAGCAGGGCCGCCCACAGCCGGTCGACCTCGGCCTGGTCGGCGCAGTCCACAGACAGCGAGACCGCCTCGCTGAAGGGGAAATCGATATCGCCGTTGATCGCCATGAATTCGACGCCGGCCATCTCCCACTCGGCGGTGAGCACCTTGCCCTTCTCGCCATGGTCGGTGTCGGTGGTGAAGTAGGTCAGCTTGCCGGCGGGGCCGGGAAATACCGACTGGTAAAAGGCCATGGCCTCGGGGGCGTTTCCGTTGAACCACAGGCAGGTGCGGATCTTCTGCATCGCGAGCTCCTTTGGGTCGTTCGTCCTTCAAGGACGGTCGGCGGTCCCGCGTTCCGACGCGGGGGCGCACAAAAGTGAACGCCAAGTAACAAACTAAATCGCATGTAATGAATGCAGAGTAATATTCTTAAATCGAAGTCATTACGACCTATTCACGGGACTTTCAGAAGCCGTGGAAGTATTCATTTCCTCAGCGGCGGGACACGCCCCGCCAAGACATTCAAACGAGGGACTGAACACCATGAACACGCTGACCACCCGCATCGCCACCGTCGCCGCCCTGGCCCTGGCCTTTGTGCCGATCGCCGCCGTCGCGACCCACGCCGCAGCCGCCGAGCAACCCGCCGCTCGCATCCGCGTCTCCGACATCGACCTGAACAGCATCGACGGCCAGCTGGTCCTCAAGACCCGCGCCGACGGCGCCGTCCGTAAGCTCTGCTTCAACCGCAGCATGTCGCAAATGGCAGCCTGCGAAGGCGCCGTCCGCGAAGAGATCGCCGACCAGGCGAGCCTCGCCCGCGACCAGCAACTGGCTTCCAAGGCCGCCCGGTCGGTGACCCTCGCCGCTCGCTGAGACATGGCAGGATGCGGAAAGCCCGCCCCCGATAACGGGAGGCGGGCTTTTTGCTGCGGGCTTGATCGAAACCGCGGCTCGTGCGACCTCGCCGGCCATGAGCGAAGACATGCCCGCCCTGCCGGCCTTGCCCGACCGTCTGTCGACTAACCCCGGCAGCCCCTATTACGACGAGGCCCTGTTGCAGCAGGGCGTCGGCATTCGCTTCAAGGGCGAAGAAAAGACCAACGTGGACGAGTATTGCGTCAGCGAAGGCTGGATCCGCGTCGCCCTTGCGGCGCGCGACCGCAAGGGCAATCCCTTGACGATGAAGCTCAACGGATCGGTCGAGCCCTACATCAAGGGCGAAGGCTAGGCCGCGTCCACCAGGACGATCTCGGCGTCTTCGAGCGCCGTGACCTTGAGCACCGCCTCATCACGAATGGCGGCCCCGTCGCGGGCGCCCAGTTCGATCCCGTTGACGCTGATGCGCCCGACCGCCGGGACCAGGTAGCCGAAGCGGGACGCGCCGATCGGATACTCCGTGGTTTCACCGGCCTTCAGGGTCGCGCCCAGGACGCGAGCGTCTGTGCGGATCGGCAGGGCGTCGTCGTCGCCCTCGACGCCGCTGGCGAGCGCCACGAACTGGCCGGCGCGCACGCCCTTGGGGAAGGGCCGGGCGCCCCACGTCGGCTCGCCGCCGCGCTGGGTCGGAATGATCCAAATCTGAAACAGGCGGGTGACGTCGGGCTCAAGGTTATATTCGGCATGGCGGATGCCGGAGCCCGCGCTCATCACCTGAACGTCGCCGGCTTCAGTGCGGCCCTTGTTGCCCAGGCTGTCCTGATGGGTGATCGCCCCGTCGCGGACATAGGTGATGATTTCCATGTCGGCGTGAGGGTGCGGCGGGAAGCCTGAGTTCGGCGCGATCTCGTCGTCGTTCCAGACGCGGATCGGCCCCCAGCTCATCCGGTCGGCGTCATGATAGTCGGCGAACGAGAAGTGATGGCGGGCCTTGAGCCAGCCATGGTCGGCGCCGCCCAGGTCGCTGAAGTTACGGCGTTCAATCATCGGTCATCCTCCGCGCCGGCGTCGGCCAGCGCCTCTGTTGAGGACAACATAATCTCGCCGATGAAGAGATAAAGATCGGGGCAGGAAGCAGATTGCTTCCTAAACGGAAACGCTAGATGCGCATCTCGAAGTAGACGACATCGCTGCCGGTCGTGTGGCCAATCACGGTCAAGCGGTAGTGGGCCCCGTTCTCCAGGGTCAGCTCGGCTTCGCCGGCGCGGAAGGCTTCCTGAGCCAGTTCCGCGTCGAGGCTGGCCCAGCCGCGCAGGCGTAGCGGGCCCAGGCGCAGAGTCGAGGGATCGCCCGTGATCTCATAGGCCGTCGGCCCCTGGAATCCCCGAAAGCGGATTTGGCCTTCGCCGGGGAATACAGGCAGCTTCTTGCGGGCGTAGGCCATGGGCGATCCTTAAGATGGAGGGTCGCCTTACCTAACGGCCAAGCCGGGTTTTCGATCCGCCAACGGGGTTATTCCGCCGCTGGCCGGCCGAGCGCCTCCTGCCGCCTTTTCATCCGACGCGTCCAAGGCCGCTCTTGGCCTTCGGACGGCGCTTCAGACGCGCCCGCCGCCGGAGCGTCCTCGATGACGACGGGCCCGGACGCAGGTTCCGCGGACGCGGCTGAAGGCGTCGCGGCTTCCGACGCAGGGGAGGCGGGCACTGGCTCGACAGGCGCAGCGGCGGTCTCGATGTTGGCCGGCGGCGGCTCGGTCGCCGGCGGGGCGTCTGTATTGGCCCGCAGCGCCGGCGCCATCAGCGCCGAACGCGTCTGCAGCGCATCCGCGGTCGTGCCGCAGACCGCGGGCAGAGACCAACTCATCCACTCCTGGGCCTTGCGCGCCTTGCTGACATCGGGGCCGGACGACCAGACATTGCGACCGCGGCGGACGGCCTCGCCGCCCTGGGCGTTCAGCGGCCGCATGGAGGCCTTCTCGGCCGCGGTCAGCGCCGCCTGGAACCGCACGAGGTCCTTGCGTCCCTGACTGCGCTGGTCGGCGTAAACCTTGAGGTCGGCGGCGAGAGAGGAACCTGGCGCGCGGTAGGTGGTCTCGATCCGCGTGACCTCCGGCATCACTTCGTCATAGAGATCGACGTAGCCGCGCAACGCCCCATAGCACCAGGCGACCAGTTGATAATCGTCCCGCGGCGCGCCACGCGGCAGGCCGGGCGCGGCGGCGGGCGTCTCTGACGCGGCGGTGGTCAGGGTTGCGTCCTGAGCGAGCAGGGCGAGGGCGAAAAGTAGAGCGGACATCGGACGCCTCACGAGGTGTTTTGATTTTCAACGTTCGCCGCCGACCCGAAACCCCCGCCCCCCGGGGTCTCGATCTCGATGGCGTCGCCAGCGTGCAACTCCAGCGCGAAGCAGCCGCCGAGTTCTGTAACGGCGCCATCGGCCCGGAGCAAACGCTGAGCGCCGGTCGCGCCCGCGCCGCCGCCTGCGAGGCCCTGCGGCGCGTGGATGCGCCGGGTGGAGAGGAGGGCCGCCTGTATAGGACTTAGGAACCGCAGACGACGGAGCGCCCCGTCGCCGCCGCGATGGACGCCCGTTCCGCCGGACCCGCGGCGAATGGCGAAGCGCTCGAGGCGCACGGGGAACCGCCGCTCCAGGATCTCAGGATCGGTGAGGCGCGAGTTCGTCATGTGCGTGTGGACGGCGCTCTCGCCATCGGCGCGGGCGCTTGCCCCGGCGCCGCCGCACAGGGTCTCGTAATATTGCCGGGTCGCGTCGCCGAACGTGAAATTGTTCATCGAGCCCTGGGCGTTGGCCATCACGCCCAGCGCCGCATAGAGGGCGTCGACCACGTGCTGGCTGGTCTCGACATTGCCGGCGACGACGGCGGCCGGCGGGCGGGGGTCGAGCAGGGAGCCTGGCCGGGTGCGCACTTCCAGTGGCTCCAGGCAGCCGGCGTTCAGCGGGATGTCGTCATTCACCAGCGTGCGGAACACGTAGAGGACCGCTGCATCCACGATCGCCGCGGGCGCATTGAAGTTCGAGCCGAGCTGGTCGCTGCTCGCCGTGAAATCGAGGATGGCGTGATCGCCTTCGACGCGCACGGTGACAGCGATTTCGCCGCCGCCGTCCATGGGCACGCGGGATTCGCCATCGTGCAGGCGGCCGAGCGCGCGGCGGACCGCCTGGGCGGCGTTGCGCTGTACGAAGCCCATATAGCGCGTGACGGTCGCCGCGCCGTGGGCCGCGATCATCGCCAGGACAGCCGCAGCGCCGGCCTCGCAGGCGGCGATCTGGGCCTTGAGGTCTGCGATATTGCGCTCCGGCAGACGCGCCGGCCAGGCCCCCGCTGTCAGGGCCGCCCGCACCGCGTCGGTCAGGAAGGCGCCGTCGCGCATGATCGGCAGGGCGTCCAGCATCACCCCTTCCTGGCCGATATCTGTCGAGAAGGGCGGCATTGAGCCCGGCTGAACGCCGCCCACGTCGGCGTGATGCCCGCGCGCGGCGACATAGAAGGCGGGCTCAGCGTCTGCGGGATCGAGGAATATCGGGGCTACGACGGTGATGTCCGGCAGGTGGGTGCCGCCGGCGTAGGGATTGTTCAGTGCGAAGGCCTCGCCCGGCCGCAGGGTCGGATGGCGCGCGCGCACGGCGCGGACAGAGGCCCCCATGCTGCCCAGGTGGACCGGCATGTGCGGCGCATTGGCCACCAGACCGCCCTGCGGGTCAAAAAGCGCGCAGGAGAAATCCAGGCGCTCCTTGATGTTCACGGACTGGGCCGTGCGCTCGAGGGCCGCGCCCATGGCTTCGGCGACGCCCATGAAGCGGCGGTTGAACAGCTCCAGGGTCACCGGATCGGCGACGTCCTGGTCAGTTGGCGCGGCGCGCGGCGCATCAGCCAGGCGCGAGAGCCGGATCAGGCCTCCGTCCCGCGCTGTCGCTCGCCAACCCGCCAGCAGCGCGATCTGGGTGTCGTGGCGCAGGATCAGCGCGGGCCCGTCGAGGGTCGAAAGGTCGTCGGCGTCGACAATCGGCGCGTCCCGCCAGGCGCCGTCGACATAGAGCCTCGTGTCGGCTTTCGGCTCTCCAGGGCGCGCCGGCGTCGAGACGGTCGTGACTTCGACGGCGTCACTCTGGGAGGTGGCCTCGGCCTCTACAGCGGCGATCAGGATCGTTCGGTCGGGCTCGGCGAAGCCGAAGAGCCGGCGGTGCGCGGTTTCGAAGGCTGCGCGAACCTCCGCCTCGGTCCCGGGCGGGACCGATAGCTCCGCGTCGGCCCCGTCGTAACGCAGCCTCAGCCTCCGACGCGTTTCGCCGGCCCGCGCCCCTTGGCGGGCGAGATCGGCGTGAGCTTCGCCCTCGAGCGCCTTGAAGGCGGCGTCGGCGGCGGCGAGCCCGCCCGGACTGAGCGGCTGCTCGACGCCCGCCTGCCGCAAGGCTGTGACCTGCGCCTGTCCGACACCCCAGGCCGACAGGACACTCGCGTAGCGTGGGCAAAGGACTTCGCGGACGCCCAGCGCCTCGGCCATCTGGCAGGCGACCTGGCCGGCCGCGCCGCCGAATGCGGTGAGGGTATGGTCGCGGGGGTCAAAGCCGCGCTCGGTGGAGATGCGACCGACCGCCTGGGCCATCTGTTCGACAGCCACCGCGAGGAAGCCCTCGGCGGCGGCTTCGACGGACAGGCCCATGGCGAGAGCCAGGTCGGTCAGCGCCTCGCGCGCCGCCTCGACGTCCAGCTGTTGGTCGCCGCCGGCGCCGAACACCGCCGGAAAGGCCGCGGGATCAAGCCGGCCAAGAACCAGATTGGCGTCGGTGACCGTCGCCGGCCCCCCTAGCCCGTAGCAGGCGGGGCCTGGGCGGGCCCCGGCGCTTGCGGGGCCGACGCGGGCGCGCAGGCCGTCGAACAACAGGATGGAGCCGCCGCCCGCTGCGACCGTCTCGACGTCGA
This sequence comes from Phenylobacterium immobile (ATCC 35973), assembly GCF_001375595.1. Taxonomy (NCBI): domain Bacteria; kingdom Pseudomonadati; phylum Pseudomonadota; class Alphaproteobacteria; order Caulobacterales; family Caulobacteraceae; genus Phenylobacterium; species Phenylobacterium immobile. Next base: position 2,753,502 of record NZ_CVJQ01000001.1, on the reverse strand, counting down.
GCATCGGGCTTCGAAGCCTCACGCCGGCGACCTTGGCCCGGTCGCGACGCTCCAGTGTTCCGGCGAAGCGGCTGACGTCAGTGGAGGTGCCGCCCATGTCGAAGCCGAGGGTGGCCGCCCCGCCCGCCGCCAGCGCCGTGCGGCCGACGCCGACCACCCCGCCGGCCGGGCCGGACACAACCGCGTCGCGGCCGCGGAAACCCTCGGCCGACACCAGACCGCCGGCCGAGGTCATGAAATAGAGGGGCGCATCGCCGATCGCCTCGGCCACGCGCCGGACATAGGCCTGCAGCGCCGGCGTCAGATAGCCGTCGGCGACGGCGGTCTCGGCCCGGGGAATGAATCGCGGCAGGGGTGAGACCTCCGCGCCAGTGACCACAAAGGCGAAGCCAGCGGCCCGGGCCAGGGATGCGGCGAGCCGTTCGTGGGTGGGATTGAGGTCAGCGTGCAGGAAGGCGATCGCGCAGGCCTCGTAGCCTTCACTGATCGCGGCGGTGAATTGAGCGGCCAGGTCGGCTTCATCCAGGGCCAGCTGGACCGAGCCGTCAGCGGTCAGTCGTTCGCGCGCCTCGACGACGCCGGCGTAGAGCGGCGCGGGGCGCTGGATGTCGATGGCGAAGAGATCCGGCCGCATCTGATCGCCGATGGCCAGGACGTCGCCGAAGCCTTCGGTGGTGACGAACAGGGTCTTGGCGCCGGTGCGTTCCAGCAGGGCGTTGGTGGCCACGGTGGTGGCCATCTTGACCGCCGCGACCCGCTCGGCCGGGAAGGGCGCGGCCGGCGCGACGCCCAGGATCCGGCGCATGGCCTCAACGGCGGCGTCCGCATAGGCCGGTGAGGCGGATGGCAGTTTGAGCGTCGTCTCGACGTTGTCCGGGCCCACGCCGATCACGTCGGTGAAGGTTCCGCCACGATCGATGAAGAAGCGCCACCGCCTGTCCAAAACTTAACCCCGCGCCCGCGCGTTTGGGCCTATGATCCGACATCGCCGCAGATCGCCTTGCCGCGGCCACACTCTTGAGGCCTTCGAACATCTATGAGCTTCTGGCGCAACATCGCCGGTCTTGCCGTCCGCAATCTTGACGAGGCGGAATGCGCCGAATGCCCGGCTGGTCTCCCCGGCCAGGACCCCGCCTTTTCAACGGCGGTGACGGCGCTCGGCGCGAAGCTCGCCAAGGCCGATGGGCGCGCCGACGCGGGCGAGTATCTGGCCTTCTCAGAGATCTTCCAGGCCGAGCCGGAGAGCGAGGGCAACGTGCGGCGGCTGTACCAGCTGGCCCGCCAGACGACCCGCGGCTTCGAAAGCTATGCGCGGCGCCTGGCCAAGCGCTATCGCGGTTGCCCGCAAATCCTTGAGGATGTCCTCGACGGCCTGTTCTTTGTCGCCACCTCCGACGGCGCCGTGACCGCCGAGGAGATGACCTATCTGCAGCGAGTGTCAGAACTGTTCGGTCAGTCGGAGCTGACGTTCCGGCGCATCCGCGCCACGCACCTCGGCGCGGACGCCAACGATCCCTATGTCATTCTGGGCGTACCTCATGATGCGCCGGACGCCGAACTGCGCGCCGCCTGGAAGGCCCAGCTGTCGGAGGCCCATCCTGACCGAGCCCGGGCGCGGGGCCTGCCCGACGAGTTCATCCAGGTGGCCGAGGCCAAGGCGGCCGCGATCAACGCCGCCTTCGACGCAGCGATGCGCGAACGCCGGGCTCAGGGCCTGGTTGGCGCTGCATAATGCGGCGATTGAACCCGCCAGCCCTGGTCGCAGTTGACGCAGGGCGGTCCGGCGCCGACATACTGTCATGGATTGTTTACAGGCCCGTTGGCGACGCCGCGGAGCTTCAGGGACGTCGAAGAGCATGATGAAGAGTTTCATCGTCGGTCAGGGCTCGGCCCTGCGCAGCCTGTCCGCTGCTGGCGCGGCGCTGGCCATGGCGGCCTTCGTGGTCGTGGGCGTCCTTCTGGCCGTCTTCTTCGCCGCCACCGTGGCGGTCCTCGCGGTGATCTCCAGCGCGCTGCTCGCGCTCACCAGCCTGTCGCTGCGGGCGCGCCGAACCTCCAAGGCCCGCACCGACGGCGTGATCGAAGCGCGCCATATCGGCGGCCACAACTGGGTGGCCACCGGCTGGGAAGAACGGCGCTAACCCCGCTCAAGCACTCTGAACGTGAAGGCGTATTGGTCGTCGTCCGAAGCTGGGTAATGCTGCGTGCGGACCTCGCGCCATCCGGTCTCGTCGATCGGTGACAGGCGCACGTCGCCTTCGACCTCGGCGTCGACCTCGGTGAGGTAAAGCCGCCGGGCGCGGGCCAGAGCCAGTTCGAAGATCGACGCGCCGCCGATCACGCAGACCTCGTCGCGGCTGTCATCCTCGGCCTGGTCGCGGCCGATGCCGAAAGCCTCCGAAAAGGTCTCGCAGACAATCGCGCCCTGCGGTTCGAATGAGCCGTCGCGCGAAAGGACGATGTTGGTGCGACCCACCAGCGGCTTCTTGGGCAGGCTGTCCCAGGTCTTGCGGCCCATGATGACCGGCTTGCCCATGGTGACGGCGCGGAAGATCGCCATGTCGGATTTCAGTCGCCAGGGCAGGGCGCCGCCCTTGCCGATGACGCCGTTGCGGTCGCGCGCGATCGGCCCCGCCGAGAGGATGACGGGCATGCGCTAGACGGCGATCGGCGCGGATATCGCCGGATGGGCGCGGTAGCCGCTGAGCGTCACGTCTTCAAAGGTGAAGTCGAAGAGCTCGGTCTTGTCGGCCAGGGTCAGCACCGGGGCGGCCATGGGCGCGCGGGTCAGTTGCAGCTTCGCTTGCTCGACGTGGTTCAGATAGAGGTGCGCGTCGCCCAGTGTGTGGATGAACTCACCAGGCAGAAGGCCCGTCGCCTTGGCCATCATCGCCGTCAGCAGGGCGTAGCTGGCAATGTTGAAGGGCACGCCGAGGAAGACATCGGCCGAACGCTGGTAGAGCTGGCAGGACAGTCTGCCTTCCGCCACGAAGAACTGGAACAGGCAGTGGCAGGGGGGAAGGGCCATGTCGTCCACGTCGGCCGGGTTCCAGGCGCTGACCACATGCCGGCGGCTGTAGGGGCTCTTGCGGATCGCCTCGACGACATTGGCGATCTGGTCGATCACCCTGCCGTCCGGGGCGGTCCAGGATCGCCACTGGCGGCCGTAGACGGGGCCAAGTTCGCCTTCGGCGTCGGCCCACTCATCCCAGATCGAGACGCCTCGCTCCTGCAGCCAGCGGACATTGGTGTCGCCCCGCAGGAACCAGAGGAGCTCGAGGACGACCGACTTGCGATGGACTTTCTTGGTGGTCAGCAACGGAAAGCCGCGGGCCAGATCAAAGCGCATCTGCCGGCCGAAGACGCCGAGCGTGCCAACGCCCGTGCGGTCGCCGCGTTCGACGCCATTGACCAGGATGTCGGCAAGCAGGTCGAGATAGGGCTGCTCGAGCGCAGGCGCATCGACAGCTTCGACCTTGATCTCAACGTGGGCGTTCATCGCGAAGTCTCCAACCGGCACGCTCAACCGATTCGCGCTTGCGGCGGAGTTTGAACTCCAACCCATCCACAATTCAGCCGGCGAAGCCGCCCTCATCCAGGAAGGCCTGTTCCTCGGGGGTGGTCATGCGGCCCAGAGCGGCGTTGCGGTGCGGGAAACGGCCGAAGCGCACGATGATGTCGCGATGCAGGCGACCCCATTTCAGGGTGTCGGGGTCGACCTCGCCGCGTTCCATCGCCGCCAAGCCGAAGTCCTGGTCGGCCAGGTCCTCGGCATGTTCGAAGGGCAGGTAGAAGAAGGGCCTGAGCAGCGGCTCGGTCGACAAATCGTGGCCGGCGGCGATCGCCTCGCGGGCGATCTTGCGGGCCTTGCCGTCGGTGGCGAAGGCGTGGCCGGACTCGCGGAACAGATTGCGCGGAATCTGATCCAGCAGGATCAGGAGGGCGAGCGCGCCGTCCGCCGTTTCCGCCCAGTCGTCGTGGCCGCCCGAGGCGGCGAAGAAGTGCGGGACCTCAAAGTGAGCGCGCAGCGCCTGGTCGAAGCTCAGCGACTTGGCGAACCATTGCGCAGGCCCTGCATCCTTCCAGACCTCGATCACGGAAGCGGGGGAAAGAGTCAAAGTCAGGCCTCGGCCCGGCAGCCAGCGCAGAGGCCACGGGCTTCCAGGTTGAGGGCCCGGAGCTCATAACCGCGAGCTGCAGCGGCGGCGATCTGAACCGAGAAGTCGGGTTCGAACTCCTCGGCCGCGCCACAGCATTCGCAGATCAGAAATGCGGCCCGATGCTCGGCGGTGTTCAGCCGACAGGGCACATAGGCGTTCATGCTCTCGATGCGGTGGGCGAAGCCCAGGCGCTCAAGGAACTCCAGCGCCCGATAGACGGTGGGCGGCTTGGCAGGGGCGCCGCTCTCACCGAAGTCGGCGATCAGGTCGTAGGCCTTGCGCGGACCATCAGCTCGCAGCAACAACTCCAGCACGCGCCGGCGCGGCGGCGTCAGCCGTTCGGCGGTGGTGACGCAGCGCATTTCCGCGGCCGCGAGCGCGCTGGCCAGGGCGCCATCGGCGAGGCCCGGCCCGTCTTCGGCCTCGTGATGATGGCATGCCGATCCCATGGCCTCAGCTAACGCGCCTTTCCAGGCTATCGCAACCGTCGGTTAGGCGACGGCGAGCAGCCGCTATGCTTCTTCGGTGTCCCGATCGCGGGCCGGCTTGGCGGCGCGCGGCGCACGGCGCGGGCGACGGGCCGGCTCTTCCTCACTCGCTTCGGTCCGCGGCTCGGCCCGAAGTTCGGGACGCGGGGCGGGGGCCGCGCTCAGGAAGGCCGGCGCATGGCTCTCGCCGCCGTCAGCGTCGCGCAGCACCGGACCACGGCGTTCCTCGACCTCGGGACGATCCTCGCGGACGCGATCCTCGCGCGGCGCGCGGTCTTCACGCTGCGGGCGATCCTCACGCGGCCCGCGGTCTTCACGCTGGGCGCGATCTTCGCGGGGACGTTCATCGCGCTGGCGATCTTCACGCGGGCGGTCGTCGCGCGGGCGATCTTCACGGGCCCGATCCTCACGGGGACGCTCATCACGGGGACGATCGAAGTTGCGATCGGTGCGCTCGCCGCGGTCGTCGCGCCAGCGGCTGCGCTGCTGGCCGTTCTGGCCATTGTCGAAGTTGCGCGGGCGGTCGTCGCGCTGACGGTCTTCCCGGGACCGATCTTCGCGTTGGCGCTCCTCGCGGGGCCGGTCGCCCTGCCAGGCCGAGCGTTCGGCGCTTTCGGCTTCAGGCTGCTGTGGGTTCTGCTGGGCCTCGGCGGCCGCTTCGTCGGCGGCCTGGGCCTGGGCCTGGGCGCCTTCGTCCTCGAAGTCGATGTCGAAGCCGGAGGAGAACTGGTCGCGGACCAGGAATTCCGACGCCGGCCGGTTCGGCTGCATGGCGCGCAGCAGACGGAAATAGTGTTCGGCGTGCTGCAGATAATTCTCGGCGAGGACACGGTCCCCGGCCGAGGAGGCGTCGCGCGCCAGTTGCTGGTACTTTTCGAAGACGTGCTGGGCGGCTCCGCGCACCTTGACGCCTTCAGGACCGTTGGAGTCGAAGGCCCGATTGGCGTTCTGCTGCTGGGGCTTGCCCCCGCTGCTTCCGCCACCGCGGTTGCGCCCACGCTGGCGCTTCATACCCTTGAAATCTCGCATTATTATAACCGCCTGGACTCTCCCCGGGGCCGGAGCCGCATGTCGGGGAACCGCGTGACCTTCCTAAGCGCCAAGCCTTAAGCCCAGCGGAAATACAAGGTGATCCTAAGTCCCCGCCCGTGCTCTTGGCGAAATGCCTGGTGAGAAGCGCCGCGCCTGCCGTTTCGCGGCGGCGACCCTCAAGGGGCGCTCGTCCGGTATCCGAAGGTGGGTGGAGACGAATGTGATGTAGCCGCTCACACCCCGGTTGCCAAGGGGTTCTTGAAGCCTGTGACAACGCGGTCTCGGTCGGAGAGGTCGCGGATCGTCTGGACCTCACTGCCGCCGGCGGCCCGGAACAGGGACTCCACCGCGTCCTTCTGGTCATAGCCGATCTCGACGACGAAGCGGCCCATCGGTTTCAGCACCCGCAGGATCTCCGGCGCCAGCGTCCGATAGGCGTCGAGGCCGTCAGCGCCGCCTTCGAGCGCCAACCGGGGCTCATGGTCACGAACTTCCGGGTCGAGCGTCTCGATCACGTCGGTGGCGATATAGGGCGGGTTGGAGACCACGAGGTCGAAGCTCGCGTCGCCGAGGCCCGCGGTCCAGTCGCCGCGCAGGAGAGCGAGCTTGCTGGCGAGGCCCAGGTTGGAAGCGTTTTCCCGCGCCACCGCGAGGGCTTCTTCGGAGACGTCAATGCCCAGGCCCTTGGCGGCGGGGCGTTCGGCCAGCAGTGAGAGGATGATCGCACCGGAGCCCACGCCCAGGTCGAGGATCGACCAGGCGGCCTGCTCGGGGAAATCGCGCAGGGCGACCTCGACCACGGTCTCAGTGTCGGGCCGCGGCGTCAGGACGTCCGGCGTCACGGACAGCATGATCTTCCAGAAGCCCTTGCGGCCGAGGATGTGGCTGACCGGCTCGCGCCGCGTGCGGCGGTCAATGTAGTCCGCCAGGGTCGCCGACTGCGCCTCGGTCAGCGGCCGGTGAGGGTCGGTGACAATGTCGGCGCGCGTGGCGTCGGCGGCGGCCTCGACGAGAAGGCGGGCATCGATGACGGGGCCGGGGACGCCGGCGGCCTCGAGGCGGCTCTTGGCGGATTTCCAGGCCTGAACCAAGTTTTCAGGAGGAGACGAGTCGCTCATGGGACGTCCTGGGCAAGGGGTTCTGGACAGCCGTCGCCGACCTGGACGGCGCCGGCGCGGTCCGCGCGCACATAGACGCCGCAGAACACGTGGCCGTAGTGGTCGAACAGGGCGCGGGTGACTTCTATATCGCGCTCGGCCGTCTGCGGGTCCACGTGGGTGGCGAGGCAGCGGACGATCGACTTGAAGACAGTGGTCTCGACGCCGCCCACCCGCAGCGACCGTCCAGCCCAGCCGAGCTCGGCCCAGGCCGGCCAGCCTTCCACATAGACATTGGCGCGGAAGCGCAGGGGATCGATCTCGCAGCCCATGCGCTGGCCGAGCTCGCGCACGCTCTCGAGGTTGACGATCGAGACCTGGCCCAGGGGGTTGTCGGTGAAGTGGTGGCCCGGACCCTCGACCACCCTTAGCGGCCCGCGGATCGCGTCGGCGCCGATCAATTTGGCGAGCCATGCTGTGAAGGCTTCACGCCCCGCAGGATCTGCGAGCCGCGCCTGGATGTCGGGGTGGCCAGGCGCGGAGGCGTTCAGGGTCTGGGTTCGCTCGTCGTAGGCGGTGCGGGCCGCGGCGACCTGCGGGATGGCGGCCAGGACGGCGAACTTGTGCTTGGAGACGAAGGCGGGATTCTGCGGATCAAATCCGCTAGGTCCGTTCTCGACGGCGTAGATGCGATCGTTGGGAAACCCGCGACCTGGCGCGATCTCAACCGCGTCGAGCGCTTCCGGCGTAAAGCCCTTAACCGGATAGCGCCAGATTGAGGCGACCTTGCCGCTCATCGCGCGCGCTCATGGCTGTTGTCCAAGCCTGGCCTTGTGCCGCATGGGCGCCAGGGTCGCAAGCGCCTGAAGAGGCTCGCGGGAACAGGCGTGTTCGGCGAGGGTTTGAAGCGCAGCCATGCCGCGTCCCAAGTCCTCAAACCTGCAGAATGCGCCGCTGCGCGCCAGCCGCTTCACCGCCGGCTCCGTCGCCCGGGGCGTGGCCAGTGTGGCGCCATGGCTTGGCTTGGCCGTGGTCGGCGCCCTGTGGCTGAGAGGGCCTCGGCCCTTGGTGGTGCAGGAGGATGTCCAGCCCGGGCTCTCCAAGCCCGTCGTGGCCTCTCCCGAACACTTCGAAACGGCGGAGCCGGGCCGTGGCCGGCTGGCGGCGCAGCCGCATCACATTCCCTGGCTGGGTTGGCGCGACATCGCCTGGCGCACATGGCGGGAGATCGGCGCCGATCGGCTGCCTGCGGTCGCCGGGGGCGTGACATTTTATCTGCTCCTGGCGATCTTCCCAGGGGTCGGCGCCTTTGTCTCGCTCTACGGCCTGTTCGCCGACGTGGGCGCGGTAAGCCAGCAGTTGGATCAGCTGGCGGTCTTTGCGCCGCGCGAGGTGCTGAGCCTGGTGGGCGACCAGATGGGGCGACTGGTGGCGGAAAAGCAAAGCAACCTGTCCTTCGCCTTCGCCGTCTCGCTATTGCTGTCTCTCTGGAGCGCGAACGCCGGCATGAACGCCCTCTTCGACGGTCTGAACGTCGCCTATGACGAGGAGGAGCGGCGCAACTTCTTCTATCGCAGGGTCCTGACCCTGGGCTTCACCTTCGGCGCGCTGCTGTTCTTGTCCGTGGTCACGGCGATCCTGGTCGCCGCGCCACTGGCCGCGGGATTTGTCGGCCTGGGGGAAAGCATCCAATGGCTGATCCCGGTTCGTTGGCTTGTGCTGTTGCTGGTGGCGGGTTTGGGGTTCGCTTTCGTCTATCGCTATGGGCCGTCGCGCGCGCGCGCGCAGTGGCGCTGGGTGATCTGGGGCTCGGTCTTCGCTTCCGTCGCCTGGATTGGCGGTTCGCTTGGGTTCTCCTGGTACGTGAACAATATCGCGCACTATGACGCGACCTACGGTTCGCTCGGCGCGGTGATCGGCTTCATGATGTGGATCTGGTTCTCAGTCATGGTGGTGTTGCTCGGCGCGGAACTGAACGCAGAAATCGAGCACCAGACCGCGCTTGACTCAACCTCGGGCGCGCCCAAGCCCATGGGCGAGCGCGGCGCGGCGATGGCCGATACGGTCGGACTGGCGTTCGCGGGCGTGCGCAAGATGTTCGGCGTTCTTAGGGGCGACCTTGGGCGTCAGGGTCGAAGCCTCCTGCGCCGCAAGCCGCAGCCGCTGCCGAAGTCCGAGGGATGAACGGCGGCTAACCGCCCTGATCAACCTTTCATCAGGTCCTGAGGCGCAAGCTCATCCTACGTCGCGCTCCCGCGACGCCTGGAGATGCGCCATGCAACAGGCCATTCATTGGACCGCCATCGACCCCGCCCGCCCGGACGCCCTCAATATCGGCGACCGAGTCGCCTTTGAGGCTGGCGGCGCGCCGATCTTCACCGTCGTCAAGCTGGAGCCCGGCTGCGCCTGGGTTTCGGATCATGGCGACCTCGTCGCCCGCCCGCTTTCAGCACTCCGCTGGAAGGCTGGCCAGGACTAGAGTTGTCCAGAACTAGAATTCGTCCTCAAGGGCCGCCAGCCGGGCGGCCTGGTCCTCGGCGATCAGGGGATTGATGACCTCGTCAAGCGCCTCGCCCTCCAGCACCTTGGGCAGGTTGTAGAGGGTGAGGTTGATACGGTGGTCGGTGATCCGCCCTTGCGGGAAGTTGTAGGTGCGGATCCGCTCTGAGCGATCGCCCGACCCAACCTGGCTCTTGCGCGCGTCCGACCGCGCCGTATCGAGCGCTTCGCGCTGCATGTCGTAGAGCTTGACCTTCAACGCCTTCATGGCGCGGGCCCGGTTCTGGTGCTGGGATTTTTCTGAACTTGTGACCACTACCCCGGTCGGCAGGTGGGTGATGCGCACCGCGGAATCGGTCTTGTTGACGTGCTGACCGCCGGCGCCCGATGAGCGATAGGTGTCGATCCGCAGGTCGCCGTCGTTGATCTCGATCTCCACATCTTCAGGCTCGGGCAACACCGCCACCGTGGCGGCCGAGGTGTGGATACGCCCGCCGGCCTCGGTCTCGGGCACGCGCTGCACCCGGTGCACGCCGCTTTCGAATTTCAGCCGGCCGAAGACCCCGTCGCCGGTGACCGAGGCGACGATTTCCTTGTAACCGCCGACCTCGCCTTCTGAGACGCTGTCGATCTCCACCTTCCATCCCTGCGTCTGGGCGTAGCGCTGGTACATGCGGAAGAGATCGCCCGCGAACAGCGCCGCCTCATCGCCGCCGGTTCCGGCGCGCACTTCCAGGATCGCCGAGGCGTTTTCATCACGGTCTTTGGGCGCCAGCAGGAGCGCGACGGCGTGCTCCATCTGCGGCAGTCGTTCCTTCAGCGCCTCCAGTTCGCCGCGGGCTAGGGTCGCCATGTCAGGGTCGCCGCCGGCCGCCATCTCCTCAAGCTCCGGCGCTTCGGCGCGCGCGCGGGCGAGGGCCTCCGCCGCCTCGGCGACCGGTCGAAGCTCGGCATGCTCCTTGGACAGCCGAACGATCTCGGCGCCGTCTGACGCCGCGCCCATGCGCGCCTCGATCTCGCGGAAGCGATCGAGCACCTGTTCGAGCCTGGCCTGGGGAAGTCGCACTGCGCCGTATATCCATGAGCGTTGGGCGCCTGTCCTATCGCCTGCGCGGCGTGTCGCCAACTGATGGCGCGGGGGAACGACGGTCGCTGATCCCCGTTTGCTCGTCGGGACGATCGGCTCAACCACGCCATGCGCTGGCGAAGAGCGCCTAGGAGACCACCCCATGCCCACCAAGACCGAAGAAGGCCGGACCGTTTATGTCGAGCGCAGCGGCGGCGGCGCGGGCGTCGCCGGGATCATTATCGCCATCGCTGTTCTGGCGGCTGTCGTGATCGCTGGCTTCTACTTCATGTCGGCCAGCCGCAACGACGCGGTCCGGACCGATGCGGTGACGTCCGCGGCGTCCAGCGTCGCCAATAGCGCCGAAGGCGCCGCCCGAAGCGTCGGCGAGGCCGCGAATTCAGCCGGGGAAGCGGTGAAGGGAGAAAATTAATCTGAACCTGCGTTTTGTCACAAATCGCCGGCGAGGTTCCTGAATAAGTTGCTGAGTAGAGTTTGGGGCAAGCTTATGACCGTCATGACCGCCGATCGCGGGGCAAACGCGAGCGTCCTCGCGGCTGCGGTCGCGGCCATGGTCGGCCTGGCGTTTCTGGCCTCGGTCGGCCTTTACCTCTCAGCGGTGAATTCGCAGCCGAACTTCACGAGCAAGTCGCCTGTGATCGACAGGCCGGCGGCCAAAAAGCCGGCGGTGGTCAAGTTGGCGTCGCCGGCGCAGGCGCTCCTCGCACGGAGGCAGGCTCCGTACGCCGACTGGATGGACCGCGCGATCCGCGCCAACCCCTAGGGCGGGCCTCAGGACGGGCGCGCCTAGGCGCGTTGGCCGCTGACCTTGGCGTCGCCGAACATGCCGAGCTTGGCGGCCCCTTCAAGCGCGTCGCCGTTGGCGGTGACCTTGACGTCGATGGTCAGCGGCATGGGCTGGGTGATGTCCAGACTGAAGCTCGCCGTCTCGCCATCGATCGTCCCCGCGATGTCCCGGGCTTCGATCATTCCGCCGCCGATGCTGCCGGTGAAGGCGTCACCGGCGGGTTTGATCGCGAGGTCCGCTTCCTGCGGTCCCATCGGCGTTGCGATTGTGATCTTCCAGTCGCCGGCAATGGCCATCGGATGCTCCTACTCAGCGGGTTGCAGAGACGGAGCGAGCCGGGCCGCTTCCAGTTCCGCAGCCTTGGCTTCAACCAGTTCGACGATGTGGTCCACCATCTTGTCGTTGTCCATTTTGTGGTCCGGCCGGCCGGCCACATAGACCATGCCCGCGCCCTTGCCGCCGCCCGTGAAGCCGACATCGGTCATCAGGGCCTCGCCGGGTCCATTCACCACGCAGCCGATGATCGAGAGGCTGAGCGAGGTCGGTATATGGGCGAGGCGCTGCTCCAGTTTCTCCACCGTGGCGATGACATTGAAGCCCTGACGGGCGCAGGACGGGCAGGCTATGATGTTGACGCCGCGGTGGCGCAGGCCCAGCGACTTGAGCATCTCGAAGCCGACCTTCACCTCCTCGACCGGGTCAGCGGCCAGCGACACGCGCAAGGTGTCGCCGATGCCGGCCCAGAGCAGCGCGCCCATGCCGATGGAGGATTTCACCGTGCCTGTGCGCAAACCGCCGGCCTCGGTGACGCCGATATGCAGCGGACAGTCGATGGCTTCCGACAGTTGCTGGTAGGCCGCCACCGTCATGAACAGGTCAGACGCTTTCACGCTGATCTTGAATTCGTGGAAGTCGTGATCCTGCAGGATCCGGGCATGGTCCAGCGCGCTCTCGACCATCGCATCGGGGCAGGGCTCGCCGTACTTTTCCAGGAGGTGCGGCTCAAGGGAGCCGGCGTTGACGCCAATCCGCATGGAGCAGCCGTAGTCGCGGGCGGCCTGGATGACTTCGCGCACCCTGGCGGGCGAGCCGATGTTGCCGGGGTTGATCCGCAGGCAGGCCGCGCCGGCCTTGGCGGCCTCGATGGCGCGTTTGTAGTGAAAGTGGATATCGGCGACGAGGGGGACTTTCGCAGCCCTGACGATCTCGCTGAAGGCCGCGGTCGAGGCCTCGTCGGGGCAGGAGACCCGGACGATGTCGGCGCCGGCCTCCTCCAGTTGACGGACCTGCTCGATCGTCGCCTTGGCGTCGGCGGTCAGGGTATTGGTCATCGACTGGACCGAGATCGGCGCGTCGCCGCCAACCTCGACGGCGCCGACGCGGATCTTGCGCGAGGGTCGCCGGGCGATCGCGCGCCAGGGGCGGACGGAGGTGTGATCGGCGCTCATGGTCAGAAAATAGGACCTTTCCCCGAAAGCACCAAGGCGCAAGGAGCGAGGCGCCAGGATCTCGGGGCGTCAAGCGCCGGGTCGTGCCGGTTTTGCGGGTTTCGTCGCGCCGGCCAGAGACTTCAGCTCGCTGTGGCTCTGCGCCAGGAGGCCCTTCGATTGGCCGCCGACAAACACCTGGAAGGCGTGCGGATCGGCGGTCTCGACGATGACGCCCGGCAGGGGGGGCGCGCGATAGGCTTCGCCCTTCGCCAGTTGGCGGGCGAAATAGACGGCGCCGCCATGACTCTTGACCACGAGCGGCGCAGCCTTAAGCGCTTGCAGAACCAGCGTCGCACCGGACTGGGCGGGCGCGCCATAGATTGCGCCATCATCGGCCACAAAGGTCGGCGCCAGGCGCAAGCCGGTCGGCGCCGCGGCTTGCGGCGCTGTGGCGAGATCGACCGGCGCCCCGTCAAGCGTCATGAGGCCATTGGCGCCGGGGACGGCGGCGGCCAGGCCCGGCGTCTCATAGAGGTCGGGCGTGGTGGATTCCATGGGCGGCGGCAAGGGCGCGCCGAGCGCGACGGGACCAGACTGCGCCGCCTGACCCGCCGGGACAACCCGTGCGGCGACGGTCGGGCGGGCCTTGGGCTCAGGCGCGTTGCTGATCCGCTGGATGACGTTCCAGGCGACGAAGGCGCCCAACACCACCAAAGCCCCCACCAGGATGACCGTCAGGCGCGGGTCCGGGCCCTTGGTGACCCCCACCGGAGCGCGTAGGGGCTCGTCCTGAGCGGGGTGCTCTTTTCGGAAGCGTTCGACGGCGGTGTCTGGGCTGACGCCCAGGGCCTGGGCGTAGGCGCGCACATAGCCGATCGTGAAGGGGCGCGACGGCAGCGCGTCCAGGCGCATGCTCTCGATCGCCTCGAGGTAGACCCGGCGGATGCGCGTGGAGTGGGCGACATCCTCCAGCGACAGGCCGCGGAAGAGTCGGATTTGCTTTAGCGCCTCGCCTACGCCGCTGGTCTCCGTCAGGGACGGAACTTCGCTCAATCTGCCGGTGTCGAGCGCCATCGGCCCGCCCTGCCTCAAATGATCGCGCAGCCCTAGTAAAGCCAAGCTGTTGCGACGGTTAAGATTGAAGGCTGCAAGTAGAAGCCTCCGATGAAGTCCCGGTATCACGCGTTCGTGCGCAGTTCAATGACGCCGCCCGCGCGTCGCGGCGAGTCGAGCGCTGATTAGACGGCCGCCGAGATTTTGCGCGCGAGTGTTTCTATTTCGTTGCGCACGGATCCGGCCCCGCCCTTTATGAGACTAGTGACCCCCCGTCGCGCGGCTTCGCGATCGCAGGTCAGGATCATCTGCTTGACGGGCCCGACGCCGGCCGGGGGCATGGACAGACGCTCAAAGCCGAGCGCCACAAGGGCGAAGGCCTCCAGCGGCCGACCCGCCATCTCTCCACAGACCGAGACCGGCGTGCCCGTCTCGGCGCAGGCCTGTTGGATCACCTGCAGCGCGCGCAGCGCCGGCGGCGAGAGCGGATCATAGCGGTCGGCGACGCGGGCGTTGCCGCGGTCGGCGGCGAACAGATACTGCATAAGGTCGTTGGTGCCGACGCTGACGAAGTCGGTCATCGGCAGCAGGGCGTCCAGGTGCCACAGCAGGGCCGGCGCCTCGATCATCGCGCCGACTTCGAGCCGCGAGGGCGCGGGCCGGCCGCGGCGCTCAGCCCATGCCAGTTCCATGTCCATGACGGCGCGGGCCGCGCGGAACTCGTCCACCGTGGTCACCAAGGGAAACATCACGCGCAGCGGCCGGCCATGGGACGCCGCAATGAGGGCGCGCAACTGCAGGCGCAGGAGCGCCGGCCGGTCGAGGCCCATGCGGATCGCCCGCCAGCCGAGGGCCGGGTTCTCCTCGCGCTCGGCTTCAAGGTAGGGAAGCACCTTGTCGCCGCCGAGATCCAAAGTGCGGAAGGTCACCGGCAGGTCGCCCGCGCGGTCCATCACCCGCTCGTAGAGGGCGGCTTGGGCGTTGAACCGCGGCATCTGCTCGGCGACCATGAACTGGAACTCGGTGCGGAACAGCCCGATGCCCTCCGCGCCGGTCTCGGCCAGGATCTCCAGATCGACGTCCAGGCCGGCGTTCATCATCAAGGTGATTTTCGCGCCGTCGCGGGTGAAGGCCGGGGTGTCGCGCAATTTGGCGAACTCGGCGCGGCGTTGGGCGCGCACGTCGATCCGCGCCTGGATCACCTGGACCACGTCAGGGCGGGGCCGCAGATAGGCCTCGCCCGCCTCTGCGTCGACGATCACCTGATCGCCTTCGGACAGCCGGTCGCGCAGGCCCGCCAGGCGGCCGACGCAGGGGATATCGAGGGCGCGGGCGACGATGGCGGCGTGGCTGGCCGCCGAGCCTTCCTCGAGCAGCAAGCCACGGAGGCGGGTGCGGTCGTACTCCAGAAGGTCGGCCGGCCCGAGGTTGCGGGCGATCAGGATCGCGCCTTCCGGCAGGTCGCGGGCGATCTGGCCGTCGCCGGACAGGTGCCGGAGCAGACGGTCGTTCAGGTCTTCGAGGTCGTGCAGCCGTTCGCGCAGATAGGGATCACGGGCCTGGGCCAGGCGCGCGCGATGCTCGGAGCGCACGCGTTCGACAGCGGCCTCGGCGGTGAGGCCGTTCTTGACAGCGTCCGACAGCGACCGGTTCCAGCCGCGGTCATGGGCGAACATCCGGTAGGCGTCGAGCACCTCGTATGAGGATTCCACCAGCCCATGCTGGCCGTCGATCATGTGGTCGATCTGCGCCTGCAAGGCCTTGATCGCCTCGGCCAGCCGCGCCTCCTCGGCGACCACATCCTCGGACAGGAGGTGCGACGGCGCGACCGGCGGCTCGTGCAGGACGGCGACCCCATAGGCCAGGCCATCGGCGAAGCGCGCGCCCTTCAGACGCTCGGGCTTGCGCGGGGCCAGCTCGACGCCGCGGAGTTCTTCTTCCGAGACCAGATCGCCGCCGGCGACCATCTCGGAGAGGACCATGGCGATGATCTGCAGGTCCTCGACCTCGTCCTCGAGGTAAACCCGCTCGGTGCGATTCTGGACGACCAGCACGCCGATGGAACGGCCGCCGCGCAGCAGCGGCACGCCAAGGAAGGCGTGATAGGGATCTTCGCCAGTTTCCGGGCGGTACGAGAAGGCCGGATGGGACGGCGCGTCCGCCAGGTTTAGCGGCCGACCGTGGCGCATGATCTCGCCGACCAGGCCCTCGCCGGGCTGCAGTTGGGTGACGTGGACGGCGCGGCTGTCCAGGCCCTCGGTGGCGAACAGCTCCATTTCGCCGCCGGAGCGACGCATGTAGAGCGAGCAGACCTCGGCCACCATGGAGAGCGCGATGATGCGCACCACCATGTCCAGGCGCACCTGCGCAGGCCCGCCGCCGGCCAGGGCCTCGCGAGTCTGTCGCAGCAGGCTGCGCTGGCCGCGTATCGCTACAGTCGCCGGCATCGGTTTCCCGTCCTGATATCCCGGCTACAGAGTAGGGGGCGGTTGGGGAAACATAAAGGCGCTGCTGAACGCCGCGGCCGCATTACCCCCGCAGGACACAAGGATGTTTAGAGCGTGTCCAGGCCGTAGGCGGCGTGCAGGGCCCGCACCGCGAGCTCGGTATAGGCTTCCTCGATCAGCACGCTGATCTTGATCTCCGAGGTTGAGATGACCTGGATGTTCACGCCCTTGTCGGCCAGGGCGGCGAACATGGTCTTGGCGACGCCGGTGTGGCTCCGCATGCCGACCCCGATCACCGAGACCTTGGAGACTTCCTCGTCGCACTTGACGTCGTCGAAGCCGATTTCGTCCTTGGCGGCCCGGACGATGTCCATGGCGCGCTGTGCGTCGCGCTTGCCGACGGTGAACTCCATGTTGGCCGTGTCCGCGACGCGGGCGTGGCTCTGGACGATCATGTCGACATTGACGTTGGCGTCGGCCAGGCGGCCGAAGATTTCGGAGGACACGCCCGGATGGTCGGGCAGGCCGAACAGGCTGATCTTGGCCTCGTCGCGGCTGTAGGCCACGCCGCTCACGATACGCTTTTCCACGATCTCCTCCTCGTCGCAGACGATGGTGCCTTGGCCGGGCGCTTCGCCCGGTTCGACGAAACTCGACAGAACCCGGATGGGCATCTTCTGGGCCATGGCCAGCTCAACCGAGCGGGTCTGCAGAACCTTTGCGCCCAATGACGCCATTTCCAGCATCTCCTCGAAGGAGATCTTGCTGAGGCGCCGGGCTTTGGACTCGATGCGCGGATCGGTGGTGTAGACCCCATCCACGTCGGTGTAGATGTCGCAGCGCTCGGCGCGCAGGGCGGCGGCGATGGCCACCGCGCTCGTGTCGGAGCCGCCGCGACCGAGGGTGGCGATACGGCCCGAACGGGTGACGCCTTGGAAGCCGGCGATCACGGCGACCTCTCCGGAATCGACGGCCGCGCTGAGCTTCTCGGGCGGAATGTCTTCGATGCGCGCGCGGCCATGAGCGTCGTCGGCGATGATCGGGATCTGCCAGCCCATCCACGAGCGGGCGGGCACGCCCATGTTGCGCAGGGTCATGGCCAGGAGGCCTGCAGTGACCTGTTCGCCGGAAGCCACGACCGTGTCGTACTCGTCGTCCGACATCGCCAGGCCCGCGGCGGCCGCGCCGGCGCCGTCAGTCCAGGCGACAAGTTCGTTGGTCTTGCCGGACATGGCCGAGACCACCACGGCGACCTGATGGCCCGCCTGAACCTCGGCGTTCACCAGCCGCGCGACGCGACGGATGCGCTCAAGGTCAGCCACCGAGGTGCCGCCGAATTTCATCACCAGCCGGGACACGAGACGCGCTGAACCCCCTTGAAGCAAGAGGGCGCCTTCTAGAGCGTGACAGCTTCAAGTGGAAGCCGGTTGAAGCGCCCGTCATGCTCTAAATGTTCACGATGGACCCCTTTTTTATCCGGACCAGGCGACGCCGCCCCATCCGCGGGGGTCCGCAGGGGCGGACGGCGCTTCGCAACGGATCGCGCGCGGGCTATCAACCCTCCATGGCCGAACCCGCCTCCTCCATCGATCCCGCCGAGGTCGAACGCTTCTCCCGCATCGCCGCGGAGTGGTGGGATCCCACGGGCAAGTTCGCGCCCCTTCATCGGTTTAATCCGGTGCGACTGGGCTTCATCCGCGACCAGGCCCTGCTGAGGTTCGGGCGCGACCCGAAGGCGCGCGCGCCGTTCGCGGGCCTGCGCCTGCTGGATATCGGCTGCGGCGGCGGCCTGCTGTCGGAACCCATGTCCAGGCTGGGCTTCACCGTGGTCTCGGTCGACGCCTCGGAACGCAACATAGCGGTCGCCAGCGCCCACGCCGAGGCGCAGGGGATTTCCATCGACTACCGCTGCACGACGGCGGAGTCGCTGCTGGCCGCCGGCGAGCCGGCCTTCGACGTGATCCTCAATATGGAGGTGATCGAGCACGTGGCCGATCCGCGCGCCTTCCTGCGCGATTGCGCCGCCCTACTGGCGCCGGGCGGGATCATGATCGTCGCCACCTTGAACAAGACCCTGAAGGCCTTTGCGCTCGCCAAGATCGGCGCGGAGTATGTCTTGCGCTGGCTACCCATCGGCACGCACGACTGGAACCGGTTCCTCAAGCCTGAGGAAGTGACCGGCTTCGTCGACGGCCTGGCCCTGGCGATCGAGGGGCCCTTCGGCGTCTCCTACGATCCGCTGACCGGCCGCTGGAGCCAGTCCGGCGACGTGGCGGTCAACTATATGATGACGCTCGCCCGCGCCTGAGCGTCGTTCAGGTCGGCTGATCCATCATGCCGATCTCCGGCTGGGTGATCAGCGGCAGGCGCACGCTGCAGCGCACGCCCTGTGGCGCGTATTCGATCTCAGCCTTGCCGCCCATGTCGTCGCCAAGGCTGCGCGCAATGAGCCGCGTGCCGAAGCCGCGGCGTTGCGGCGGGGCGACGGTGGGCCCGCCCTTTTCTTCCCACAGGAAGGTCATGTGGCGGGCGCCGTCCTCGTCATAGTGCAGATTCCAGGCGGTCTCGACGTAGCCGTCTGGCGTCGACAGCGCGCCATACTTGACGGCGTTCGTCGTCATTTCGTGCAGGACGAGCGCCATGGTGACCGCCTGCTGCGGGCTCAGCCGGACGTTCGGCCCGTCAGTGCGCAGCCGCCGGTTGTCGGCGGTCTCATAGGGGCGCAGGGCCTTTTCAACGATGGCGCGCATGTCGGCGCCGGCCCAGTTCTGATCGACGAGCAGCTTGTGGGCGTCGGCCAGGGCCATGAGCCGCGCCGTCAGATCTTCCCGGACTCGGCGGTCGGTGTCGGACGCCCGAAGCGTCTGTTCAACCAGGGACTGCACCGTGACCAGGGTGTTGTTGATCCGGTGGTTCAGCTCGTTCAGCAGAAGGATCCGCTGTTCGTCGGCCAGTCGGTTGCGGGTCTCGTCTCGCATCACCTTGACCAGGCGGTTGAGGTCGCCGTCGACCAGCGGCGAGGTGACGCCATTGGCCCAGAAGCGTTCGCCGTTCTTGCGCAGGTGCCAACGGGTGTCTTCGGCGTGCCCGTTTCGCCAGGCCTTGTCGAGCTCGAGCTGGGCCTGACCGGTCGAGCGATCGGAGGCGGTGAACAGCGCCTCGAAATTCATGCCGATGGCCTCGTCCAGACCATAGCCCGTGATCCGCTCGGCGCCTGGGCTCCAGCTGGTGATCCGGCCGTCCAGCTCCATGGTGAAGATGGCGTAGTCGCGAGCGTGATCGATGATCAGCTCGGCCATGCGAGGATCGGTTAGAGCGCGGCTGTCCTGGGTCATGACCAGACAACGCCTAACCCGCGGCTTCGCCTCACGCGCGTCGCAGCCTCGCCCGACGGATCATCGTGGGGAATGGCGTGCGAACCCGGAGCCGGCTCGCGCGTTTCCGGTATCCAAGAAGCTTCGCCAGGAGTTGTGAACGTGGCGCGCAGACGCCCCAAGGGGATACTTCAAATCGGGTGGGCCTGTGTGGAGTGCGCAGCGTCCGGTCGTTCCGAGCATGCCCCGACGGACAAGGACTATCCTGACAGCATCGTACGCCGCACCAGCTTCACGGCGGGGGGTGGCCATGGGTGGCGTATTTCGGCGTTGGAGACGCCCCGTTCGGAGGTCGCCGACTGGAAGGTCGTCGTGGTGACCGGCGCGCCGTCCTGGGCGGAGTACTGGGCCGAGACGCTCGCCGCCGTGGCGCCTAGCCGCGAGATGCTGGTCATCGACCGGCCGGGCTACGGCTTGTCAGAGCCCGCCATACCGGTGACCGACATCGCCATTCAGGCCGAGGCGTTGGCGCCGGCGCTTCAGGCCCAGCCAGGACAGAAGGTCATGTTGGTCGGGCAGAGCTACGGCGCCGCGATCGCCGCTCTGATGGCCGAGGCCAATCCGGGCCGGGTGGACAGCCTCGTCCTGCTGTCCGGCTATTTCGGCGAGGCCGGTCCGACGGCGCGTTGGCTTCTCGACATGGGCGGCCGGGCGCTGAAGCTGATCCCGCGCGACCTGCGGTGCGCGGTGCTGGAGGTGTCAGGTCAGAACCGGCAACTGGATCGCGCTAAGCTAGCCCTCAGGCGGTTGGATATCCCGGTGTCGATGATCCACGGCGACAAGGATGATTTCGCCCCGCTGGAGGCCGCCGAGCGACTGGCGCGCGACGCCGGTCAACGTCGACCGATCCGGGTGATCCGCGCGGCTGGCGCTAATCATTTTCTCAACGACGGCCCGCCCGAGGCTTTGCTGGCCGCGCTGGAAGCCTGCATCCCAACGCCCTCGCGTTGGACTTTCCGGCTGCCGAAGATGCCGAAGCTGCGCTGGCCCTCGATGCCTGAGCAGCGGGGCCTCGCCCAGGCCTAGGCCATCAGCGACGGAAGATCGCGGTCGCCATGGCGAAGCCGAGAACCGTCGCCCAGGCCGGGAGTCGCGCGATGCTGAGGAATATCCAGGCCGCGCCGACCAGCGCCCAGTCCGACGGCCGGCTGATCGCGGCGGGCAGCATGGTGCGCCACAGGAAGGCGGACATCACGCCGACAGCTGTCGCGCCGAGTCCCGCCATAGCGGCCGTCGCCTCGCGTGAGGCGGCCAGCGTTGCGCGGATTGGGGCGGCCGCCTGAGCCAGGAGCAAGGCCGGCGCCGTCGCCGCGGCAAGGGCGAGCAGTCCGCCTGGCCACCCCCAGGCGACGTAGTCCTGGGCGGCGCCGACAAACCCGGCATAGGCCAGGGCCGGTCCGGGCAGGGCGCTGATCAGGCCGAAGCCTGCGGTGGCCGCGTCCGTGCTCAGCCAGCCTCGGCCGTGGGTTTCGGCCTCGATCAGCGGCAGGATCATGCGGCCGTCGGCGACCGCGAATCCGCCGGCGCGGAAGGCGGCGCCCACCAGGCCGAGTTCGGGGCTATTCAGCAGGCCTGCGGCGATCGGCAAGCCCGCAAGAAGCAGGGCGAAGGCCGCGACGCCCCCCAGGACGGCGCGCGTGACAAAGGCCGACGGTCGGCTGCTCGCTGGCGCTTCGTCCCGTAGCAGCGCGCAGCCAAACATCGCGCCGACGGCGAGAGCAGCCATCTGAGCTCCAGGGCCGGTGGTCAGCACCAGCCCGACGCCCGCTCCAGCAGCGATGCCGATGCGGATTGGCCCCCGGACCATCCGTCGGCCCATGGTCAGGATCGTCTGCAGGACGACGGCGGCGCCGGCGGCCTTGGCGCCGTGGATCCAGGCGCCGTCGACCAGGCCTGCGAGGCGGCTCCAGCCGGCGCCCAAGACGATGGCGAGGAGGGCGGCGGGGGCGAGGTAGCCCAGGCCTGCGGCGAGGCCGCCTGCCGTTCCGCCGCGTTCGCGGCCTGCCGCGAGGGCGATCTGCAGGCCGGCCCCTCCCGGAAGCAGGTTCGCCACGACGGCGATTTCGGCGAAGCCTTCCGAGGTGATCCACGCGCGCTCATCGACGAGCGCGCGGCGCAGCCGCGCGACCTGCGCCTCGCCGGTTCCGAAGGCGCTCAGGCCGATCCGCAGGAACATCAGGAAGATCGAGCGTGGTCCGCCGCCGTCCTTTGTCACGCCGCGCTGGATCCCGATCGGGGCGTCATCACCAGCCAGGGCGTCGGCCGCGCCCGCCACTCCCAGACCGCCAGCAGCTGATCGAGATGGGCCAGGTCGCCCAGCCAGGCGGGTGGATCGAAGGTCTTGGGCTGCTGGTCGACGCGCAGGATGTCATGGGTCGCCGCGAAGCGCTGGATCAGGCGATCCATCACGCCGGCGTTGTAGAGGTCATGGGTCTCGACAATGATCCGCATGCCGGCGAGGGCAGGGCTCAGGTCGGGCTGCAGGATTACGTCCTCCGCGCCCTCGGCGTCCACCATCACCAGGACTGAGCGGCCCGCGAAGGCTTCGAAGCCGTCGGGCGCGAACTCGCCGCCCACATGGACGCGGGCGCTGACGTCGTTCTTGGCGGCGAGGCCCTCGCATGCGACGCGCGCCTTGGGGTCGATGTCATAGGCGTAGATCTGGGCGGCCGGCATCATCCGCGCCAGGCCGACGGCGTAGTACCCCTCGGCGCAGCCGACATCGATCACGCAGTCGACGCCCTGCGCGGCGAAGGCGGCGATGTGCGGGTGCAGCTCGGATTCATAGGTGCCGATCAGGCGCGGGATCAGCGCGCCCTCGGTCGCTTCGCTCACATAGTCCATGCCGGCGAAGGGTCCGGACCATATGCGAGCGCCTTGGTGGGCGACGAAGGTGCGCGCCAGCAGCCGGGAGCGCCACCGACCAAGCAGCCGAAGCATCTCGTTGAGCTCTTGCTGAGAAGGGACTTCCGTCCAGCTCGAGGCGGCCTGCTTCAAGCGGCTGGCGACGATGGTCGCGTCGCTGGGACGGGGCTTGGCGGGCGGCGGTGGTCCGCCCATCAGAGAACGTCGAGCGCCTTCTCGATGGGCCGCGCCACAACGGTTCCTTTCGCCGTAACGACGATGGGTCGCTCGACGAGGATCGGCTCCTTGACCATGGCGTTGAGGATCTTCTCGTCAGACGCTTGGGCCAGACCGAGCTCCTTGGCGCGCGCCTCCTTGGTGCGGAGGATCGCCTTGGCCGATGCGCCGCCCATCGCCGCCAGGAATCCTTCGAGCTGGGGACGCGTCCAACCGGTCTCGAGATATTTGACCACCGTCGGCTCGACGCCCTTTTCGCGCAGCAGCGCCAGGGTGTTGCGGGACGTGCTGCAGTTGGGGTTGTGGTAGAGGGTGACGTCGCTCATGCCGAGATGTTAGCCCGGTTTGCCGGCGGCTACCAAGCCGCCCGATAGGTCCCGACGACCTCGGTTGTCCCGCTCTCGTGAAAGGCCATCAGGCGCCCAGGCATCGGGGGCCGCGCAGCATCGGGCATGCCGTCGAAGCGCGCAGCAAAGCGGACCTCCATCGGTCCGGCGGCGCGCCCGCCTTCGCCGCGGAACCGCAGGGTCAAGCCGCCGGCCGGCGGTGCGGTCCAGATCACGCTCGTCCAGGCGCCCGGCCGTAGGCTTACGTTCAGCGCGCGGCCGCTGGCGCCGACCAGACGGGCCGGCCGGCTGGGTTTCACGTCGACGCGAAAGGTTCGTGCAGGCGCCATGATCGACAGAGCGCCGGCCTCCTGAAGAAGCGCGACGGTTTGAGTCTCGCGGCGCGAGGCCGGCGCCGCAAAGCCGGGCGAGCCGGCGCTCCAGTGGTCTTCAGGGGCTATGGCGCCGCCGTCTGCGCCCATGACAGCGTCCGTCCAGGGCGTGCGCACGTCGGCGGTCCACCAATCGGCGCCGCGGTCCTGATCGATGCGGTAGCCCACTTCCACGGCCTGTGGGTGACGCGTGCTCCAGGGCGGATCGAAACGAACGGCGAATAGGACGGCCAGGCCCGCGGCCAGCAACAGCGGGCCGACCAGACGGGCAGGCGGCGCGCCTTCCACCGGCTGGGCCAGGGGCCAGATCAGCGCCGCCGACATCCATACTGACATCGCGAGGAGTTCAGGTGCGTCGAGGGCCAGGTGAATGAGGTGCGCGGTTCCGGCGATCCAACCCAGGCCGAGGCCTGCGGCGAGGCCGAGGACCAAGAGATACGGCCGCCGCTCGCGCGCGCTGAGCGCTGTGGCGGCCGCAGCCGCGCAGGCTAGGAGCAGGGGCCAGGCCAGGACGGGGGCGACAGCCGGCGCCGCGCCCTGCACGATCGCCGCGACGAGGAGGCTGGCGGCCAGCACGCCGGCCCAGCCGGCCGGTCGGGATACAGGCCGGCCGTAGGCGATGAGGCCGATGACCCCCGCCGCAAGGCCCAGCGCAAGTCCCAGCCGATCCATCTCGCCGAAGAGGCAGGAGGCTAGCCCCGCCAACAGCGGCACGGCGACGGCGGCGCGACGTCCGCGGGCGAGCTCCGCCGCGGCAAGAATGAGGAAGCCGATGCCTAGCAGCGTCAAGCAGGCCTCCCAGCGCACGGGCTGGGCGAGCAGTGCGCGTTGTTCAAGCCAGCCGAAGCCGACGCCGGAGGCGCGACGCGCGAAGTGGAGGACCGCCGCGGCGCCAGTAGCAGCGAACAGAAGGGCCCCCGCGCCTCGGGCGATTTCGAGACCAGCGATGGGCGCGAGCCTCCGTCCGCGCAGGTAAGCGACCGCCAACAGGCCGGCGGCCAGGCCGATCACAAGCCAGCCCGCCGCCGGCGGATAGACGATCATCAGGTTACGGAAGAGCTGCCCATAGACCTTGTCGGGGGCGCGGTTGGGCAGATCAGGCTGGAAGGCCACGGCGCTGGTGGCCGCCAGCACCTGGCCGCCCATGTCCTGAAGCGCGTGCCGGTCGAGCCTCGCGGGCGTCGAAGTCGGTGAGTGGTAGTCGAAGGCGCGACCCAGCCAGGCGTAGTTGAACCCGGGAATCGAGGCCTCGCGCGCCAGGGTGAAGTCGGTGTCGTTGGGCATGCGCGCGTAGAGGTAGCTGGTCAGGGACAGCGCCTGAGGTTCGCGTGCGGCGCGGGCGAAGAGGTCGATGTCGGCGCCGGCGTCGCGGCCGGTCTCGAACATCAGGGCGCGGCCGCCGCCGCCGCGGGCCTCCATGTTGAGGACGAAGCCGATCCGCCGCGCCAAGGGGTCCTGGCTGAAGAAGGCCTCGGCGCCAAGCAGGCCAACCTCCTCGGCGTCGGTGAACAGGACGACGACGTCGCGTTCCGGAACGCCTCGGGCCTTCAGGGCGCGAACGACCTCCAGAGTCACAGAGACGCCGGCGGCGTCATCGGCGGCCCCCGGCGAACCTGGGGCGCTGTCGTAGTGCGCCAGGAGGGCGACCGCCGGTCGGTCACGGTCGCGACCGGGCAGAACGCCGATGAGGTTCTGGACTTCGGCGCCGCGGACAATCGTCCGGGGGCCTTCGGCGACGCGGACACCGGTGGCGTCCTGCAGGCGGGGCGAGAGGCCCAACGCCGCCATGCGCGCGCGCAGGTGGTCCCGCACCTGCAGGCTCGCCGCCGAGCCCGTCGGGTGCGGTGTGCGGGCTATGGCCGCGACGTCTGCAAAGGCGCGGGCCGCGGAAAAGACCTGGGCGGGCGCGTCGGCGGGCTCGGGTTCGGGGGGTGTCTGAACGCGCCAGGCGATCAGGCCCCCCATCAGAAGGGCCGCGATCAGCGCCAGAAGCCGTCCCACGCTGTTCTCCCCGAGCGCGACCCTTGGGCCGCTTCGCGCCGGACTCTAACTTGTGGCGAGGAGCGGGGCGAGCGCTTTAGGCGGCGACGCCTATCTCTTGCGGGTCGCGCAGGACATAGCCGCGGCCCCAGACAGTCTCGATGTGATGCTTGCCGTCGGCGGCGCTGGCCAGCTTCTTGCGCAGCTTGCAGATGAAGACGTCGATGATCTTGAGCTCGGGCTCGTCCATGCCGCCATAGAGATGGTTGAGGAACATCTCCTTGGTCAGCGTCGTGCCCTTCCGGAGCGAGAGCAGCTCCAGCATCTGGTATTCCTTGCCGGTGAGATGCACGCGCAGGCCGTTCACCTCGACCGTCTTGGCGTCGAGATTGACCGTGATGTCGCCGGTGCGGATCAGGGATTGGGCGTGGCCCTTGGATCGGCGGATCACGGCGTGGACACGGGCGACCAGCTCGTCCTTGTGGAACGGCTTGGTCATGTAGTCGTCGGCGCCGCCGGAGAAGGTCTTCACCTTCATCTCGATCTCGGCCGAGCCGGAGAGGATCATGACCGGGGTGTCGATGCGGCCGACGCGCAGGTTGCGCAGGACGTCCAAGCCGCTCATGTCGGGCAGGTTCAGGTCAAGCAGGATGAGGTCGTAGTCGTAGATCTTGCCCAGATCGACGCCTTCTTCACCCATGTCCGTGGTGTAGACGTTGAAGCCGTCCGACTTCAGCATGAGCTCGATGCTCTGCGCCGTCGCCCGGTCGTCCTCGATCAGCAGTACGCGCATCCGCTTCTCCCACCCGGCCGAAGCCCTGCCCCATGCGGAATCCGCTCCCGATCCCGCCATTAACCTTAAGGCGAGCTAACGATGAGACTGGTTAACGAGAGCTTTCTTTCCGCCTCGAATCGTTAATCCGATTTGCGAATCGCCGGCAAGCGGCGCCGATTCGTCGACCGGCCATAGCGGCTGACTCTTCCGTGATGCGGCGGCAGCGGCCGCGGAACGCCTGTTGCGGCGCAGCCGTTTGCGGAGAGAAGGGCGCGCGCGCCCGATCCACCTTCAAAGGAGTTTCTCATGGGCCTTAAGCTCAAACCGTTGGCCGAGCAGGTGGTCGTGGTCTCCGGCGCCGACACCGCCGTCGGCGAGGCGATCGCCCGCCTGGCGGCGACCGCCGGCGCCGCCGTGGTGTTGATCGGCCGCGATGAAAGCGTCGCGCGCCGCATCTGCGCCGAGATCAACCAGGAAGGCGGTCGCGCCCATCCTTTGGCCGGCGACGCCACCGACGCGCAGGAGGCCTCGCGCCTGGCCCGCGCCGCCGTCGCCCGCTTCGGCGGCTTCGACACCTGGATCAGTGTGGCGGCCAACGAACTGGCCGCCGCCAACGCCGCAAGAGAGGCCGCAGCCCACTATAGCGAACGTGGCGGTGCGGTGATCGACCTCGCGCCCGGCCGTCGCAACATCTTCGGGGCGGCCCAGCGCAGGGCCCTGGCGGAAAAGGGGCGGGTGGCGCTGAGCCAGATTTCGCTGCCGAAGGACTTCGATCCTGAAAAGCCCATCCCGTCGGCGGCCCGGACGGCGCTGCGCGCGGCTGGCGAAGTCGGCCGGAACCGTGGCGTGCTGATCGGCCTGGGCGTGGTCGGCGCTCTTGGGGCGACGGCTGCCGCGGCGTGGTTCGGTCGCAGCGCCCTGGCCTCGGCGGCGGCGCCGATGATCCGCAGACAGGTGACCAAGGCTGTGATGCAGCGTCCGGCCGCTGCCGCAAAATTGGCCGCGCGCCATCCCCGTCAGACCCTTAGCCTGGCGAAGCTCGCGCTTCGCTAACCGGCGGGCTACAGGACGTCTGAGTTCTCGGCGACCTTGCGCAGGGCGGCAAGGTCGTCGCTGATCCGAAAGACAGCGACATAGAGCTCGCAAAACGAGCGCCACAGCAGGATCAGGATCGCGCAGACGAGAAGGCCCGCGGCGAGCACCGGGATCGCCAGGAGCACGCCAAGGATCGAACCTTCGCGGATCGCCACGCCTACAGCAGCGCCAACGCCGCCAAAGGCCACGAGGAAGATCAGCGCGAGGCCAGCCCAATAGATCAGGTGGACGACGTTGCTCGTCACCAGGCGCTCGAACGTCAGCAGATCCCAGATCAGGCCGCCGCCCGCGCCGTCCGGTCTCGTCAAGGCTCGCCGCATGGGACTCTCAAAAACTGCTGGTCAGCATCCAAACCGCTACCAGCCGGAGGCGCGCCCGGCAACGGGCGATGGCTTCGGCTATGGGTCAGGACTGTGCGCAAAGCTGTAGAGCGGCAGCATCGGGCGCAACTGCGGACCGATCCACAGTTGTGGCTCCGAGGGCGGCGCGGCGTGTTCGACCCGCTCGCGGGCGCTCACACAAGCCTGCACGTCCGGTCCCAGACGTGCGAAATCCCTGGCCTGCGGCATCACCTGCAGGACGCATTCATCGAAATAGGGATAGCGGTCGGCCTCCCCACAGCCGAACGAGGACCGGTCCGGCCGCGCGGCGGTCAAGATCATGCGGTTCGGCCCGGCCAGCGCCGGTACGAAGACGCCCGAAAAACAGGCCGAGATCACCGCCACCGTGGGCCGCGCGCCGCAGGCGTCGCGCAGCATGCCGGCGAGCACCAAGGGCGCCATCAGTTGGTCGCCGACCACCGCGCCTTGGGGCGCGCCATGCGAGGTCAGGTAGAATAGGCACCCGCCCGGCGCGCTCGCGGCGACAGCGGTCAAGCCGTCATAGACGCTTTGCAGGTCCGAATGGTGGGCGGCGGCGTCCTTGTAGCGCTCCGGCCGGACAGAGAACTGCCGGATGTTGCCGGAGGCGAAGCCCGCGCCGCGAAAGGCTGCCGCCACATCGCGCCGCGCATTGTCGAAGGCCTCGGTCGGCCCACCCCCATGGCCGCGCGAGTCGCCGGCGACGACCACGACGGCCCAGTCGGAGAACGGCGAGGCGGCGGCGGGAAGGGCGCCGAAAGCGGTCAGGGCGACCGCCATCCAGACACCGATCCAGCGCGCCGCCCGGATCATTTCTTGCGGAACTGATCCAGGGAGACGACCTTCGCTTCGCCGTCATCGCTTCGCTCGGCGGGGGGCTCGACGGCGGTTTCCGGCTCCTGCGCGGGCGGGGCGCCGTCGGCGCCTGCGACCTCAAACTGCAGCAGGAACTGGACGCTGGGATCATAGAAGCGGCTGACGGCGGCGTAGGGCACGGACAGGCGCTTGGGCTGGCCGCCAAACTGCAGGGTGACCGCAAAGCCGGTGTCGGCGGGCTCAAGGTCCCAGTACTGATGTTGCAGGACGATGGTCATCTCGTCCGGATATTTGTCGAGCAGGTCGCGCGGGCCGGAAACATCCGGCGCCTTGGTTTTGAAAGTGACGTAAAAGTGGTGCGCGCCGGGCAGGCCCTCGGGCGCGGCGGCGCGCTTCAGCGCAGCCTTGACCACGCCGCGCATGGCGTCCTGCGCCATGGCTTCGTAGTGCATCAGGTCCTGGGCCGGGGTGTCCTGGGCCATTGGCGCTCCGGTATGCGGGGTACTGCGGCGAAACCTAGCGTGTCGGAGCCTTCACGCAAGGCGCGATGCGCCACCGCTAATCGGAAATCGCCTGAATGAAATGGAGGGATTCTGTTGGCTGGCTCCCCCATGCTGATCGAAAGATGGAGGGAGCCTCGGCAATGCCTGAGGAAATGGAGGGATTCTGTTGGCAGGCTCCCTCTTGTTTTTGCCTGAGGATCTGAACCCCCAGGACTTAGGTCGGATGACTACCGCACTGCATTACGCAGCGAGGCGGACTTCCTCAGCGAAGTTATCGTTCGCATTTAGAAAAAAGCCCGAAACGGTGGGCAAAGCCGAGAGAAAGCAACACCTTTAGACGTCTGTCGATGCTGATCGGCCCCATGCGTTCCGGCGATAACCCGGAGGGATGGTTGGTGGAGCCGCCGGGAATCGCACCCGGGTCCAGTCCGCTTATTATGTGCGCGTTTATCTCCATAGTCGGGCCGAGGCCCGACCCAGCCAATATAGGGGTCATGGGACGGGAATAGAAGCCTCGTCCTGTGGCGGGGGCGCCAGATCGACGCCCCCGCGCCGTGCGACGGGGGCAGTCTTCAGTCCTCCGCCGCTGGCGGTGAGCGTCTGATAGCTGGCCTTGGCGGCGGAAAAATCGGCGCCGCGCGGGAAGATCAGGTCAAAGCGGCCGTCGCGGCCAAGACTTGCGCCGACGACGGCGGCCAGCACATCGGCGGCCTGGCCGATCTCGGCGCTGTCACAGGCGCGGCGCACCGTGCGCGCCGCGCCGGCGGTCACCAGGGTGAGGTCGTAGGAAACGCCGTCGACGCACAGGGCGTCGCTGACACCGCCGCCGAGATCGACGACGACGTCGCGGGGCGCAGCCCACAGCGGATCATCGCGCAGCGCCTTGAAGGCGGCGTCGCTGGCGGCGGGCAGCTTTGCGTCAAACCCCATGCGCCGGCCGATGCCGGCTTCGCAGCACGCAAGGCCGGCTCGGCCCTGAACGAAGGTGTCGCCGTCGCGGCGCACCGTCACCCGGATCACCGCCTGGCGCACGCTACGGGAGGGCCGCGCCCAGACCTCAAGGATCAGTTCCTCGCCACGAACCGGCTGCCACTGCAGGGGCATCAGTCCCCAGAGCCGATAGGTCGCAGGATCGACGCCGTTGTCCGGCGACGGCAGCCGTTCACCGCGCCCCAGCCGGCGGCCGGCGAAGGGATCGGACGCCTCCGTGGGCTTGAGCCGATCTTCGTCCCACCAGAGTTTCGGATCGGGCAGGGGGTAGGGCCAGATGGCCGCTTCTTCCGGCGAAAGGCCTTTTGTCGGATCCGCCGTCTTGCGCCGCAAGAGCTGGGCGTCTGCGGGGGCGGCCAGCGCCAAGGCCAGGAGCGTGATGGCGGCGAGACGAACCATGCAGGCCAAAGGTTAGGCCGGGTTGTTCGTTCCCGCTACAGGCTACAACGTGTCGACGCCGCGCTGGATGGACAGCACGCCGGTGCGGGAGACTTCGGTGAGGCCAAGGGGCCGCATCAGTTCGATGAAGCCATCGATCTTCGACGATGCGCCGCTCACCTCGAAAACGAAACTTTCCGAGGTGGTGTCCAGCACGCGAGCGCGGAAGATTTCGGCGACGCGCAGGGCCTCAACGCGATCAGCCCCGGAACCCCGGACCTTCACCAGAGCAAGCTCGCGCTCCAGGCCGTTGGGATCACGGGTCACGTCCTGCACATGGCGTGTGGCGACCATCTTTTCCAACTGCGCCTCGATCTGGGCGAGCACCTGGGCGGTGCCGCGAGTGACGATGGTCACGCGGCTGGTGTTGGAGCGGCGGTCCGTCTCGGCGACGGTCAGACTCTCGATGTTGTAGCCACGGGCGGCGAACAGGCCGACCAGGCGGTGCAGCACGCCCGGTTCGTTCTCCACCAGCACAGCGAAGGTCGCCTGGTTCTCCGCTTCGCCTTGCGGGGCGTGATCGTAGAGCGAGGCGGGCTGGGGGTCGGGCATGGCGTCGGGTCCGTCGAGGGTAGGCGCGCCTTATAGGGCGGGAAGCGGGGCGAGCAAATCGTAGCGGGGGCAAATCTCGGCTATGATCGGCCGCATGTCTTCGCTTCGAATGCCGCAAAGCTTTCTGCGTCGTCTGGGCGCCGATGCCGGCGACGCGGTCCTCAACTATGAGATCATGGGCGAGCAGGCCGCCTCCCTCGGCCGCGCCGGCCGCAAGGTCGAGCTGGCGTTGGCCGCGCTGAAGGCGGCGGACGCCGAGGCCCGGCCGGCCTGCCTCAAGGCGGCTTCGGACGCGGTCTGGGCGTTCCTGATCCAGCGTGAAATCATGGGCCTTCGCGACCGCGACCGGGTCGTCGCTGAGTACGCCATCCCCCGCGAGGTGATGGCGCGGCTCGGCGCGCGCTAGCCCGACTAGAGGCGCGGGCCGGTGACGGCGAAGTAGGCGCCCTGCGGATCCCGGCCCTGGGTGATCCAGCCGCCGCCGGGCACCTCCATCGGACCCATCAGGACCTGGCCGCCGTCCGCGGTGATCTTGGCGGTCGCCGCGTCGATATCGGGCACGACGACGTAGTACAGCCAGGAGGGGATCGGCATCTGGGCGGGCTTGGTCATCATGCCGCCCAGCACGCGGTCGCCCGCAGCGAAGAGCTGGTAGACGCCCATGTCGCCCATATCGATGGCCTGATCCTTCCGCCAATCGAACATGGCCTCATAGTAGGCCCAGGCCTCGGTGAGATCGCCGGCGTAGAGCTCGTTCCAGCCAATGGCGCCGGGGTCGGTAGGGCCGGCTTCGGGCATCGGGCCTTGTGGCGGGAGCGGCTTGAAAAGCGCGAAGGCCGCGCCCGTCGGATCGGCGACGATGGCGAACCGGCCGACGTTCGGGATGTCCTGCGGGCCATAGAGGGTTTTGCCGCCCAGGCTCTCGCCTTGCCTGGCGCTCTCATCGACGCTCTCCACCTCGACATAGCCGGTCCAGTGCGGCGGAACGCCCTGGGATTTGGCGGGCTCAGGCGTTTCCATCAGGCCGGCGACCATCGGTTCGCCCGCCTTGGCGACGCTGTAGATGAAGTCGCCCATCGGCATGTGGTCGAAGGTCCAGCCGACGACGTCGCCATAGAAGGCGGTCGCGGCCTCGCGGTCGGAGGTGGTGAGTTCGTGCCACACGAAGCGGCCCTTGGTTTCGGTCATCTCGCGTCCTTTCCTGCCCAGCGCGGAAGCTTGCGCCACAGCGTGTCATGAGGATGACGATCGGGGAACGCCGTCGCCGACAGATCACACCGCGATCGAGGCGACCACCGCGCCCAGCGCCCGGGCGAGGTCTTGCGGCGCCAAGCGCGCCTGCAGGCCGCGCTGACCGGCGTTGACGAAGGCCTTGTCCAGCCGCGCGGCCTCGGCGTCGATCACCACGGGACAGCGCTTCTTCTGGCCGAAGGGGCTGACGCCGCCGACCTTGAAGCCGGTGGTCCGCTCAGCGTCGGCGGGCTTCATCATTTCGGCCTGTTTGGCGCCCAATGCGGCGGCGAGCTTTTTCATCGCCACTTCGCGGTCGGAGGCCAGGACGACGCAGGCCGGCTTGCCGTCGGCCAGGACCATCAAGGTCTTGAGGACCTCGGAAGGATGGGCGCCCAGCGCCTCGGCCGCCTGCAGGCCGACGCGTTCGCCGGCGGGATCGTAGGCATAGGTCGCCAGGCTATAGGCGACGCCGGCGCGATCCAGCGCCACTGTGGCGGGAGTGGTCTTCGACATGGCCCGCCAACATAGCACCCCTCTCTCCGCAGGAGAGAGGGGCGATACGTCTAGCTCAGGACGACGATCGCCACGCGGCGGTTCTGCGCCCGGCCCTGCGGCGTGTCGTTCGGCGCCACCGGGGCGTCTTCGCCGTAGGAGATGGTGGCGATGCGGTTCAAGGCGACGCCGTGCATGCTCAGGTATTTGCGAACCGCTTCGGCGCGGTCTTCGCCGAGCTTTTCGTTGTAGGTCTTGTCGCCGCTGGCGTCGGTGTGGCCCTGCACTTCCAGGTAGACGTTGCGGTTCTCGGTCTTCAGCCGCTGGGTCAGTTCCGCCAGGCGCGCTTCGGCTTCCGGCGAGAGGTTATGGCGGTCGACGGGGAACTTCACGGAGTCGTCCGACAGCACCATCTCGTAGAGGAACTTGCCCTCGGCCAGCTTGTGGGCGTCGTTGGCGCGCTTGAGCGCTTCCCCCGCTGTCCCTTCGACCCTCTGCACATGGGTCTCCACGCCCTGGACGTGAGTTTCGACCGCAGCGGCCTGCTCCCGAGCGTACTTCTTGGTGGCGCAGCCGCTCATGGCGAGGGCCGCGATAACGGCGCCGCTGACCGCGGCGCTACGGAGGATTGTTGAGTTCAAAGGTTTGCTCCTGCGAAACGCGCCAAGCCCGACGCTCGCATCGGACTAGCTCTCGGCCCTACGGTGGCGACGTAATGACGCAGACGTGGCCAGATCATGGCGGCCATACCGCAAGCTTGACTGTAGATCACCAGAATTCTCGCGCCACGATCCTGCCGTGAGGCCGTGCACGCTAAGGGCGAAACCAGACGACATCTGCGAGCCTAATGCCGCCCTATTCGCCGCTTCCGCCGACCGAAGAGCACGCCCCGCGCAGGCGTGATCGTCTTCGCGCGCTGGCGATTTCGCTGGCGATCTTCGGGCATGCGGCGGCGTTTGCCCTGGCGATCCTCCTCGTGCGGCCCGCGCCGCCTGTAGCCACGGACTCAATCGTCCGGGTCATTCCGGTGCAGGTCCCGCCGCCGCGCCCGGAGCCGCCGCCCGAGCCCAAACCTAGCCCAAGGCCAGACCCTGGCGGGTCGCCGCCGGCCGCCGCCAAGCCTGCGCCGATCAAGCCTGATCCGCCGAAGACGGCGTCGCGGGGCGTGACACGGCGCGTGCCGGATCCGCCGGCCAAGGTCCGGCCCACCCTGGTGGCCGATGTCGAGACCGTCGACGCCGCGCCGGCGCTGAGCGAAAGCGACCTCGCCGGCGCGGCGCGCGCCGGGTCCGGGCGCGGGCGCGGTGGTTCGGGCGGCGGGTCTGGCTCTGGCGCCGGCGGCGGCGACCAGGATTGCGACATGCTGGGCCTGCTGCAGAGGGCGCTGCGCAGCGACGCTGACAT
Source organism: Phenylobacterium immobile (ATCC 35973) (assembly GCF_001375595.1). Taxonomy (NCBI): domain Bacteria; kingdom Pseudomonadati; phylum Pseudomonadota; class Alphaproteobacteria; order Caulobacterales; family Caulobacteraceae; genus Phenylobacterium; species Phenylobacterium immobile. The sequence goes on along the minus strand of NZ_CVJQ01000001.1, from coordinate 2,719,612 downwards.
CCAGGCGGCGGCCGCGTCGGCCTATCGGGTGACGGGCCGGCCGATCCTCGTGTGGAACGGTGACTGGCTGCGCGACAACCGCCAGGACGGCAAGGGGCTGGCCGGCGTGCGCCAGGCGATCGCCGCCGAAGTCGCCTTTGCACCCAAGGCCTGCCGCACTCAGCCGGTGCGCGGGTTGGTGCTGATTTCCATGCGAGACGGACCAGGCGGGCCGCGCCTGGTCCTGGGGTCCGCCTACTGGCGTTGGTCGGACCTGCAGTTCATCCGCTGACTTAGCTTTCGAGGAAGCTGCGCAGGACGGCGACGTATTCGTCCGGCGTCTCCCACATCGGCCAGTGGCCGGCGCCCTTGAATTCATAGAATTTCGCGCCGATCAGGTCCGCGCAATATTCGCCATAATCAGGACCGCGGCCGGGGTTGAACTCACCGTAGATGACCATGGTGTCCTTGTGGGTCCACCGGGCCTTGATCTGCTCTTCTGTGTAGGGCGCGTCGTGGTTGGCCTGCAGCCGCCCTCCGTCGATGCCGAAGACGCGGCGCATGGCGGCGTTGACGGCGGGATCCTGGTAGAGACGCTGGCGGATGGCGATCATCTCGTCGTTCACGGCGTCGTCGTCGTGCACCAGCCAAAGCAGGCGGTTGCGGACGTTCTCATAGCTCGGGTCGAGGACGGCCTTCTTCGACAGATCGAAGAGGTCGCCCTTGTGCGGTTGCGTCTTGAACTCTTTCCGCTGGGTTTCGATGATGCCCATGCCGTTGAGGATCAGCTTGTCCACGGTCTGCGGAAACCGCATCCCGATCTCGAACCCGATGAAGGCGCCCATGGACTCGCCCTCGTAGTGGGCCTTGTCGTAGCCCAGAGCGTTGATCAGATCGACGTAGGCCTCGGCTTGGCGAACGACCCGGTTTTCGCCTTCCCACGGCTCCTTCGAGGAGTAGCCATGGTAGAGGGCGTCGACGGCGAACACGCGGAAATGCTTAGCCAATTGGGGCAAGGTGCGGGCGTAGGGTTCAACGTGACCGCCGATGCCGTGGTACATGAAGAGCGGCGGGGCCTTTGGGTCGCCCTTCTCCACAACGCGATGCCTCCAGCGCTCGCCCTGGACGAACTTGGTTTCCGCGCCGAGCAGTTCAGTCGCAATCGAACCCCACTCGCTGCGTGGCCGTTCCCTGAACGGGTATTTGAGTTGCAGATGAGCCGCCATTTCCCTTTTCCTTCCCGAGACCTGAGGGCGCGTTGATCGCGCCGCCTTCTGCGGCCAGAAGGGTCTTTCTGGCCTCGCAAGCTTAGGCGCTGCCGTTCGGTGGCGAAAAATCGTTTGTTTGAATTAGGTGAAATCGGAGTCGCGGATAGCTCTAGACGCAGTCGCGGATCACCGACTTGAGCCATTGGACGCCGTTGTCGCTCGATTTCAGGCTGTGGTGCTGGATCATCACCCGCATCTTCGGCAGGTCGAACGGCAGGGGTTGGATCACCAGCGGCAGGGTCTGCGCGGCCATTTCAGCCAAGCGCTTATGGACCACCGCGATCCGGTTGGTGCTGATTAGCAGCCGCGGGATGGCGACGAAGGTCGGTGCGAACACTTCGACGCGGCGGACGGGCAGGCGCTGGTTCATCTCGGCTTCGGCGAAGGCCAGGCGCCGTTCGAAGCCTAGGCGGTGGGCGACATGGCCGAATGACAGAAAATCCTCGATCGTCAGCGGCTTGTCGAGCGCTCGATTGCCGGACCAACCCAGCACCACATGGTCTTCCTCGTAGAGCAGTTCGGCCGGATGCTGCGGCGAGATGAAGTTCGGCATGATAATTTGCAGGTCGACTTCGCCGTTCTCCAGCAGTTCGCCGCCCCTGGGCTGGGTGATGTCGAGGACAACCTGCGGGGCGAGCGCGGCCACCTTCTGCACCACTCGGGTGAACAGTTCTTCGGCGATGTGATCTGAGGCGGCGAGCGTGAAGGTGCGTTGCGAGGTCTCCGGATCGAAGCCCTTCTCGACTCCGAGCGTCTTGTCGATGTGGGCCATGAGGTTGTGGATCGGTTCGGCGATGCTCTCGGCGAAGTGTGTGAGCACCATGCGCCGCCGTACCTGAACCAGCAGATCGTCGTTGAAGTGCGCCCGCAGGCGCGCGAGCGCGCCGCTCATGGCTGGCTGGCTAAGGTGAATCCGGCGCGCTGCGGCCGAGACGTTCTTCTCGGTGAGAAGGGCGTCCAGCGCCACCAGCAGGTTGAGGTCCAGGCCCTTGAATCGCACGCTGATGTCCCGTCCGAGGTTCTGACCGCTTCGTCGAACCAGCGTTCGGCGAATTTGCGGCGTACTTCTTGCAGAAGCCGGGCTGGCCGTCGACGTCGCATGGCTGCGCAAGGCGAAGGTTCGGTGTATGGCGCGTTCATGCTGACTGATCCCCTGTTCTACCTCGTCGCTGTGCCCGCCGTGATCCTGATGGGTCTCGCCAAGGGCGGCTTCGTCGGCGTCGGCAACCTGGCGGTGCCGCTGATCGCCATGGTCATCTCGCCCGTGACGGCCGCGGCCATCACCCTGCCGATCCTGATCGTCCAGGACGCCGTCAGCGTGGCGGCGTTCTGGCGCAGCTTCGACAAGAGGGTGCTGATGGTCACCCTTCCCGGCGCGGCCATGGGCATTGCGCTCGGATGGTTCTTCGCCAAAGAGGCGCCCGAAGCCTGGATCATGCTGGGTCTGGGCGTCGTCTCTGTGGTCTTCGCCGGACAGCGCCTGTGGCTCGAGCGCGGCGGCCGCGTGGTGGCCCCGAACCATGCGCCGGCTTGGTTCGGCGTGCTCTGCGGCGTCGCCTCCGGCCTCACCAGCCAGATCGCCCACGCTGGCGGCCCGCCGTTCCAGCTCTATGTTCTCCCGAAGAAACTGCCGCGCGACGTGATGATCGGCACGACTTCAATCTTCTTTGCGACGGTGAACTGGATGAAGGCCCCGGCCTATCTGGCGCTTGGCCAATTCACCCACGAGAATCTGGTGGTCTCGGCCGCGCTCATGCCGCTGGCGATCGGCGCGACGCTGGGCGGCGTCTGGCTGGTGCGGCGGATCGACGGGGCCAAAATCTACAAGGTGATCTACGCGATCCTGCTGCTGCTCGGAATCAAGCTGATCGTTGACGCGGGTCTTGCGCTGGCGGCGTGAGGCCAAGGCTGGTTCGCGAAGGGTGGGCGGACAGATCTAAGCGGCGGCGGCGTCTCGGCGACCTTGCGCGCGCGACCCGCGGCTCAAGAGCGCTCAGGCGGCCGACGGCGAGCCGATCACCTACCTGGCCATGTCCGCCTTCGAGCGCCTTTCGCGCAATGCAGCGCCAAAATGCGAGCGAAACGCAATAGCTGCGCACGCTGAGTCAAGGCTTGGAAGTCTCCAACATCGCGAAATCTTGAACATATTATCATAAGATAATCGAGAAGTAGACGCCGCCGTCATTCTTGGCTTTTATATGGTCAGGCCATTTTTTGATTTCTCACTCCAAGGGGTGAGTCGGCGCTTCATAAGCTGCATTTTGAACCTTGAAGAACAGGCGACTTAAGTGGTCGTGCAAGAACCTCCATCGCCCTGTAGGCGCTCGTACCACTGTCACGCCAGTACTGGGCGGCGAGGACTTTGTGGCCGCGGCCCGTCTTCATGAAACGGAAAACGCCTAACGTGTCGCGGCATATCCCCGTCGCCCTGCCGCTCTTGCCCCGCGCCGAGGACATTCTGCCCTACCTGAAGATGGTGGACGACGCCCGGATCTACTCGAACTTCGGGCCGCTCGCGCAAGAGCTGAGCAAGCGGCTCGCTGAGGCCCTCGCGCTCAACTCGGGCGACGTCGTCATGACCTCATCAGGAACCAGTGCGCTCATGGCGACGATCCTCGCGCTGACCGGCGGCGGCCAAGTCGGCGGGAAGGGGCGCTATGTGGCGCTTCCGTCCTTCACCTTCGCCGCCTCGGCCCTGGCGGTCGAGCTTTGCGGCTTCACCCCCTACTTCGTCGACGTTAGTGAGGACACCTGGTGCCTCACGCCCGAGGCGGTGCTTGCGCTGCCGCTGCAGGACGAGATCGCACTGGTCATGCCCGTCGCGCCCTTCGGACGCGCTGTTCCGCAAGCGGCATGGAAGGCCTATCGCAATCTCACCGGGATTCCCGTGGTGATCGACGCGGCGGCGTCCTTCAGCTGCATTGAGACCGACCCGTCAGCCTATCTCGGCGACATTCCGACGGTGTTCAGCCTTCACGCCACCAAGGGATTCGGTATCGGCGAGGGCGGCGCCGTCGCCTGTAGCGACGCCGACCTGATCGAGCGCATCGGCTGGACGCTGAACTTCGGCTTCGCCGGATCCCGCGAAAGCGCCATGGCCAGTTTCAACGGCAAGCTTTCTGAACACCAGGCCGCGGTCGGCCATGCTGCGCTAGACCAGTGGCCGGCCAAGCGCGAAATGCTGGAGACGGTGGCCGCGCTCTACCGTGAGGCCTTCAGGCTGACGGGCCAGGCGAACCGGCTCATCACCTACCCCGAGGTCGATGGCGGCTATTGCCTTTACCTATGCGTCGATAGCGCAGAATCTGTCGCCGTCATGCAGTCGCTCGGGGCGGACGACATCGGCCATCGCTTTTGGTATGGTGGCGGTGTCAACAGCCACCTTCACTTCGCCACTGCCCCGCACACAGACATGTCGGTCAGTGAGGATCTCGCTCGCCGCCTCATCGGCCTGCCGATGTTCCCCGATCTGTCCGCAGCGTCCGTGGCGCGCGTCGCCCGCGCCGTGGCTTCGGCGGGCGCCTACATCATGCAGGACAAGGCCGATAAGTGACGACGCAAAGCCCGCCAAGCTCTGTCCGATGCCTGGGCTAATCATCGCAAGCGATCTTCCGGCGCCGGGGGCGGCCCAACAATCCCGAGCCCAGATCGTCCGGGATCCTGACCTAGCCCAGGTATCGACGCGGCGAGACGCCCATCATCTGCTTGAACATGGTGGTGAAGGCGGACGGGCTTGAGTAGCCCAGGTCCATCGCCACCGTGGTGACCGACTCGCCGGCCGATAGCCGGGGAAGGGCGGCGAACAGGCAGGCCTGCCGGCGCCACTCCGTGAAGCTGTGGCCCGTCTCATTACGGAACAGGCGCGTGAAGGTCCGGCGGCTGAGCCCCAGGCGGTTGCTCCAGACGTCGATCGATTGTTGGGCCGCGGGCTTGGCGACGAAGGTTTCACACAGTCGCAACAGCCCCGGATGCTTGGGAAACGACAGCAGGACCGGCAGGGCCGGGGCGCGGCGAATCTCGGTCAGGATCAGACTCAGCATCAGGCGGTTGCGCGGAGTGTCGCCTTCGCTGCGGGCGCCGTAGGCTTCCATGATCAGTTCGTGCAGCAGCGGCTTGATACTGATCAGTTCGCACTGCGGCGGCCCCCGCAGCGCCAGCGTTGGGTCGACGTCGAGGCTGCGGCTGGTGGCGGTCGCGACCACCTTGACGGAATAGTCCATGCCGGCGGGGAGCCAGACGGCGCGTTCCGGCGGGGCGACCCAGGCGCCCTGGCCGGTGATGACCGTGATCACCCCTTCGCCCGCATAGACCAGCCGATCCTTGAGATTGGATTTAAGTGGCACTGTCTGGTCGCGGGGCACGGTGACCCCGCCCATCAGGTGCGGCAGCAGATAGTCAGCTGTCCATAGGTCCGCTTTCGCGCCGGCCCCGGCCGGGGGCTCAGGCGCGAGATCCGCGTCCGTCTCCTGTTGCATCATCCTCGGTCTCTATCTGCGGCGCACGTTATCTTCGCGGCCTTGCCCCAAGCCTGAGGGGTTGCGCGCCGTTGTCAATCCCATCGAAATTTGGGATTCTGGGCCAGTTGTTTCGCGACCGGGCGCCATGTCTTGACCTTGGCGGGTCAAGTGGATGGTGTCGCCGGCAGCCGGGCGTCCGGATCCGGAATGACCACACCCGAACAAGCATGATCGTCGAGAGGAGACGTTGAAGATGGCGCTGACCGAAGAAGGCCTGATTGAAATCCCGGGCATCCGTAGCGAGTGGGTGACCCTGGCGAACGGCGCCAAGGCGCACTACTCGGCCTCCGGCGAATCCGGCCCGGCCGTCATCCTGATCCACGGCGGAATCCAAGGCTCGTCCGGCACGGCTGGCTGGCGTTATATGATGCCATTCCTCGCCGAGAACGGCTTCCGGGTCTATGCGCCCGACCGCCCGGGCTTCGGTCTGGCCGACGCCCGTGAAGAGCACTGGCCGCACCGCGGCTTCATGAGCTGGGTGGAATATGTCGAAGAGTTCGCCCGGGCGCTGAACCTCAAGAAGTTCCACATCGCGGGAAATTCGCAGGGCGCCCAGACAGCAGCCTACTACACCGTCTACCATCCCGAGCGCGTGCTGAGCCTGGCCATGATCGCCAGCGGCGGGTTCAACGCCACGATGGGTTGCGACATGAGCCAGGTGAAGCCTGGAATGGGTATGCCCAAATTCACCGGCACGGAGCAGTCGATGCGCGACGCCATGACGTCGATCATCTATCGCCAGGAAGCGATCTCCGACGATCTTCTCACCATGCGCACCAACGCGGCCAACACCCAGGCCAAGGCCTATGATGTCGGCATGGCCTGGAACCGCGACGCGGCGAAGGACCCGAACACGGCCCACCTGCTCGACCTGCGCGGCAAGCTCGACAAGATCACCATCCCGGCCATCTATCTCTATGGCATGCAGGACGTGCTGGGTCCGGTGGAGAACGCCTATCTGCAGGAAGAGAAGCTGCCCAACATCCAGATGTTCTATCCGGACGAGTGCGGCCACCAGGGCCAGACCGACCAGCCGGAGATGCACAACCAGGTGTTCTTGGAGTTCTTCCGCGACGGCAAGGTCAGCCGCAAGACGGCCGACTGGGCCGGCGTTTCCAAACGCCGACCAGAACTGCCGAACCTGGTTGCACAGGCCTAGGATCGACACAGAGTTTGGGAGGGGGCTCGCCGGTCGCGGCGGGCCCTTTTCGTTCGGCCTCAGCTGGCCCGGGCGGGTGCGGCGCGGTTGTTCATCTCATCGCCCGCGTCTTTCGGCAGGCGGACGAACCACCAGAGCGAAATCAGGGTTCCGGCCGCCAGCAGGGTGAACACCGGGGTCACGTCGTCCCACTGCAGTTTGTCGTGGCCGCGGCTGGACATGATGAAGTGAAGCAGGGTGGCGGCGGCGCCGATGCTGACCGACTGCATGAACTGCTGGCCTATGGAGGACGTGGTCGTCCCGCGGCTCATCTGAGATTGCTCGAGATCGGCGTAGGCCATGCCGTTCAGGCTGGTGAACTGCAGCGAGCGGAAGAAGCCGCCGATGGCCAGCGCCGCCATGATCACCCAGTGTGGGGTGGACGGTGTGAATAGGCTGTAGATCGCGAAGGTGACGGCGCAGATGACGCCGTTGACCAACAGCACCGTGCGGAAGCCGAACCGCCGCAGCACACGCGCGGCGGTGACGCGCATCACCAGCGAGCCGATGCCGGAGATGAAGGTCATCAGACCTGCGGCGAAGGCCGACATGCCGAAGCCGATCTGCAGCAGCATCGCCAACAGGAAGGCCATCGACCCCGGCATCAGGCGGAAGAAGGCGCCGCCGACCACCGAGGCCTGAAAGGTCGGAATGCGGAAGACGCCCAGATCGATGACGGCGTTCGGCGTCCGCTTGGCGTGGAGCCAATAGAGACCAAGGGCGGAGAAGCCGGCTGCGAACAGACCGCCCACGGCCAGCGGCGGCAGGACGTCGCGGCCGAGATTCTCGAAACCGAAGATCAGGGCCGCCAGGCTGATCCCCGTCAGGGCGATCCCGCGCCAGTCGATGGGCGGGACACCTTGCTCGCGGACTTCCGGAACAAAGCGGCGCACGAGGTACAGGCCGGCCAGGGCCACGGGCAGGTTCAGGAAGAAAATCCAGCGCCAGGAGATGAAGGTGATGATCGCCCCGCCTAGCACGGGCCCCAGCACCGGGCCGAGGAGGGCCGGCATGGTCAGGACCGAGAGCGCGCTCACCAACTCTTTCTTCGGCGTGCTGCGCAGCAGGACCAGGCGGCCCACCGGGCCCATCATGGCGCCCGCGCAGCCTTGCAGCAGCCGGAAGAAGATGAGTTGCGGCAGAGAGTTGACGAAGCCGCAGGCCGCCGAGGTCAAGGCGAAGAGGGCGATGGCGATCAGGAAAATCCGCCGCGCGCCGAACCGGTCGGCCAGCCACCCGGAGATCGGCAGGAACACCGCGGCGGCCAGCATGTAGCTGGTGATCGCCAGGTTCAGCCGAAGGGCGTCGACGTGGAAGGCCTCGGCCATGGCCGGCAGGGCGTTGTTGATGGAGCTGGCGTTCATGGTCTGCATGAAGTTCGCAGAACCGATGATGGCCGGCACGATCCAGGTGCGCAGGACGGCCGCCTGCTTGTCGTCGAGCACCACGGCGGCGTCGACGCCCGCCTCGTCCACAACATCTTCGACGATGACGTCTTCGGGGCGCGTGTTCACAGGCGATCACTCGGGCGGCGTGCGCGCTTAATAGAGCGGGTCCGCGGGCCTCGCCAGCGTCTTTAGTTCGGTTACCGATATAACTGTTCTAGCCCTCGGCAGGCAGGCCGTTCCGGCGGCCGACGATGCGCATGACCGCCAGGTCGGTGGTCACGTTGCCGACGGTGCGGAAGAGGTCGGGAACGGACTCCACCGCGAGCAGGAGCGGCAGCATGCCGATCGGCACGCCGAGCGCCAGGCAGATCGGCGCGATGGTGGCGAAGAAGGACACTTGGCCCGGCAGGCCGACCGCGGCCAGGCTGACGACCGCGGCAAGCGGTACGGCCAGCAATAGGGCGACCGGGCTGAGCGCCACCCCGTGCAGGTGGGCGAGATAGATCGCCACAGCGACGTTGGCCGAGGCGCTGGAGGCGCGGAAGATCGAAACCGCCAGGGGTGCGACGACACCGGCGGCCTCAGCTGAGACCCCCAGGCGCCGCGCTGTGGCGATGATGGCGGGCAGGGTGGCCAGCGACGACTGGGTGCTGAAAGCGACGACCTGGGCCGGCAGGCAGGCCTTGGCGAAGGCGAGCGGCGAGATGCGGCCGAAGATCACGACCAGAGGATAGGCCAGGAGGGCGATGAGGATGCAGGCGGCGGACGCCAGCAAGACGTAGTGCAGGAGGGCGGCGAAGGCGCCGGCCCCAAGCTGTGCGCCCACAGCGACGGCGAGGGCGGCGACGCCGATCGGGCCCACCCGCAGCACCCAGCCCACGATCACCAGCATGATGTCGACGATGGCCTTGATGATGGCCAGCAGCGCCAGGCGCGGCCCCTCCTCGATCCGCCGGGCGGCGAAGCCGAAGAACAGCGCGAAGACCACCAAGGGCGCGACCGCCATCTCGGCGGCGGCCTTCACAGGATTGGTCGGGATGAAGCCGTTCCACCAGTCGCCGCCGATGGCCTCGGGTGGAACACCAGGGCCTTCCGGCGGGGCCAGCGCCTGGAGCGGCGGCCAAAGGGTCAGAACGGTGGTCGAGAAGGCCGCGCTGACGGCGCAGGCGCCGGTGAGCAGGACCGCAAACCAGAGGAAGGCCCGGCCGGCGACGCCGCCGGCGGCCGTCGGTCCGCCGACGCCCAGGACCACGAGGCCGAAGATTAACGGCACGACGGGCATGGTCAGCGCCGCCAGCCAGAGCGCGCCGATCGGTTTGGCGATCAAGAGCGCGACGGTGGCCGCATCCGGCGCCCAGCGGGCCAGCACGGCGCCTAGGGTGAGGCCGAGCACGAGGCCCAAGAGTATCCGGACCGATAGGGCGCCCATGCGTTCTCCTTAGGCGTTACGCGCGATTGCAATCCCGGACGGAGCCTGAGCGTTCCACAGGCATTGAACCAGCTTGAGTTCAGGGGCCAATCCTTTGCGGATCGCGACCTTCAATGTGAACGGGGTGACCGGCCGGTTGCCGCTAGTGCTCGACTGGCTGGCGGAGACCCAGCCCGACGCCGTCTGCCTGCAAGAGCTGAAGGCGCCGGACGAACGCTTTCCGGCGGGCGCCTTCGAAAAGGCCGGCTATGGGGCGATCTGGCTGGGCCAGAAGAGCTGGAATGGGGTCGCCCTCCTGGCGCGCGGGACGGCGCCCATCGAGACCCGGCGCAACCTGCCCGGCGAGTTGGCCAGCGCTCAGGCTCGTTACATCGAAGGCGCGGTGTCCGGCGTGCTGGTCGGCTGTCTCTACGCGCCCAACGGCAATCCCACAGGCAGCGAGAAGTATGCGGCGAAGCTGGCCTGGTATGAGCGTTTCATGGCTCGCGCTGATGAGTTGCTGGGGAGCGGCCAGCCGGTGGTGCTGGCCGGCGACTACAACATCATCCCCACCGACGCCGACGTCTATGTCCCCGATCGCTGGCGCGACGACGCCCTGTTCCAGCCGGCGCTAAAGCAGGGGTTCGCGGCGATGATTGAGGCCGGCTGGGTTGACGCCTTAAGGCGGCGCTATCCGGACGAGACGGTCTACACCTTCTGGAAGCACTGGCGGAACGCGTTCGCCCGCGACGCTGGCCTGAGGATCGACCACCTATTGTTGAGTCCCGCGGCGGCCCAGCGCTTTGTCGACGCCGGCGTGGATCGCGACTTCCGCGGGCGTGAGAAGCCCAGCGACCACGGCCCGGTGTGGGTGGAGCTGAAGCCCTAGGCCTCGTTGTTCGGGATGTTCAGTATCGTCCCGCAGGCCTTACAGTGCACGGCGTCGGGGTCGTGCTCCATAAGGGCGCAGGTCGGGCAGGTGAACCTGACCTTGTGCGGCCGGAAGAGCGCCTGGGCCAATCGTACGAACAGGGTGATGCCGCAGATCATGGTGGCGATGGAGACCAGCTTGCCCCAGGTCCCGGGCAGGACGATGTCGCCGAAGCCGGTCGTCGTGAGCGTGGCCACCGTGAAGTAGAGGGCGTCCACATAGCCGTCGATGCCGGCATGGCGTCCGGCGAAGCTCGTGTAGACGAAGCCGGTGATGATGAAGAGGAAGGTCAGGAGGGTGACGCCCGCGCGGGTGACGTCCTCGACGCGGGTGTCGTCATAGCGCCGGCCGATGGTCGCCCAGAAGAACTCGCTGTGGAACAGCGTCCAGAGGCGCAGGACCCGCAGGAAGCCCAGGTTGAAGGCCAGGTTCGGCGCGAGCAACGTCGCGAGGACGAACAGATCGGCCCAGACGATGGGACGCTTGAGGAAGGCGATGATCGAGCGGAAGGCGAGCGCCCGGGCCGCCATGTCGCAGGCGAGCACGGCCGCGCAGAAGTAATCGAGCGCCAGGAAATAGGGCGCGTCGCGCAACAGGGGCGCGGCGATGAAGAAGCCGATCAGCGCCAGGTCGACGACGATGATCGCCAGGCGGAAGCGCACCGATTGCGGCGACTGGCCGTGGTAGAGACTGCGGAGCTGGATGCGGAAGCGCCGCCAGGGGGTACGCGGCGTCCGTGGGGTACGGGCAGGCGCGGTCACGCGGAGGCTTGCAGAGTGAGGCGCATGACCGAACCTATGCTGGCGCCATGGCGGGCGCCAGCAGCTTAGATCACCGTGAAGCCGTGCGTGCCGTCGCGCTTCAGCTGATCGACGAGGCCGAACTCCCAGTCCAGATAGGCCTGCATGGCCGCCGGATCGTGGTCGGCGCCCTCATAGGGCCGCCGATAGACGTCGTCGGGCGGCGAGATCGCCCCGGCGAGGCCGCTTTCGACGGCCAGGCCAGCCGCCGCCCACGCGGCGGTTCCGCCCTCGAACACGCGGCCGCCGGCTTCAACGGCGGCCAGGTGGGCGAGGTCAGCGTCCTCGGCCATGAAGACCAGGGCCTTCGCCGGCAAGCCGGCGAGGTCGGCGCCTAGGCGGCTGCGGTTGACGAAGTGCGCGCCGGCCGGATGGCTGCGGCCATAGACCTTGCTGGAGCCCACGTAGACCAGCGTGGCCGCGCCGCCGGCCAATTCTGCGGCCAGCGCCTCGGCTCGGATCGTCGGCGCACGCGCGATGGCGGGCCTGGCCGCCTTCCGGGGCCCTTTAGTCAGCGGCATCGTCTCGTCGACGACATAGGTTTCCCAGCCCATCTGGGCGAGCCAGGAGCCGGTCATATCGGCCCGCACGCCGCGAGGATCGAAGAGGACTATCCGGGCGCCGCGCACGGGCGCGGCCATGTCGGTTTCCTGCACCAGCTGCCCGCCGGGCGCGGAGACGAAGCCCTCAGGATGGCCCTCGGCGTGCTCCTCCGGCGTGCGAACGTCGAAGCGATAGAGGGTGCGGCGAGGGTCGGCGGCCAGGACGGCGATGTCGGCGGCGCTGATGTGTTTGACGCCGGCGCGATAGGCGACGTCGCGGGCGCGGCCACGGGCCTCATTGGCGACCACGTCGGACACCTCAGGGAAGCGATCTTCGCGGCCGTGATCGAGGCTTTGGCCAGCGAGCTGCCAGCCGATGGCGCCGTTGCGCAGGGCGACGACAGGGTTCGGGACGCCTGCGTTGATCAGCGACTGGGCGCCGATGATGCTGCGGGTGCGCCCGGCGCAGTTGACGATGATGGTCGTCGTGGGATCGCCGGCGATCTGTGGCGCGCGCAGGACCAGCTCTGCGCCCGGAACGCTGACGCCGCGTGGGATGCTCATTGTTTTGTATTCGTCGTAGCGGCGCGCATCGAGCACCACGAGGTTTGGATCGGTCCTGATGGCGGCCAAGGCGGCTTCGGCGGCGATCGACGGCGTGTGGCGCCGGCTTTCGACCAATTCGCCGAAAGCCTTGCTGGCGGAATTCACGTCTTGGAAGAGCTCAAATCCGGCGTCGCGCCAGCCTTTGAGGCCGCCTGCCATCAGGCTGATATCACTGAAGCCGAGGGCCGCGAGGCCGTTCGCCAGGCGCTCGGCCAAGCCCTCCCCGTCGTCATAGACGACGATCGCCACATCGCGGCGCGGCAGGCGGTCGAACGCGTCGAGCTCAAGGCGCGTCACCGACAGCTGCGCGGCGAACAGCGGGTGGTCAAGGGCGTAGGGCGCCTCTTCTCGCGCGTCGATGAGGGCGATTTCCGCGCCAAGCAGGAAAGCCTGGCGGACGGCGGCGGGAGAGATTTCGGGAAAGGACATCAGGAGAGCTCGGAATAGCCGGAGATGAAGGTCTTGGCGGCGCCAGAGGCGTCGTAGGTGTGGCGCGACACAGCGCCGATGTCGGCCCCATATAGATGGATGCTGATCGATACGCGATCATCGTAGGCGTTCCAAACGCGGTGGATATCGCCGATCCGAGGCGACACGGCCTCGACATCGCCCGGCTCCAGCCGCTGCACGGGGCCGGCGGTTCTCAGGCCGTCGGCGTCGAGCACATAGGGCTGAGCATATTCGGAACCGCGCAGCATGGCGACCAAACCCCAGACGGTGTGGTCATGGATGGGTGTCGCCTGGCCGGGCCCCCACACAAAGCTCACCAGCGAGAAACGAGCGTCGGGGTCACGATGAAGCAGGTACTGCCGGTACCTCGATGCGTCGGCCTGCGCGAAACGCGGGTCGAGCCAATCGTCCTGCGCGACCAAGCGACCAAGGATTTCGGCGCCCGTCTGCAGCAGGCGCGCTTCGTCCGAAGTCTCGAGGATCAGCATCTCGATCGCCTCGATCGCCTGGGCAAGCGCCGACGGTTTGGGTTGAGAGGTCATGGGCGCAGACAACTCCTTATACCCCACGGAGCCAATAGAGATTAACCGCCAAGCATGCCAGACAAGCTATCAGGAAACGCTGTCCGGCGGCCTAGCCGTCTATTCGAGGCGCGCGCTGGTCTGCGCTTCCTCCGCCACCCAGGCCACGAAGGCGCGGACCAGGGGCTTGGTCGAGCGGGTCTCGGGCGAGGCCACATAGTAGGCGCCCTGGGTCGCCAGAGATCGGGCGAAGGGCGTGACGATGGCGCCGGCGGCGAGCTCCGCCTCCACCAGAAAGCGCGGAATCAGGCCAACGCCCATGCCTGCGGTCGCGGCCTGGGCGACCATGGAAAACTGGGCGAAGCGGGGCCCGCGGAAGGCTTGGCCGAGATCCAGGTCGCCTTGTTCCAGCCAGTTGGTCCAGGCTGTGGGGCGCGTCGTCTGGTGCAGCAAGGTCGCGTGCTGCAGGTCGCGCTCCGTCTTCAGAGCCCGGGCGTAGGCCGGGCTGCAGACGCAAACCATGGTCTCGCCGATCAGAAAGGTCGACTCGGCCCCGGCCCAGTCGGTGGCGCCGAACTGGATGGCCGCATCATAGGGGCTGTCGGCGAAATCGAAGGGGATGACGCTGGTGTCGACATTGACTGTCACGCCGGGCCAGCGGGCCTGGAACCTGGGTAACCTGGGCACCAGCCAGCGGGCGCCAAAGGTCGGCAGGACGGTGATGTTCAGGGTCTGGTCCTCGCCCCCCAGACCCATCGCCCGATAGGTGGTGTCGGCGAGTTCGGCCAGGATGCGGCGGACGTCCGCGGCGTAGACCGCGCCCGCTTCGGTGAGGACCAGGCGCTGACGGACCCGCTTAAAAAGCGCGGCGCCCAGCTCGGCCTCCAGTTGCAGGATCTGCCGCGACACCGCGCTCTGGGTGAGGTTCAGCTCCGCCGCCGCCCGTGACACGCCGCCGTGGCGCGCCACGCATTCGAAGGCGATCAGGCAGCTCATGGAAGCGGGGTGGCCGCGGCGCATGGGTCATTCCAGAATGGAATAAGATTGTACCAATATCTCGTTTCACGACCCCCTGTCGATGACGGTATTTTCCTCGCGAAGGCAGCGTGAAGGGAATGGGCGGCCATGAGCGAGAAATACAAGGATAAGGCCGTCGGCCATGCGTTCGCGTGGGAAGACCCGCTGTTGCTCGAAGGTCAGCTGGTCGAGGAAGAGGCGCAAATCCGCGACATGGCGCGTCGGTACGCCCAGGAGAAACTCGCGCCGCGGGTGATCCAGGCCTATCGCGACGAATACACCGATCCGGAAATCTTCCGCGAGATGGGTGAGCTGGGCTTGCTCGGCGTCACCGTCCCCGCCGAATACGGCGGTTCGGAATCCTCCTATGTCGCTTACGGCCTGGTGGCTCGCGAGATCGAGCGCGTCGACTCTGGCTACCGCTCGATGCTGTCGGTCCAGTCGTCACTGGTCATGCACCCGATCAACGCCTACGGCACCGAAGCCCAGCGCGAAAAGTACCTGCCGAAGCTGGTCACCGGCGAATGGATTGGCTGTTTCGGCCTGACAGAACCCAGCGCGGGCTCTGATCCGGGCTCGATGAAGACTCGCGCCGAGGCTCTTCCGGGCGGCGGCTATCGGATTAACGGGTCTAAGACCTGGATCACCAACGCCCCGATCGCCGATGTCTTCGTGGTTTGGGCGACCTCGGACGCTCATGACGGCCGCATCAAGGGCTTCATCATCGAGAAGGGCGCCCCGGGTCTGAGCGCGCCCAAGATCGAGGGCAAGATGTCGCTCCGCGCCTCGATCACCGGTGAGATCATGCTCGACAATGTCGAGGTCGGCGAAGACGCCCTGCTGCCGGCCGTCAGCGGTCTGGCCGGGCCCTTCGGCTGCCTCAATCGCGCGCGTTACGGCATTGCTTGGGGCGCCATGGGCGCGGCTGAGGCCTGCTGGCAGGGGGCTAGAGACTACGCCATGGAACGTCGTCAATTCGGCCGGCCCCTGGCCGCGACCCAGCTGGTTCAGACGAAGCTCGCCGACATGCAGACCGAGATCGCCTTCGGGCTGCAGGCGGCCCTGAGGGTCGGCCGGCTGTTCGACGACGGCAAGGCGGCGCCGGAAATGGTCTCGATGATCAAGCGCTGGAATGCGGGTCGGGCCCTGGAGATTGCGCGAAAGGCGCGCGATATCCACGGCGGTAACGGGATCCATGAAAGCTACCACGTCATGCGCCACGCCATGAATCTTGAGACGGTGAACACCTATGAAGGCGCCTATGACGTTCACGGCCTGATCCTGGGTCGCGCTCAGACGGGCCTGCAGGCGTTCTCATGAGCGAGGCGCCCAGCGGACCTAAGGGCGGGCCGCTCGCGGGCCTGAAGGTCCTGGAACTGGCGCGGATCCTTGCGGGCCCCTGGGCCGGTCAACTGCTGGCCGACCTGGGCGCCGATGTGGTCAAGGTCGAACGCGCGGGGGTCGGCGACGACACCCGCCGCTGGGGGCCCCCCTTCATCGAGGCCGCTGACGGTTCGGCCGGCGCGGCCGGATATTTCCACTCGACCAACCGCGGCAAGCGCTCGGTGCAGGCCGACTTCGACGCGCCGGAGGGCCGCGATTTCGTCCGCAACCTGGCGACCCACGCCGACGTGGTGATCGAGAATTTCAAGGTCGGCGACCTGGCCAAGCGTGGCTTAGGCTACGAGGACCTGAAGGCGATCAATCCAGGCCTCATCTATTGCTCGATTACTGGATTCGGCCAGGATGGCCCCTCGGCTGCGGAGCCGGGCTATGACTTCCTGATCCAGGGCTTGGCCGGGGCGATGAACCTGACCGGCGACCCGGCCGGCCTGCCGATGAAGACCGGCTATCCGGCCGCGGACCTTTTCACCGGCCTCTATTCGGTGGTCGGCGTCCTGGCGGCGCTTAGGGCTCGCGAGACGACCGGCCAGGGCGCGCACATCGACATGGCTCTGCTGGATTCGCAGGTCGCGGTGCTGGGCTATCAGGCGATCAACTATTTCATCTCCGGCAGTGCGCCGCAGCGGATGGGCAACAGCCACCCGACCATCGTGCCCTACGACGTCTTCCCGACCAGCGATGGGGCGGTGATCGTCGCGGTCGGCAACGACGGCCAGTTCGGTCGCTTCTGCGAGGCCCTGAGCCTACAGGAGTTGGCGCAGGATCCGATGTTCGCCGGCAACCCGGACCGCGTGCGCAACCGCGCCGACATCATGAGCCGCCTGTCGCTGGGGACCGCGCGTTTCACCAGCGCTGAGCTCGTGGCCAAGTTGACCGCGCTGAAGGTGCCCGTTGGGCCCGTCAATAATATGGCCGAGGTCTTCGCCCATCCGCAGGTCGTCCACCGGGGCATGCGCCACGACTTGGCCGACCCGCAGGCGGCGGGCGGCTTGGCGCCGGGACTGCGCTCGCCGATCGTCATCGATGGCGTGGGCCAGATGGCCGATCGCGCCCCACCACGCCTGGGCGAGCACGACGAGGAAGTTCGCAGCGATCAGAGCTGGACCAGCGGCTGAAGACGGGGCAGTTTACGCCCAGGATTCTTGAGGATCGCCCATGCTGACTGTAGCCGAAATCGAGACCCTCGCCGAGCGGGTGGATGACGCCGAGCGCAAGGCGCGGGCCATCACCAAGATCACTGACGACTTCCCGACCATGACCTGGGAGGACGCCTACGCCGTGCAGGATCGCCTGCGGCAGCGCAAGTTGGGGCGCGGCGAGCAGGTTGGCGGCCTGAAGATGGGATTCACCTCGCTGGCCAAGATGGAGCAGATGGGCGTCCATGAGCCGATCCACGGCTTCGTCACCGCTCACGGCCGCCTGAACGAGGGCGACACCTTGAGCTGCGCCGGCCTGATCCATCCGCGGGTGGAGGCCGAGATCGCCTTCGTCCTGAAGTCCGAGCTGGTGGGCCCCGATTGCGACATCGCCGCTGTCATCGCCGCCACCGACTATGTGACTCCGGCGCTGGAGGTGATCGATTCCCGCTACGAGAACTTCCGTTTCGACCTGACCAGCGTCATCGCCGACAATACCTCGGCCGCCCGCTATGTCGTCGGCAAGGCGCGCCATTCGCTGGCGGGGCTCGACCGGGTCAATCTTGAGGTGGTGGTCGAGAAGAACGGCGCGGTCGTCGCCCGCGATACTGGGGCCGCCGTGATGGGCGACCCGGCCCAGGCCGTCGCTGCGCTCGCCAACATGCTGGCGCGCACCGGCAAGACGATCCCGGCGGGCACGCTGGTCATGACCGGCGGCGTCACCGAGGCCGTTGGCGTAGCGCCCGGCGACCGACTGGTGGTGCGTTACGCAGGCTGGGGCGACCTGGTTCTCAACATCGCGGCCTAAGGCACCGCGCGAAGGGTCCGGAAGGTCACCGAGAAGCGCCGTTCGACGCCCGGAGGGATGCTGTGCTCCCACTGGCTGCGGGCCTCGCCGCTGAGCAGATAGGCCGAGCGCGGTTCGACGACCTGATCGATGCGGGTGAAGCCGGCGCCTTGCCTGCGCCGAAAGCGCAGGCGGGCAGGTGATTGCAGGGAGACGCCGATGATCTCGGCGAATTCCGGTCGGTCGCGGTGCCAGCCGATCGGCGCGCCTGGCGGGTAGTCGGTGATCATGGCGTGGACGATCCGCTCGGCGGCGATCCCGGCGAAGGCCGCCGCGGCGCTCCTCAAATCGAGCAGGAAATCCGGCAGCGGCGGCGCCGTGTGCAGCGTTTGGGCGGAGAAGTCGTAGTCATGGCCGAAGGCGATGGTGCGCCGCTTGCCCGTGAAGCCGTGGAATTCGAACGCCGTGAAGCTCAAGGCCTCGAAGGCCGCCAGCAGGCGTTGCTCGTGCGCCCGGTCGATGACGTCGTCCTGGTAGCGGAAACCAGGCGGCGTGCGGACCGGCGCATCGAAGAGTTGTGGCTGGCTGGCGGTCATCGCAACGGAGTCTAGCCCGACTAGAAGCGGGTGCGCACCCCCAAGGCGACCTTGCGGCCGCGCAGCGGGGCCACCTCGGCCAGGAACGACGCATGGTTCAGCGCAAGGTCGTTCAGCAGGTTCGTGCCGCGCACATAGATTTCGGAATCGGCGCCGCGGAGATCGAAGCTGTAGGCGAGCGTCGCATTGACCATGTCGTAGCCCGGCGTCGCGCGCTCGAAGGCGGCGACCTTGTCCTGATCGAAGGCCCGATAGTATTCGAGGTTGGCCGACCAGCGGTCGCGGGTGAAGTCGCCGCGCGCGCCCAGGCGGGCGGCGGGAATGCGCGGCAGGGAGCCGCCGTCATTCTTCAGCTTGGCGCGGACGTAGTCGCCGAAGACGCCGAGGCCCAAGCCTTGAATGACCTCGTGGCGGGCCTCGCCCTCGACGCCGGTGAAAACCGCATCGGCCTGGGCGTACTGGATCAGGCGGAAGTCCTCGAACTGGTCCAGGGTGTTCGCGAAGACGTAGCCGTCATAGTCGTAGCGATAGGCGCTGGCGGAGAAGGTCGTCGGGCCACCGGTCTTGCGCAGCGATAGCTCGACGGAATACGCGGTCTCCTTGGTCAGGGCTGTTGAGCCGATCTCATAGGCGTTGGTCGCGAGGTGGACGCCGCGGGCGTAGAGCTCTTGCGCGGTTGGGGCGCGTTGCGAGCGCGAGACCGAGAGCTGGGCGGACAGGGTGGGCGTGAAGGACCAGACCCCGGCCAGAGAGGCCGACAGCGGCCGGTAGCTGACGGCGGTCCGATCCTCGGCGCTGGCGTCGAGCCACTCCTGGCGAAGCGCGCCCTCGATGCGAAGCCGTCCGAAGGTCATTTCCTCCAGCAGGAACAGAGCGGCCGACTTCGTCCGGCTGAGCGGAAGGAACGACTCGTCGCCGATCGCGGCGAAGTCATTCCGCGAGACCTGGCCGCCGACCACACCGCGCAGGCCGGCGATCGGGGCGTGCTGCACCTCGAGGCGGGTGTCGAAGCCCTCGTTGGTGAAGGTGGCGCCGACGACGCCCTCATCGATCTCTTCGTGGGCGTAGTCGGTGTAGCCGGCGCGCAGGCGGATGCGGTCGACGCCGGCTGTGGGGTTGCGCCACTCGCCCCGCAGGTCGACGCGACGGCTCAGCATGTCGACCTGGGGCGGCGCCTCGGCCGCCTCGCCGTCATGGCTGTGATCGTGGCCGTCGCCGTCGTCGTGATCGCCGCAGTGCAGGGTCAGGCCGTGGGGATGGCAGCTTTCGAATTCGTGGTTGTGGCCGGGCAAGCCGTAACGGCTCGCCTGTTCAGAATAGGCCACGCCCAGATAGCCCTGTGGGTCGATCCATGAGACGCCCAAGGCCGCCGATTGCGACTCCACCTGCGAACCCGCCAAGCGGTCGGCGTCGAAGTCGGGAATCTTGTAGTCCGACGCTCGGCGACCTGCAGCCTCGACATGGACGGCGAAGGCGCCCCGGCCGGCGGTCAGGCTCGCGACGGCCGCGCCCTCGTCATCGGCGGTCCCGCCGCGGATTTCGAGCACGCCCTCGCCCCCCTTGGCCGGGTTGCGGGTGGGGATCTTCTTGTCGACGAGGTTGACCGCCCCGCCGATCGCGCCGCCGCCATAGAGCAGGGCGCTGGGGCCGCGCAGGATCTCGATGCCGTCGAGCAGCAGAGGTTCGGCGGAGACGGCGTGGTCGGGGGAGACTTCCGAGGCGTCCATCAGGGCCGAGCCGCTGCTCAAAACCTTGACGCGAGGGGCTGTCTGGCCGCGGATCACCGGGCGACTGGCGCCGCCGCCGAAGGTGTCGGAGTTGACGCCGGGCACGCCATTCAGGGTTTCGCCCAGGGTGGCCTGGCGCCGCGTCGTCAGGGCGTCACCGCTCAGGACCGTGACGCTGGAGGCGACTTCATGCCCGCGCCGATCGAGCGGCAGGGCGGTGACCACGAGCTCGGAGACGGGTGCTTCGCCGTGGTCGTGCGGGCCGTCTTGAGCCAGGGCGGGGGCGGCGAGCGCGGCGGCGCTGGAGGCGGCGAGGAGAAGCGAACGAACGCGCATCAGACAGGGTCCCCAACGCAAGGCTGAGGTCATGATATGTTATAATATAACTACTCGCAAGTCGCGATCGGCCATGTGCGTTCTGGACGCGCCATTGCGATTAGTACGATATATTCCAAGGAAACACGCGGCCGACGCACCGAGGCGAACGGACCGCAGGCGGGGAAGCGGCGATCATGTTCCATCAGCTTTTGACCCCGGTCGCGGGGAATCTCGCCCTGTCATTCCTGACCGCGGCTGCGCCGATCGCTGTTGTTCTCTTGCTGATGGGCTGGGTCCGTCGGCCGGCTTGGCAGGCTTCGCTGGCGGGGCTGGTCACCTGCCTGGCGCTGGCGATCGGCGTCTGGAAGATGCCGGCGGGGCTCGCGCTCTACGCCACCGGCGCGGGTGCGGTTTTTGCACTCTGGCCGGTCATGTGGATCGTGCTGACCGCGCTGCTGCTCTACAATATCGCCGTCCTGTCGGGCCGATTTGACGCCTTTCGCCGTTGGATCTCCAGCCACCTGCCGAACGACCGCCGCGTGGTGCTGGTGGTTGTAGGCTTCTGCTTTGGGGCGTTGCTGGAAGGCGTCGCGGGCTTCGGCGCGCCTGTGGCGATCTGCAGCGCGCTCCTGATCGCGACAGGCTTCCCGGCGCTTGAGGCGTTGGTGTTCACCCTGATCTTCAACACCGCGCCGGTGGCCTTCGGCGCCCTGGGCGCGCCGGTGACGACGCTGGCGGCGGTGACCGGCCTGCCCGACCATCTGCTGGGCGCCATGATCGGCCGGCAACTGCCGTTCATCGCCTTGATGCTGCCCTTCTATGTGATGGGGGTCTATGGCGGGCTGCGCTCTATCAGGGCGCTTTGGCCACTGCTTCTGGTGGCCGGCGGGGTTTTCGGCGGTGTGCAGTTCTTCACCTCGAACTATCTGAACTACGTCCTGACCGACGTCCTGTCTTCGATCGTCTCCCTGGCCGTCACAATCGCCTTCCTGCAGGTCTGGAAGCCGAAGCCCGATGCGGCGTTCGCTCTGGCGGGCGCAGGCCCCGCCAGCACGGAGGAGAGCGGCAAGCCGATCCCGGCCTGGCAGGGCTGGTGGCCCTGGATCGCCGTCTCGGTGGTGGTGATCGCCTGGACAGAGCTGAAGCTGAACAAGCTGTTCTCGCACAAGGTGGCCTGGCCGGGCCTCGACGGTCAGGTCTTCATCACCCTCTATGAGAAACCTTACGCCGCCATCTGGGACTTCCAGCCGCTCGCTACCGGCACGGCGATCCTGGTCTCGGCGGCGCTGACGGCGGCGGCGGTGGCCATGGGCCCGAAGCAGGTCTGGGCGGCGGCGGTGCTGAGCTGGCGTCAGGCCCGGCTGGCGGTGCTGACCGTCATGCTGATCGTGGGCCTGGCCTATCTGATGAACTACTCAGGCATGACCTATACGCTCGGGCTCCAGGTCGCCTCGGTGGGGGTGTTCTTCCCCCTGGTCAGCGCTTTCCTGGGCTGGGTCGCCGTGTTCCTGTCGGGCAGCGACACCTCGGGCAACGCCCTTTTCGGCAACCTTCAGGTGGTGGCCGCCAATCAGTTGAATATGAACCCCATCCTGTTCGCGGCGACCAATTCGTCGGGCGGCGTGATGGGCAAGATGATCTCGCCGCAGAACATCTCCACGGGGGCGGCGGTGACCGAGCTTAAGGGCCAGGAGGGGGCGATTCTGGCGCGCACCTTCAAGCACAGCGTGATCCTCACGCTGATCCTGAGCCTGTTGGTGATGGCCCAGCAGAATCTCTTCCCGTGGATGATCCCAGGCTAACGACCATACAAAGCCCGTCATTACCGGGCTTGTCCCGGTAACCCACGATCTCCACGCCGCCGCAGATGGCGAGGCGCGCGCCCAGACCGCGCTTGAACTTCGGTGTCCATGGATCCCGGGACAAGCCCGGGAGGACGATCAAAGCGTCGAGACGTCAGCCTTGTTGCGCCTTCGCCGCCTGCCGATACCTGTGCAGCAGGGGCTCGGTGTAGCCGTTGGGCTGGGCGAGGCCTTCGAAGACGAGGGCGCGGGCGGCCTGGTAGGCGAGGCTTGTGTCCTCATGGCCGGCCATGGGCTGGTAGAGCGGATCGCCCGCGTTCTGGGCGTCGACCTTGGCCGCCATCCTTTGCAGCGCCGCATCGACCTGTTCCGCCGAAGCCACCCCGTGGAGCAGCCAGTTGGCCATGTGCTGTGAAGAAATCCGCAAGGTGGCGCGGTCCTCCATCAGGCCGATGTCGTGGATGTCGGGCACCTTGGAACAGCCGACGCCCTGGTCGATCCAGCGGACGACGTAGCCCAGGATGCCTTGGGCGTTGTTGTCGAGCTCGTCGCGGATATCCTGGTCCGACCAGTTCTGGCCGCCGGCCAGTGGGATGGTCAGCAGGGAAGAAAGCGGCGGCAGGGCTTGCGTCGCCAGTTCGGCCTGACGGGCGAAGACGTCGAGCTGATGGTAGTGCATGGCGTGCAGCGTCGCCGCCGTTGGGCTGGGCACCCAGGCGGTGTTGGCGCCTGCGCGCGGGTGGCCGATCTTCTGCTCTAGCATGTCGGCCATGCGGTCCGGCGCGGCCCACATGCCCTTGCCGATCTGGGCGCGTCCGGAGAAGCCGCAGGCCAGGCCGATCTGGACATTGCGCGCCTCATAGGCCTGGATCCAGGCCGACGTCCGCATCTGGCCCTTCAGCATCATCGGGCCAGCCTGCATGGAGGTGTGCATCTCGTCGCCGGTGCGATCGAGAAAGCCGGTGTTGATGAAGACCACACGGTCCTTCACCGCGGCGATGCAGGCGGCGAGGTTGGCCGAGGTGCGGCGCTCCTCGTCCATGACGCCGACTTTCAGGGTGTGGCGCTCAAGGCCCAACAGGTCTTCGATGGCGTCGAACAGGGCGTTGGTCAGAGCGACCTCTTCCGGCCCATGCATCTTCGGCTTGACGATGTAGATCGAGCCGGCGCGGCTGTTCTTGAACTTGCCCCCGCCGCGCAGGTCGTAGAGGCTGGTCAGGGTGGTCAGGACACCGTCCATGATCCCTTCCGGCGCCTCGCCGCCGTCAGGGAGCAGGATCGCCGGCGTCGTCATCAGGTGGCCGACGTTGCGCACGAACAGCAGGCTGCGGCCGGGCAAGCTCAGCTCTGCGCCGTCCGCCGCCAGATAGGCGCGATCGCCGTTCAGGGTGCGGGTGAGCGTCTGGCCGCCCTTCTCGAAGCTGGCGACGAGGTCGCCCTTCATCAGGCCCAGCCAGTTGGCGTAGGCCTCGATCTTGTCGGCGGCGTCGACGGCGGCGACCGAATCCTCAAGATCGACAATGGTGGTGATGGCCGATTCCAGGATCATGTCGGCGACGCCGGCCGGATCGTCGCGGCCGATCTGGTGGCTGCGGTCGATGACAACCTCGATGTGCAGGCCGTTGTGCTTCAGCAGGATCGACGATGGTGAGGCCGGATCGCCGCGATAGCCGACGAAGGCCGCGGAATCGGCCAGGGCCGGGACGAGGACGCCGTCCTCGACCGCATAGGCGGCAACCTCGGCGTGGCGCCCGGAGACGAGGGGCGCGGCGATATCGAGGAACGCCTTGGCCTTGGCGATGACCTCGGCGCCGCGGGCGGCGTCATAGCCCTTGCCGGCGGCGGCGCCCGGAATGGCGTCGGTGCCGTAGAGCGCGTCGTAGAGGCTGCCCCAACGGGCGTTGGCGGCGTTCAACAGGAAGCGCGCGTTCAGCACCGGCACCACCAGCTGCGGCCCGGCCATGGTCGCAACCTCAGGATCGACGTTCTCAGGCGCGATGGTGAAGGGCGCGGGCTCGGGGACCAGATAGCCGATCTCGGTGAGGAAGGCCTCGTAAGCTCCCTGCTCGATCGGTTGGCCGCGGCGGGCCTCATGCCAGGCGTCGATCTTCGCCTGCAGGTCGTCGCGCCTGGCCAGGAGGGCGCGGTTCTGCGGGGCGAACTGGCTATAGAGGGCGGCGAAACCGCTCCAGAACGCGGCAGGGTCCATGCCTAGCCCCGGCAGGACATCCTGGTCGACAAATTTCGCCAGGGCGGCGTCGACCTGGAGGCCGGCCTTATCGATACGGTCGGTCATGGGGTCCTCAGGCCTGGACGAGGAGGCCGGCGGCCTTGAGGCCGGCCAGCACGCAAAGCTCGTCCTTGTCCGACAGGTCGCCAGAGGCGCCCACCGCGCCGATGACGTCGCCCGAATCGTCGACGACGATAATCCCGCCGGCGGCCGGCGTGACGCCGTGCGGGGCGATCGCGGCCAGCGTGGCGATGAAGGTCGGACGGTCGGCCGCCATCTCGCCGATCTTGCGCGAGGAGAGGCCGAGGCCGAGCGCGCCGGACGCCTTGGAGACGGCCAGCTGCGGACGGAGCGTGCCCGAGCCGTCCTGCCGGTCGAGCGCGATCAGGTGGCCGCCCGGATCCAGCACGGCGACGGTCAGGGGCGCGAGGCCCAGGGTCGCGCCCTCGGCGAAGGCGGCGGCGATGACGGCGCGGGCCTGATCAAGCGTGATGCGCGACATGGGAAGCTCCAGAGCTAAGGCGTTGAGCGAGGGATGGGGGAACCGGCCCGCCGGTGGCCCAGTCGAGGAGTTCGACGGTGTGCGCCATTGGCGCATCCAGCCGCTGACCGAGCTGCATGGCGCAGCCGATATTGCCGGTGGCGACGATATCGGGTTTGAGCTGGGTCAGAGTCTGGGCCTTGCGGTCACCCAATTGTCCGGCGATCTGCGGCTGCAGGATGTTGTAGGTGCCCGCCGAACCGCAGCAGAGATGGGCGTCCACCGGCGTGCGGACAGTGAAGCCGGCGGCGGTGAGCAGGGCCTTGGGCGCATCAACGACCCGCTGGCCGTGCTGCAGCGAGCAGGCGGCGTGATAGGCCACCACGAGGCGGTGGGGATTGAGCACCGGTGGCAGGTCGATCCGGGCGAGCAGCTCGCTGACATCCACGGCCAGGGCCGAGACCGTCGCGGCCTTCTCGGCGTAGGCCGGGTCGTCGCGCAGCATGAAGCCGTAGTCCTTGATGGTCGTCCCGCAGCCGGAGGCGGTGATGACGACGGCGTCGAGGCCATCGGCGGCCAGCCGGCTCCAGGCGTCGACATTGCGCCGGGCGCTCTCCAGGGCCTGGGCCTCGCGGCCCATGTGGTGGACCAGGGCGCCGCAGCAGACCTCGCCGCTGGCGAAGATTACGTCGTAGCCGGCGCGGTTCAGCAGGCGGACTGTCGCCTCGCGGATCTCAGGCTTCAGGACCGGCTCCGCGCAGCCCTGCAGCAGGGCGATGCGGCCCTTTGGGTTGGCCACCCGGGCGTCGCGGGCGGTGGCGGTGTGCGCGCCCTGGGCCGGCGCCATGGACAGCATGGCGGCGAGCGGTTTCAGACCCGGCGCGCCCTCGACCAGGCGATCGATCGGGCGACGCAGCGGCCGCGCCAGACGGGCCAGGGCCAGGGCGACTCGGAACCGCTTGGGATGGGGCAGAACGCCGGCGAGCAGGTCGCGGAACAGCCGCTCCATCAAGGGGCGCTTGTAGCGTTCCTGGATGTAGGACCGGGCGTGGTCGACCAGGTGCATGTAGTTCACGTCGGACGGGCAGGTCGTCATGCATGACAGGCAAGAGAGGCAGCGGTCGATGTGCTTGACGACCTCGGCGGTCGGTTCGCGCTCGTTCTCAAGCATCTCCTTCATCAGATAGATGCGCCCGCGCGGGCTATCGAGCTCGTCGCCCAGCAGCAGGTAGGTCGGGCAGGTGGCCGTACAGAAGCCGCAGTGCACGCACTTGCGGATCACCGATTCCGAGACCGCCATCGCGGGGTCGGCCAGAAGGTCCGGGCGGAACTTGGTCAGCATGATCAGGCTCCCGCCGTGAAGCGGCCGGTGTCAAAGACGCCGTCGGGGTCGAAGGCCTGGCGGACGCGCTGTTCAAGGGCGCGGACCCCGGCGGTCGCGGGCTGGAAGGTGGGCGTGACGCGGCGCTGGGCTTCTGGACCACGGATCAGTGTGGCGTGGCCGCCGGCCCCGGCCGCCGCCTGACGCACAAGCTCGACGTCGCCATCGAAGGTCAGCCATGTCAGGCCGCCGGCCCAGTCGAACAGCCAACGTGCGCCGAGCGGCGCGAGTGCGGCCACCACCGCGGGGCCGCCCCGGGGCGCGGTGTTGACGCGCCAGAGCGGCGCGGAGGGGTCCAGGGTTGAGAGCGAGCGGGTCTCTTCCCAGACGGCCTCGGCGTCCGCTGCGGGCAGTACGGCTGCGCCGAAGCCAGCCAGCATCTCACTGCGCGCGCGCACCGAGGGGCCGAAACCCTCCAACCGCATCGCCGTCAGCGCCCGGCCGCCAGCGAGGCCCGTCGGCAGGTGGGCGGCGGCGGCGACGTCGGCCTGCGAGCCCATGGCCCGCGCCATCAGGGTGTAGGCGGCCGCCGGGTCAAGGCCGTCCACCGCCAGGGTTACGCGCTCGGGTCCATGGGGGACGACCTTGAGGTGCATCTGGGTCACCGCCGCCAGGCGGCCCCAGCTGCCGGCGACCAGCTTGGGCAGGTCGTAGCCGGTGACGTTCTTCACGACGCTGGAGCCGCCGATCAGGGTCTCGCCACGGCCGGAGACCGCCCGGAAGCCCAGCAGATGGTCGCGCGCTGCGCCCCGCGAAAGCCGTCGCGAACCGGAGACGCCAGCGCAGACCGCGCCGCCTATCGTCGCCGCTCCCGCAACTTCGCCGAAGATCGGGCCGTGGTCGAAGGGGTCGAAGGCCAGCATCTGACCTTGCGCCGCCACCAGGGCCAGCACGTCGGCGAGCGGCGTCGCCGGCCGCACGGTCAGCAGCAGTTCGGCCGGGTCGTAGTCGATCACCCCGCTCAGGGCCGACAGGTCCAGCGTCACGGCGTCGGGCGTCGGCGCGCCGACGCCCGCCTTGCTGCCGCCGCCGCGGATCGCCAGGCGCAGGCCTGCGGCCTTGGCCGCCGCAACGGCCTCGACCACGTCGCCCTCGGCGCTCGCCTTCAGGATGGATCCGGCCTGCATCTAGAAGCGCGGCAGGTCAGGGAAGGCCGTCTGGCCATTGTGGACGTGCATCGCCCCGTGGTCTGCGCAGCGGCAAAGCAGCGGGAAGACCTTGCCTGGGTTCAAGAGCTGGTCCGGATCGAAGGCCCGCTTCAACAGCCGCTGCTGGGTGAGGTCGATCTCGCTGAACATCTCGGGCATGAGGTCGCGCTTTTCGACGCCGACCCCGTGCTCGCCGGTCAGCACGCCGCCCACTTGGACGCACAGGCGCAGGATATCCTCGCCGAACAGCTCGGCGCGGTGCAGCTGGTCGTCAATGGTGGCGTCATAGAGGATCAGGGGGTGCAGGTTGCCGTCGCCGGCGTGGAAGACATTGGCGACCCCCAGCCGGTGGTGCGCGGCGAATTCGCTGATCTTGGTCAGGACTTCCGGCAGCCGCCGGCGCGGGATGGTGCCGTCCATGCAGTAGTAGTCGGGCGCCAGCCGGCTGACCGCCGGGAAGGCGGCCTTGCGGCCGGCCCAGAACTTCAGACGTTCGGCGTCGTCGGCGGAGACGCGGACGGTGGTCGCCAGGTTCTCGCGGGCGATCGCCACCACGGTCTCGATCAGGTGGTCGCATTCCGCGCCCGGGCCATCAAGCTCGACGATCAGCAGGGCCGCGGCGTCCAGCGGGTAGCCCGCGTGGATGAAGTCCTCGGTGGCGGCGATGGCGTTGGCGTCCATCATCTCCATGCCGGCAGGGATGACGCCGGCGGCGATGACGTCGCCGACGCACTTGGCGGCGCTCTCGACCGTGGGAAAGCCGATCAGGACGGCGCGGGCGATCTCGGGCTTGGGCAGAATGCGGACGGTGACCTCGGTCACGACGCCCAGCAGGCCCTCAGAGCCGACGATGACGCCCAGCAGGTCCATGTCGGCGGCGTCCAGCGACTTGCCGCCGATACGCACGACCTCGCCATCGATCAGCACCAGCTCGACGCCCAGGACGTTGTTCGTTGTCAGGCCGTACTTCAGGCAGTGCACGCCGCCGGAGTTCTCCGCGACATTGCCGCCGATGGAGCAGGCGATCTGGCTGGAGGGGTCGGGGGCGTAATAGAAGCCCTCGCCCTCGACGGCGCGGGTGATGGCCAGGTTGGTGACGCCGGGCTGCACCACGGCGATGCGGTCGTCGTAGTCGATCTCCAGCACACGGTTGAACTTGGATAGGCCCAACAGGACGCCGTCGGCCACGGGCAAGGACCCGCCTGACAGAGAGGTGCCTGAGCCGCGCGGGACGACGTTCACACCATTGGCGCTGCACCAGGCGAGGATCGCCGAGACCTGCGCGACGGTCTCCGGCAGAACTGCGACCATTGGCGGTTGGCGGTAGGCGGTCAGCGCATCGGTCTCATAGGCGCGCAGCGCATCCTCGTGGTCGATCACGCCTTCGCCCGGCACGATCGCGCGCAGGGCGGCGATGACCTCATCGCGGCGCGCCAGGATCGCCGCGTTCGGCTGGGGCATGACGAGGGGCATGATTCAGGCCCAGGCTTGAGGACGGTTCGACACAATAATCATACTATATACGGAATGGCCGATAGTGGAACCGGCCCAGTTCGCTCAGGCCTTGGCGGCCCGCAGCGCTAGGTTGGTCTCCATCCGCGTGACGCCGCCGTGGATCGCGCCCAGCATGCCCGCGCGGGCGGCGTCGGCGTCGTGGGCCTCGATGGCGTCGACGATCACTTCGTGCTGGATCACCGCCTCTTCCTGCAGCGCCGGGTCATCGGCGGGCGAGCCGATGGCGAAGGAGGCGACCAGGGCCGCCTCGATCACGGCGGCGACCGAGCGGATGAAGGGATTGCCCGAGGCCACGCCAATGGCGATGTGGAAGGCGAGGTCGGCCTCGGCGAAGCTCTGGGCGGTGTGGCCAGAGCGGCGCATGTCGGCGATGCACTGGCGCAGCATGGCCAGCTGCTCGGGCGTACGTCGGACGGCGCAGAGCTCGGCGGCCTTGCCCTCCACCGCCTGGCGGATCTCAGTCAGGCTGCTGCGGAAATGCTCGTCGAAGCCTTCGCCAGCTTTCCAGCCGAGCATGGCGGCGTCAAAGAAGTTCCACTCGGACTCCGGCAGGACGCGCGTGCCGACGCGGGTCTTGGAGCTGACCAGGCCCTTGGCGGAGAGCGTCTTCAACGCCTCGCGCAGGCAGGTGCGCGAGACCCCGAACCGTTCCAACAACTCGGCCTCGGCCGGGAGGTTCACGCCGGGGGGCAGGCGGCCCGAAACGATCTCACCGCCCAGTTCACGCACCACGCGCGCGTGGCTCGACCGGCCGCGGTCCGCGCCGAAGCGTCCGAGATGGCTGATGGCGTCGCTCATCATCGCTTTCTGCGACGTCCGAATCCAGCTTGCCAGCCTAATTCCGCGCGTCATTAATCATACTAACCACAGCCGCCAGCGCAGCCGCCTCGGGCGGACCACGGACAGAGCGGCGAGGCGGGAGCGGAACATGAAGGTTCGGACGACAATCGTGCTGGCCCTGGTCGCCGGCCTGGCCGCCAGCGCCGGAGCTTCCGCCCAGACCGAGCCGGCAAAGCCCGCGCCGACGACAGCCGAACTGATCCTGCAGCACAAGGCCAAGGCCAAGGCGGTGGGGGCTGGGATCTTCGACGGGACGGTGGCCAGGCTCTGTTCGGTCGCCGATAACGCCGTGCCGCGGGTGCGCAGCGCCGTCCCGGCCTCCACGCCGCCGCGGGAGACCTGGTACGCCCAACCCTACAAGGTCTTTGACAACCTCTACTGGGTGGGCACCAAGATCCACTCGTCCTGGGCCCTGACCACCAGCGACGGCATCATCCTGATCGACACCCTCTACAACTACGCCGCCGAAGCCGAGATCGTTGACGGTCTGAAGGCGCTCGGTCTTAACCCCGCCGACGTGAAATATGTGATCATCAGCCACGGCCACGGCGACCACGATGAGGGCGCGCGCCTTCTGCAGGAGCGCTACGGCGCCAAGGTGGTCATGGGCGCCGAGGACTGGGACTTGGTCGCCAAGCAGACGGCCATGGCGGGCGGCCAGCCGAAGCGCGACCTGGTCGCTCAGGATGGCGAGAAGATCACGCTCGGCGACACGACGGTCACCACCATCCTGACGCCCGGCCATACCCCCGGCACGGTCTCGGCGATCTTCCAGGTAAAGGATCATGGAAGGCCGGTGACGGTAGCCTATTCCGGTGGCACGGCTTTCGTCTTCCCGCCGGCCGCGGCGACCTTCGATCTCTATGTCGCCTCGCAGAAGAAGCTGGCCAAGGCGGCGGCCGACGCGGGCGCCACGGTCCTGCTCTCCAATCATGCGCAGTTCGATAACGCCTATGACCTGGCGCGCATCGCGCAGCTGCCGCGCAAGGCGGGCGAACCGAACCCCTTCGAGATCGGCGCGGGCGCGGTGGCGGACTACTTCGTCGTCAGTTCGGAATGCGCTGAAGCCGCGAAGCTCGAAATGAGCAGCCGCTAAGGCTGAACGGCCCAAAGAACATCAATCAAAGGCCGCGGGGTGATCCCTCGACACGCGGCGAGGCGGGAGCGGAACATGAAGGCTCAATTGGGAATGGCGCTGGCCCTGGTCGCCGGCCTTGGAACGGCGGCGGGCGCCTATGCGCAGTCGGAAGCGGTCCAGCCCGCGCCGACCAAGGCCGAGCAGATCTTCGCCCACAAGACGACGGCCAAGGCGGCGGTCGGCCAGAACTGGGACGGCACGCTGGGCCGCCTCTGCACCGTGCCCGACAATGCGCTGCGCAAGTCGACAGGCGCCTTCACCCAGGCCATCCCCGCCCGCGAGACCTGGTACGCCGAGCCCTACAAGGTGTTCGACAACCTCTATTGGGTGGGCACGAAGGTGCACTCCTCCTGGGCGCTGACGACCAGCGAGGGGATCATCCTGATCGACACCCTGTGGCACTACGCCAACGAGGACGAGATCGTCGCCGGCCTGAAGACCCTGGGCCTTGATCCGGCCCAGGTGAAATTTGTGATCATCACACACGCCCACGGCGATCACGACGAAGGCGCGCGCATGCTGCAGCAGCGCTATGGGACCAAGGTGGTGATGAGCGCCGAGGACTGGACGCTGATGGACGCCCAGCCGGATATCCCGGGCGGGCGGCCGACTCGCGACGTGGTGGTGGCGGACGGCGACAAGGTCACGCTCGGCGATACAAGCGTCACAACCTACCTGACGCCGGGTCACACGCTTGGCACGATCTCGCTGGTCTTTCAGGTGAAGGACAAGGGCCGGCCGATCACCGTCGCCTATTCCGGCGGCACGGCCTTCAACTTCCCAAAGTCCGTCGAGCGCTACGACACCTACATCGCTTCGCAGAAGAAGCTTGCGAAGGCGGCGGCGGACGCCGGCGCGACGATCCTGCTGTCGAACCACTCGCAGTTTGACCACGCCTACGACTATGCACGCATCTCGCAACTGCCGCGCAAGCCCGGCCAGCTCAGCCCCTTCGAGGTCGGGTCCGACGCCGTCGGCCGGTACTTCACCGTCAGCTCAGAGTGCGCCGAAGCCCAGAAGCTGGACCTGGCGCCCTGAGACCAGCCTAGCCCTGCTGCACGCCGGCCAGTGCGGCTTCGGCCCTGGCGAACAGCGCCGGGTCGATGACCAGGTCGGCGGCGGCGGCGTTGTCGTCCATCTGCTGCGGACGGCTGGCGCCGACGATGGCCGAGGCGACGTTGGGTTCGCGCAGCACCCAGGCCAGGGCGAACTGGGCGACGGTGCAGCCGGCTTCAGCGGCGATCGGCTTCAGCTGCTGGACGGCGGTCAGGATGTCGTCCTTCAGCCAGCTGGCCATGTAGGTCCCCATGTCGTCGCTGGCGGCGCGGGAGTCGACCGGCGGCTGGGCGCCCGGCAGGTACTTGCCGGACAGCACGCCCTGGGCGAGCGGCGACCAGACGATCTGGGAAATGCCGGTCTTGGCGCTGAGCGGGATCACCTCGGCCTCAGGCTTGCGATAGAGCATCGAATACTGCGGCTGGCTGGAGACGAAGCGCTCGACGCCCGGGATGGCGGCGGCGGCCTCGATCTGGGCCGGGGTCCACTCGCTGAAGCCGATGTAGCGGGCCTTGCCGGCCTTCACGACTTCGGTCAGGGCCTCCATCGTCTCTTCCAGCGGGGTTTCCGGGTCGTAGCGGTGGCACTGGTAGAGATCGACGTAGTCGGTCTTCAGGCGCTGCAGGGAAGCGTCCATCTGCTTGATGATCTGGGCGCGCGAGAGGCCCTTGTCCTCGGGGCTCATAACGCCGAACACCTTGGTGGCCATGATGTAGCTGTCGCGCGGCCGGCCCGCGAGCATCTCGCCCAGCACGGCTTCGGCCGCGCCCTGGCCGTAGACGTTGGCGGTGTCGATGAAGTTCACGCCCAGATCAAAGGCCCTGTCGATCGAATCGCGGGTCTTGTCGGCCTCGACGCCGACCCCGAAGGTGAGCCATGAGCCGAGGGAGATGACGGAGACGTTCAGGTCGCTGGCGCCAAGCTTACGATACTTCATGGGAGGCTCCTGATTGTCGCGGCGCACCCTTGGGATGACGCGTGGATGCGTTCAACCGTCCGCCGCGCCGCGCGCCGCGGTGGAACGCGACCGTCTATTAATTTGGCATAATAGCATAACCTTGCCCCTTCGCCTTCGTTGGGCTGGCGATGATGCTGGCGGCGCGGAGGCTCACCGCGGATCTGGCGGCCGCTGTGGCGGTTGATGATTAAGACGACCTAGGCGTCGTCAACCGCGCGTTCGACCAGTTCGCGCCAGGTGGGATCGGAATCGTCCACCAGATCGACATCCTCAAGCAAGGCCACCGCCGAGCCGCCATCCGGCAGGATGATTCCCAGGACTTCCATCGCCTCTTCTTCGAGGCGGTCGTGGATTTCGGCCTGGACGACTACGGCGGCCTGCGCGCTGTCGTCATCCCACCAGATCACGGGCTGCGGCAGCTCCATCGGCAGGGGCCGCGGATCAATCGAGTCGGCCAAGGCGAAGATCGCGCGGCCAGCCTGGACGTCATCCAGTGTCGCCGCGGCGCCGGTGAACGACGTGAGCCGACGCCAATCATCGACGTCGAATCCGCCGCCATCGCTCTCAAGATCGTCGACGGGCAAGGGCCTACTTCTTCATCCAAGGCCGTGACGCGCCGGCTGCGACGCCGGCGGTCGGCTTGGGCGGGCCTTTGCCGGTCGGCCGGCCTGCCGACTTCGCGTCCAGAGCGGCCTTCTTCAAGCGCAGGGCGCGCTGCATCGGGGTTTCGTCGGCGGGCGCTTGGTCATCCATGACGCGACTCTAGCACGGACAGGGCGCGGCGGGACGCGCTAAGCTCGCGAACGGGAGCGCGTCCAATGATCCAAGAGCCATTCGCCCTGCTGAGCTATCTGCTGGCGGTGATCGCCGGCCTGTTCGCCCTGGCGCGCCTCCCGGCGCTGGAGCGGCTGTTTCACTTCGTCCCGCCGGTGCTCTGGATCCTGCTGATCCCGACGCTATCGACGACCTTCGGTCTAATCCCGAAGGAGCACGCGCTCTACGATTGGCTGCAGGACTACGTCATGGTGGCGGCGCTCTTCCTCCTGTTGACGGCGACCAACCTGAAGAGCATCGCCCGACTGGGCGCCCCGGCTCTGATCATGATGCTGACGGCTTCGCTCAGTCTGGCGGTGGGGGCGGTGACCGCCTTCGTGGCTTTGCGCCTCTGGCTTCCCGCCGACGCCTGGACGGCCTTCGGCGCGCTGACGGGTGTCTGGACCGGTGGCTACGGCAACATGCTGGCGGTCTCCACCAGCGTGAACGCCTCGGCGGGGATGGTCGCCAACGTGATCATCACCGACACCATCATCGGCTACGGCTGGATGAGTCTCCTGATCACCATGGCGGGGATGCAGGGCCGGCTGGATCGTTGGATCGGCGCGGACCGAACCGTGCTCGACGACCTCAACCAGCGACTCAGTGAGATGCACGCGGCGCACGACCGGCCGGCGAAGGTCGGCGACCTGGCCATCATGATCGGTCTCGCCTTTGGCGTCGCATTCATCGCCGCGGCCGCAGGGGGCGTTCTGCCTTCAGCCGGAGGCGTGATGAGCGCCTTCACCTGGACGGTCATTCTGGCCAGCGCGGCCGGGATCGCCTGTTCGCTGACGCCGATCTCCCGTCTCCAGTACGCCGGCGCCACGCCGGTGGGGACCTTCCTGCTCTATGTGGTCTATGCCGCCATCGGCGCCCGGGCCGACTTGCGAGGCGTCGCGTCGGCGCCGCTGTTCCTGCTGGCCGGCGTGCTGATCCTGGTCTTCCACGCCGCGGTTATGTTGCTGGTCGCGCGGCTGTTGCGCGCGCCCGCCTTTCTGCTGGTGACCGCCAGCCAGGCCAATGTGGGCGGAATGGCCACGGCCCCTATTGTGGCCTCGGTCTATCAGCCCGCGTTGCCTGGGGTCGCGGTGCTGCTTGTCCCGCTGGGTCTGGCCTATGGCACCTTCGTGGCCTTGGCGGTGGCCGCCGTCTGTCGCGCGCTAGCCTAGGGAGCCTCGCGAACAAACCGCGGACCAAAAAAACTTACACCGTAAGTCTTGCGCGCCCGCAGGGGATGGGTTACATCAACCTTACACTGTAAGGAGAGCGCAAATGATCCATGTTCCCCCCACCGCCGCCGCCGCCAACGCCGTTCTGACCAGCCGTCCCGACACCAACGTGGCGGGCCGCCAAGCTGTGACGCGCACCTACGACTGGGCCAACAGCTACGGCTCCGCAGGTCTCGCCGGCGAAACCGAAGCTCAACTGGGCGCCTTTTTCGCCTGGTGTATCGAAGGCCGTCTGGCTCACCCGTGAGCATCTGCGCCAGACGGGTTGCTCTCCGGGACACCTGACCTCCCCCAGAAAGTGTCCCGGGGAGCCTTGTCCACAGGCGCAAAGCTTAACTTTAAGCGCCTAGGCGCGGAACCGGGCTTCTCAGCCGACGTTTTCACCGGGCGTACAATGTAAGTACAATCCCCTTCGAGGGGAAACGCCGGGGAGCAAACCATGAGTGAGAGCCACAACTACGGTATCAGCGAGATCGTCGGATCGTCAGAGACTTCGATTGAAGATGCGATCCGCAATGCCATTGAGCATGGGGCCCAGAACCGCCGCTCTATTCGTTGGTTCGAGGTTATCGAGACCCGCGGTCACGTCGTCGACCAACGCGTGGCTCACTTCCAAGTGACCGTGAAGCTTGGCTATACGATCGAGGATTAACGCCGGTCGTCAGGCGCATTCTCGATAGGGCTCACGCGCAGTCACGCTTCGGCGGACCACGGTGCTTTGTTGAGGCCATCTTCGTCCCTGCCCAGGCCGTAGCGCGCATGAAGCTTGATGCGAATGCAACGATCTGCAACGAACGGCTATGGTTAAGACAACAATCAAGGCCGCGGTAGCGCGTGATCCTCTAACGCCTGAGCGGATTATCGCCGCAGCGATCGAGATGATGGACCAAGACGGCGTCGCTGCGCTTTCAATGCGGCGCTTGGGATCCAGGCTCTCGGTGCAGGCGATGTCGCTGTACAACTACTTCCCCAGCAAGGAAGCCCTGCTGGCTGCGGCCAGCAGCACTCTCTTCGCCACCATTCAGAATCCGCCGGCGGCGAAAGACCCTATCGATGGTCTTCGCGATGTCATGATCGCCTTCCACAGCCTGGTGGAGGCCCACCCCAGCATGGTCGACCTGATGTCGTCAGGTCCTTCCGTCCAGGAGCTTGTCGCCCGGGGAGAACGAGATCGCGCGGCGCTCGTCTCCGCGGGCTTCGTGGATGACGCCCACCTTGCGCTAGGCGGCCTGGTCGCTTTCACGATTGGCGCGGTGCGGCAACGACGTCAGGCGACCGCGGAGGGGCGGCAGATCGCATTCGAATACGGGCTGGACATGATGCTGAGCGGCCTGCGTCAGGAGGCCCATCGGCGCGCCGGAAAGTCCGACGCGCCGGTCTAGGTCTTCAGGTCAGACGGTCAGCCGTCTTGACCCCTTGGTTATCGAAGTACTTCAGCGCGATAAAGAATGGGATCACGCCCAACGCCAGGGTGAAGGGTGCGAAGGTCATGGCCCAGCGGAGCGCCAGGACCGGTCCCATTGTCGGCGCGAGCGCGTCGCTGATCATGCCAACCACGAGCGGGCCGCCGGCTTGGCCGACGACATTGGTGGCGATAAGCGTCGCCGCGGCGACCATGCCCCGGAAGTTCGCCGGGACCAGCTCCATCGATAGCGCGAGGTACGGTGCGACGCGGAAAGCAATGGTCAGCGCCCCCCAGAAGCCGCCGAACACCATCCATTGCCAGCTGGGCGCCCAGGCGTAGAGGAAGGCGGCCGGAACGGTGACGATGCCGGCGATCGCCGGCAGCAGCACGTTCCAGCGCTCGGATTTGCGCTTGCTGGCGATCCATCCGGTCAGGAAGCCGCCGCCGATGCCGCCGAGGATGCCGCCGATCGCGCCGATTGGCGCGTTGATAGCGCCGACCTCGGTCATGCTGAGGCCGAAGCCGCGCATCATCAGAGCAGGGCCCCAGGCGCCCAGGGTGCCGTTGCCGAGACCGGTGATCGCCGTGCCTAGCAGAATCAGCATGAAGGGCTTCGAGCGCCACATGGCCTTGAGCGCGTCATTGATCGTCGTGGTGTCGAGACCGACGTTGATCGGCTTCTCGTCGGTGGCGCCTCGGATCGGCTCCCGGACCGTGAATTGCACCAGCAGGGCGATGAGGATCCCGGGGATCGCCAGGAAGTAGAAGGCCGAGCGCCAGCCGTACTGGTCGGCGACGATGCCGATGAACGGGGTGATCAGAACAGCGCTGAACGGCTGGGCCATGTTGAAGATGGCGATCATCTTCGGCCGCGTCTTGCGTTCGAAATAGTCGGCGATCAGCGACATCGAGGTGGGCGTGCTGGTCGATTCGCCGACGCCGACGCCGGCGCGGGCCAAGGCCATGGTGGCGAAGTTGCCAGCCACGCCGCAGAGGCCTGTGGCGACGGACCAGAGCGCGACCCCCAAGGAGAGGATGCTGCGGCGATTGCCGCGGTCGGCCCAACGGGCGATCGGAATGCCGAACAGAGTGTAGAACAGGACGAAGGCTGCGCCGGTCAGCAAGCTCATCGAGGTGTCGCTGGCGCCGAGGTCCATCTTGATGGGCTCGAGCAGCAGACTCATCACCGTACGGTCGGCGATGCTCAGCGCGTTCGTCAGCGTGAGGATCGCCATGACGTAATAGGCATAGGCCCTCGTGGTCGTACGCTGACGTCCGCCGGTAAGGTCGGACATATTTCCCCCTAACAGGACCTTTGTCGGTCCGCATTGATGCCCAGAACGGGCTTAGCCCGCCGTGTTTGCGGCGGGCTAAGTTTCGATTTTTTGGCGCTTAACGCTTCAGATTATGGAAACTTCGATCGTACCAGACGGCCGGCGGTCCTCGCTCGACCATGTTGACGGCCTCTACGAGCCCCACCAGGATTGTGTGGTCTCCCCCGGGATGCTCGGCGTAGAGCGAGCATTCCAGGCTGATATCGAAGTCTTCCAGCACCGGCACGCCACGGGCGCTCAGGTGATACCGCAGGCCTTCGAACTTGTCGGGATTCGACGAGGCGAAGCGCATGGCCAGATCCTGGTGCTTGGCGCCCACGATGTGGGCGGCATAGGCGCCGGAGGACTGGGCGGCGAGCGCGGTTCTCGCACTCGCCGCCACACTGGCCAGAACCAGCGGAGGATCCAGCGACAGCGACATGAAGGCGCTGACTGTGGCCCCGACAAACACGCCGGCGCTATCCACACTGGTGATCACCGTGACGCCCGCCGGGAGACCCGAAAGCGCGTCGCGGAAAAGTTCAGGCTGGATCCTCACCATCTCGGTAACCCTTAG
Source organism: Phenylobacterium immobile (ATCC 35973) (assembly GCF_001375595.1). Lineage (NCBI taxonomy): Bacteria > Pseudomonadati > Pseudomonadota > Alphaproteobacteria > Caulobacterales > Caulobacteraceae > Phenylobacterium > Phenylobacterium immobile. The sequence continues at coordinate 2,681,130 of NZ_CVJQ01000001.1, read as the reverse complement.
GCCGTCGCCGGCGCGGGGGCCTTGGCGTTCTGCACAGGGTGCGACGCGGCCGGGTAGGACAGCGTCATCGCCTTGTTCCGTTCCCGACGAGCCGGCGGTTGCGGCGTGGCGGGGGGCACCGGCATGTCGGCGCCGGGGCCGGCCAGGACGCGGTCGATCGTCGCGTACAACTCGGTCTTGTCGTAGTTGAGATAGAAGCCGGCGGTGTTGCGCACCGGGTCGCCCGAGAAGAACTTGATGTACTGGCGCAGACGTTGGCCGAAGGCCTCGCCCGACAGGTCCCAGGCCAGCTTGAACAGCTTCACGCGGTCTTCAGCCGTCACACCCGGACGGCCACGGACGTACTTGTCGATGTAGCCGCGCAGTTCGGGGTTGTCGAAGTCGCCCTTCGACGGGGCGTAGAAGTAACCGCCGCCGGCCAGGGTGTTGATGATCTCGACGAACTGGGCGTGCAGCGCGCCGGCTTGCATGTGAACCGCGGCAAGGCCAGCGCCGTAAGAGACCCAATAGCCATCGGGACGTTCCACGGCCATGGCGTCGGAACCGTAGAACTGCGCTTTCACCATTTCGAGGTGCTGGAGCATAAAGCCCAGCTTTTCCTGGATGTGCAGGAAGCCGGTGATGCCAACCGCGTCAGCGACGCGCACGGCGGTGCCGCAGAGCAGCTCCATGCAAGCCAGGTTGCGCGAAGCGGTCTGGATGTTGACGGCTGCACGGGGATCCATGCCGGCGCCATTGACGATATCGCCCGAACCCGGCGAGCCGTCGACGACGATGCGGTCCCAGGGGATCAGGACGTCGTCAAAGATCGCGACGCAGTCCATTTCCTCGAAGCGGCTCGACAACGGGTGGTCGAACAGGGTCCGGCCGCCCGGCGAGAAGCTCTCGCGGCAGATGAACTTCATGCCCGGGGCGTTGGAGGGGATCGAGAAGACCAGGGCGTAGGCGTCATCGCCGGGGGCGACGCCGCCGAAGGGCTGGACCAGCATTTCCTCGGTGAGGGCGGCCATGGTGCCGAGCATCTTGGCGCCGCGGACGATGATGCCTTCTTCGGTTTCACCGACGCGGCCCAGGTGCAGGAAGGGATCTTCCTGGTTGGCCGAGGTGCGGCTGCGGTCGATCTGCGGGTTCACCAGCACGTGGGTGAGGTACAGATCTTCTTCACGGCACTTTTCATAGTAGCGCTTGGCGTTGCCGGCGTACTTCGGTTGTGCGGCGCTGTAGTGCTCGTCCGAGAACTGCCACATGGTGACCAGGGCGTTCATGAAGTCAGGCGCGCGGCCCATGGTGCCGAAGTTCAGGTCGGCGCGGGCCTTGAAGTGGCGGCGGCGCTTGATGATGTCTTCGCGCGACTTCGGTGTCATGAAGCCGGTCGAGACCAGGTCGCCGGTCGTGGGCGATTCATAAAGGCAGATGTCGCGGAAGTCGGGATGATGCTGGAGGTCGTACTGCTCCATGATCGACTTGATCGGGCCCACGAAAACCGGGTGGGTGGTGATGTCTTCGACGCGTTCGCCGTTGAGCCACACCTCGGGCTGGTTCACCCGCATAGATTCCAAATACTGTTGACCTGTCCGGGCGCCCATGGCCTCGACCCTCTTCTCTCTGTTGGCACGCCTTAATGGCGCCTGACTGCAAACTTACGCCGTAAGGCTTAGGAGTCAAGAAGAACCGTAGCTCAGCTTCTCTTCCACCTAAGTGACTAATTTTAATGAATAACAAGCGCCGCCTCGCGCGGTGAAGTACCAGGTTCCGCCAAGTTTTTTTGGGCTCGGCCTTACGATCGGCTCGCCTGGCGCCTACCGTGCCAAATTCCGCACTCATAACCAGGGCCGCAGAATCGATGCCCAAGGCGATCCGGATCCGACGCTACGGCGACCCTGACGTCATGGTTTACGAGACTGTTGAGGTCGAACCTCCCGCGCCTGGCGACGTCAGGATCCGCATGACCGCAGCGGGGATCAACCACACCGATCTCGAGATTCGCGCGGGCGTCTGGCCGATCGCCAAGGCCGCGCCCTTTCCATACACGCCCGGTGTCGAGGTCGTGGGCGTGCTCACTGAAGTGGGCGTCGCGGTGTCAGATTGGTCGCCGGGTCAGGCGGTGGTCACCATGATGCAGGGCCTGGGTGGCGTACTGGCGCGGCGGGCCGGGGGCTATGCGGACTATGTGACGGTGGGCGCCGATGCCATCGCAGCCTTGCCCGATGGCCTGACGCCGCTTGAGATGGCGACCATCGGCCTCGGTGGTGTCACCGCTTATGAAGGTCTTGGCCGGATCGGCGCGGTCGCCGGCAAAAGAATCCTGATCACCGGCGCCGCCGGCGGCGTCGGCTCATCAGGCGTCAGCATCGCCAAGGCCCAAGGCGCGACGGTGATCGCCATGGTCTCGCGGGACGCCCATGGGGACTATGCGCGCAGCCTGGGCGCCGATGAGGTGATCGTCGCCGCGAGAGGGACCGCACCGCAAATCCCACCGGAGTCGATCGACGGGGTGCTCGATTCAGTCGCGGGGGTCGTCTTCAGTGCGGCCGTCCGCGCTCTGCGGCCCGGCGGCGTCCTGTCTCTTGTAGGCGCCATGGCGGGCGGCGACGTCGCCTTTGACGCTTGGACCCTGATCCGCCCGCTCACCCTGACGGGCTACAGTTCGGAGGATTTAGATGGCGTCGCTCTGGACCGTGTCGTCAAGGCGCTTGCCGTCTTGAAAGGCGACGGCATGGTCCTGCCGGAGTCGCAGACGGCGCCGCTCGCAGAGGCCGCCGCGGCGCACCGTCTTCTGGAAACGGGCGGCGTTAAGGGGCGGGTCATTCTCGTCCCTGGCTAGACCGATCGGTGGTGGGTGGTTTCGGCGAGTTCTTTTCGCCCGACGATTTTGAGTCCGAAGCCCATTGCGGCGGGGAGGACGGTCTGTGAGGAGCTGAGGAGGATGAGTTCGCCGACGCCCATGTCGAGGAGGATCTGGGCTCCGATGCCGTAGTCTCTCAAGGTGTGGTCGCTCTGGTTGTCGTCGTCGGCGCCATATCGCTCGGAGAGCCACGCGGGATTGGGATCGCGGATGAAGACGGCGACGCCTGCGCCGTCGTGGTCGGCGATGGCCTTGAGGGCCGCGGGGACGTAGTCGCGGCGCTTTTCGACGTGGCCGAGCATGTCGGCGGCGATGTCGACGCGATGCATGCGCACTAGGGTGGGCCTGTCTGGATCGATGCGGCCCTTGGCGAGGACCAGGTGCTCGGTCCGGTCGAGCACGTTGCGGTAGACGAGCATGCGGAAGCGGCCGCCGTAGGCGGAGTCGAAGGGGCGTTCCAGCACGCGCTCGACCTGGCGCTCGGTGCGGCGGCGGTAGGCGATGAGGTCGGCGATGGCGCCGATCTTGAGGCCGTGCAGCTGGGCGAAGGCGACGAGGTCCGGCAGGCGGGCCATGGAGCCGTCGTCCTTCATGATCTCGCAGATGACGCCGGCGGGGTTGAGGCCGGCCATGCGCGAGATGTCGACGGCGGCTTCGGTGTGTCCGGCGCGGACGAGGACGCCGCCGTCCTTGGCGACCAGGGGAAAGACGTGGCCCGGCGAGACGATGTCGTCGGGGCCTTTGGAGGGATCGACGGCGACGGCGATGGTGTGGGCGCGGTCCTGGGCGGAGATGCCGGTGGTGACGCCTTCCCGGGCCTCGATGGAGACGGTGAAGGCTGTGCCGTGGCCGGACTGGTTGTCGACGGCCATGGGCGGCAGGCGCAAAGCCTTGGCGCGTTCCGCCGTGATCGACAGGCAGATCAGGCCGCGGGCGTAGCGGGCCATGAAGTTGACCTGCTCGGGCGTGGCGAACTGGGCGGGGATGATGATGTCGCCCTCGTTCTCCCGGTCCTCAGCGTCAACCAGGATATAGGGCCGGCCGTTGCGCGCCTCCTCAATGATCTCCTCAATCGGAGAAATCGCTCGTTCAAAATGCGAGGCCACGGCATCAAGGCTATCTGACGCCTGTGATCTTATCATATCTTCCTCACAAGCTAGCGTTGTTAAGTAGTCAAAAAAATTCCCACCCTCATTGCTAAGGGTGGGAAGTTCAATTGGAGGTAAAACAACAGCCGCTGAGATAATGCTTAAAACCTCAGCGCCAATAAAACTTACGACGTAAGTTTCTCCCGCGTCAATCCGGCTCGTGAATTGATTTACGCCGTAAGATCACGAACCCGTGATCCGCACTCCGCCTCGCGTGTGAAATCGTCCGCATAATTTCCAGCCGTCAGCCTTCGCGCCAAACCCTGGCGGCAGTCCCATAATCCGACAATAATTCGTATGGAAACAATAGGATAATCCCGACCCGCACAGCGGGCCCGTCGCAGACTTGCGACCGATGACGGACCATCCGCCTTAGCTTTCACCTCCCAGCCTTACAACGTCAGGCTTGACAGAAGCCCTACGGTGTAAGTTTCTTCCGCCCACAAAGGCGCTCAAGCGCCATTGCGTCGTCGGACGCGAACTTGGGACGGAAACTATGGGCGCACGTACAGGCCAGAACTATCTCGACTCCTTGCGGAATGCTCAGCCGGAAGTGTGGCTGAACGGGGTTCGCCTTGAGGATGTGACGACGCATCCGGCTTTTACCGGCCCGATTCAGTCGATCATGGAGCAGTACGATCTGCAGCATGATCCGAAGTTCCGTGACATTTGCCTCTTCCCGTCGCCGACAACGGGCGAACCGGTTTCGACCTCGTTTCTGATTCCGCGTTCACGCGAAGAGATCGTCAAGCGCCGCCGGCATTTCAAAGCCCGCGCCGATCAGAACTTCGGCACCATGGGCCGGGCTCCGGACTTCATGAACGCCTGGGTGTCGAGCTGGAATTTTTCGGCCGAGCACTACGGCAAGGTCAATCCCAAGTACGGCCAAAACGCGCTCGCCTACCTTGAGCATGTTCGGGAAAATGATCTGTTCATGACCCACGTGCTGGTCAATCCGCAGATCGATCGCAACAGGACATCCGCCAACCAGGAAGATCCCTTCCTGCATCTCGGCCGCGTCGGCGAGACGGAAGAAGGCATCATCGTTCGCGGCGCCAAGATGCTGGGCACTATGGCGCCGCTTACTGAAGAACTGGTCGTCAGCCCCTTCGGCGGCGTGGCCCCGGGCGACGACGCCTACGCCTTGGTCTTCGCCATTCCGACGAACACCAAGGGCGTGAAGTTCTTGTGTCGCGAAAGCTATTCGCCGGGCGACAAGACGTTCTTCGATCACCCGCTGAGCAGCCGCTTCGAGGAGATGGACTGCGTGGCCATCTTCGATGACGTCCTTGTGCCCTGGGACCGGGTCATCGTCGACGGCTCGCCCGGCAGCGGCCTCGTGGTGAACTCCGCGCCCATGGACCCGCGGTCCGGCATGATGATCCAGACCTCCTCGCGCCAGATGGCGTCGCTGGAACTCCTCATCGGCGTGGCCACCAAGCTCGCCGACGCGATCGGCATCACCGGTTTCCTGCATATCCAGGAAAAGCTTGGCCAGATGCTGCAGACCTACGACCAGGTAAAGACGAGTTATCTGGCGGCCGACGCCATGGCCTTCGAGCGGCCCGACGGCTACTGGGTCGCCTATTCCGACGGCATCGGGGCGGGCCACCGCCTGGCTGGTTCGATCCACCAGCAGTACGTCGACATCATCCATACCCTCGCAGGCGGCGGTTTCTTCTATGCGCCATCGAAGGGCGATTTCGATAACGCCGAGCTGCGGCCGTATATCGACAAGTATGTGCGCGGTCGCCCCGGTGTCAGCGCCGAGGAACGGGTCAAGCTCTTCAAGCTGGCGTGGGACTTGACGGGCGACGCCTTCGGTCAGCGGATCCGCCAGTACGTCAAGTTCTACAGCGGCGACCCAGTGCGTAACTCGGCGGGCTTCTACCTCGGCTACGACAAGTCGCCCTTCTTTGCGACCGTGGAGCGGGCCTTGGTCGGGCCTGGCGCTGATCAACCCGTGCCGGCCGTCGGCTACACGCCGCCCGCGCGCCGCGAGCGAAATGCGGATCTCACCCTGAGCTATCCGGCGGCGTCACACCCCACGACACCTAAAGCTTCAGTGACCTAACAAAAGATAGTTCTTGAGGTTGCAAGTATTGGTGGAGACATTATCGCCACACCTTCAATATTAGTCACTCGAACACGAGGTCATTGTTCGGGAATCACATTGACTTAATGTCCTTACCCCGTAAGGATGGTACTGGAGATCGTGTATATTGGGAAATCCACATCAACCTCTGCGAAGATAGAGGTGCGTGTACGTGAAAGGTCGAGTAGATTTTTCATTGTAACGGATCAATATATCCGTCGTCCTGGAGTGTGACAGTAGTTAGTAATGCTTTTGCGAATTTTGAATTCGCAAATTGGATCCAAGAAAATATTGAGTTCATCCAGAACCAGTTTGGATTTCTCACAGGGAAATCCACGGCCTTAAAACAAATATGGGGGAAGCGCCATGAATCTACGAACACTCCTGTTGTTGGGAGCGAGCGTCGTCGCGTCTGCGACGGCGATCGCCGCCTCGGCTGCAGCGCAGGACGCTAGCAGCGTCGCCGTCGGCGAAGTCATCGTCACCGCCGAACGCCGCACGCAATCTATCCAGAAGTCGTCACTGGCCATCTCGGTGCTGTCGCCCGAGGCCCTGGCCCAGGCCGGCGTCACCCAGGCCCGCGACCTGGTCAAGCTCGATCCGGGCGTCCAGATCGGCCAAGGCGGCCCGGCGACCCAGATCTACGTCCGCGGCGTCGGCGACTTCGGCTCGACGCCGTTGACCAACCCGGCCGTGGCCACCAACGTCGACGGCGTCTACGTCGCCCGGTCTCAGTCGATCGAAGGCAACTTCTTCGATCTCGAACGGATTGAAGTGCTGAAGGGACCGCAAGGGACCCTCTACGGCCGTAACTCCTCGGGCGGCGTGCTGAACATCATCAGCCGCAAGCCGACCCTGGGCTCTTACGGTGGCCGCGCCAGTCTCGAAGTCGGCAACTACAAGCTGGTGAACGGCGAAGCCGCCATCAACGTGCCGATCGGCGAGAACGCCGCGATCCGGGCCTCGACCCAGTTCGTCACCCGCAACGGCTATTCGACCAGCGGCTTCGACGACGACAAGCACGAGAGCTTCCGGGTCAGCGGCCTGTGGAAGCCCAATGACCGCTTCTCAGCCCTGCTGATCGCCCAGTACACCCACGTCGGCGGCGTCGGCCCGGCCCAGGTCTTCAAGGGCCCGCTGCAGGCGGTGACGCAAAATCTCGTTAACGCCCGTCTGGGCAATGTGCCCTATCCGAGCGACCCGCGGGCGGACTTCTTCGATCCGGAATACCGCCGGATCTATTACGCGGTGGCGGTCGCCAACAACAACTGCGCGCCCAACACCCGCTTCACCCTCGGCGCCAGCGCCAACGGCCCGGTCTATACCCCGATCGGCTCGCAAGGCCTGTGCGGACCCGGCAACAGCCAGATCCTGACCCCCACCGAGCCGGGTGTCCGGACCGTCATTCCGCACGTGAACAACAAGTTCAGCAACCTGACCGCGCAGTTCGACTACGACCTGGGTTTTGCGACCCTGACCGTGCTGCCGGCCTATCGCGAAGTGCGCAACGACTACGTCACCTTCCCGGGCGGCGTGTTCAACTCCGCGGCCCGTCGGCCTGAGAAGTCCGACATGCGGTCCTTCGAAGCCCGCCTGGGCAACTCGTCGGAGCGCCTGACCTGGGTCGCCGGTCTCTACATCTTCGACGAACGTCAGAGCGCCATCACCGGCGGCGTGATGTCCTACACGATCCGTAACGGCAACGCGGAGACCTACTACATCTTCCGCAACCAGGCCGAAGCCCTGTTCGGCCAGGCGACGTTCAGCGTCACCGACCAACTGCGCCTGATCGGCGGCCTTCGCTATACGAAGGATCACCGGGCGGTGGACGGCAAGATCTTGCAGTACAGCCTGCTGGGCGGCCAGCCCTGGTTCCCGGCTGGCAACGGCCCGAACTCGGGTCTCTGCTACCTGAAGCCGGATCCGTGCACGCGCGACGTGTTCATCGGCAAGAAGGACTTCACGGCGACGACCGGCAAGGTCGGCCTGGAGTACGACCTGACCGAGCGCAACATGCTGTTCGTCACCTATGCGCTTGGCCAGAAGGCGGGCGGCTTCAACGCCACCTCCGTCCTCGGCGGCGCGCCTGGCGAGGCCTCGTTCTACCGGCCTGAGAAGCTGAACGCCCTGGAAATCGGTTCGCGCAACCGCTTCCTGGACAACGCCCTGCAGGTGAACCTGGAACTGTTCCACTGGACCTACAAGGACAGCCAGCAGAACTTCAACTTCCTGTCGGGCGCTGGCCTGCCGACCAACGGCTACACCAACGCCGGTGAAGCCAAGATGTACGGCGGCGACATCGACGTGACCTGGCGCTTCACGCCCAACGACGTCTTCCATGCGGGCGTGGAGTACAACCACGCCAACTTCGGCAAGTTCGTCTACACCGGCGTGAATGTGAACTCCGCAGCTTCCACCTGCGCGGTCAGCCCTCAGACTGTCCAGCCGGTCCCCGGCCTGACGTTCCAGAACGTCGACTGCTCGGGCCGTCAGTTGATCCGCACCCCGCGTTGGGCCGGCACGGTGGGCTATACGCACACCTTCTTCCTGGAGAACGGCGCGACCATCGATGCGGGCATCAACACCCAGTTCGCCACCCTGCGTTGGGGCGGCGTGGCCTACCTGGATGCGATGAAGCTCAAGGGCTACTTCACCCAGGACGTCAACGTGACCTATCGCGATCCGGCCAAGTGGTCTGTGGGCGCCTTCGTCCGCAACCTCTCGGACGAGCTCGTCTACACCGGCACCGACTCCAACCCGAACTACGCGGGCATGGTCGTGGCCAACATCAGCTCGCCGCGCACCTTCGGCGTGCGGCTCGAGGCCCAGTTCTAAGCCTCCAACACAGCTGACGACTGCGGCCGCGCCCACCAGGGCGCGGCCGTTTTCGTTCGAAGACGGCGTTGACGGAGCTTCGACAGTTACCACCGACACGGCGAAATTGCCCGACACGTGGGGGAGTGTCGGTTGAAGGGGGTAAGCTTCGGATCGCCCGGCGTCGGCGCCGGCAGGTCCTCCATCCTCAGAACGTCCGCGGGACGCTTCTCATGATAACGCACGACCTTCATGACCTGCACTCCACGGTTTCGATCCGAGCGCCTTGCGCGTCGACGGAGTCGAGAGAGCAATGCGCGAGCCCCGCGCAACGCCGTTAGCGCGGTGATGCGATCGACGCGTCCTTGAGGCGCAGACGCGGATGCCGATCCGCCTAATGATCTCTCTGCGGGGTCGGGAAATGTGCGCCCGTCGGCCCGTTTGAGGCCTGAGTGCATCTCCTGGGACCGCAGCCTCAATTCAGCTGAAGCTATGGGCCGCTGTGTCCAGCGCGGTCGCCCGCGAACGCCGACCGCGTGTCGGCGCCCCCTGTGCGATGTCGAATTGGCCCCGGGCCGCGGCTCCGTAACGCTACGTAGAGCACGCTCCGGAATGTCGGTGCTTCGACAAGAAGCTTAGCACCATCGCGTCAACAGACTTGATGTCGAGGAGCATAGTCATGATCACCAGCGAGCCCTTAAGGTCGATCCCTGCACGCGCAGTGACGGATGGATACGCGGCGATCCTCACCCATGTGGAGGCGGGGCTAGCCAGCAGCCAACGCGTTGAGGTGGCGGCCAACCTCGCCAGGTCGATGGGCGCCCGCCTCATCGGTCTTGGCGCCCAGACGATCGAGCCGATCGCCATGGTTGATCCGATGATGGGCCCTGCTGCGGATTGGACGTCGCTTCTGCAGGAACAGGTTGAGGCCGATCTGGTCGAGGCGCAGCGCGCTTTCGAGCGAGACGCCGCCGGCGCCGATCTCGAGTGGCGCGCTGTTCAGGACTATCCGGTCCAAGCCATGGCCAAGACCGCCCGCGCAGCGGACCTGATCATCGCCAGTCCAAAAGGTCGGGGCGGATCGGTTCGCTCTGTCGACCCTGCGGAGCTGGTTGTTCAGGCGGGCCGACCAGTATTGATCGCGCCAAGGTCCGCCCATCATTTTCACGGCCGCACGGTGATTGTGGCATGGAAGGACACGCGCGAGGCGCGGCGGGCAGTGGCGGACGCAATGCCCTTCCTTCGCCGGGCGGACGACGTCATCGTCCAGGTGGTCTGTGGCAAGGATGAAGACGCGAACGCCGTATTCGTGACGAACGATGTCGCCACGGCCCTGCGTCGCCATGGCGTGGCGGCGCGTACTGCGATCACTCACGGTAACGATCAGGACGCCGCGGACCTGCTGCGTAGCGCGGCGGAGCTGAACAGCGCCGACCTGATCGTCGCTGGGGCCTACGGTCACAGCCGCGCGCGGGAGTGGGTGTTTGGCGGGGTGACGCGCGCGCTGCTTCACGAGCCCACTTGCTACGTGTTGCTGAGCCACTGACGACAGGCGCCGTGTTGGAAGAGCCCGGCGCGCGGCGCCGGGCCTGTTCGCCCTCAACGCCGCACAGTCGTGTCCCGACGCATGGCGATGGATAGCGGTGGGGATCGCAATAGGCTTGATCGATCGCAAGGCGGGCTTGGCGCGGCTGCGCAGCATGCAGGCGCGGCGGTTGCGGAGGATGACATGGCTGACGGCGCTCCCCTGGTGGTCGAGCACGACCGCCTGGAACGACGGATTCGTGATCAACTGGCGGCCCTCCCCCAGATTCATCGCGCCTTTCTGCAAAGCCCGGATCCGCAACGGGTGCATGCCTTGCGCCGAGCGCTGCGGCGTCTCGCCTTCGCGCAGGCGCTCGAGGCCGCCTGTGCGAAGGCGGGACGCAAACCCACGCCCCCCGTTAAGCGGGCGAACCGCTTGCTCGGGCGCGTGCGCGACCTTGATGTGCTGAGGCTGCGGCTCGAAGAGGAGCGCCCCTACACCCTGGCGACGAACGCCGATGACCTGCTGGCGGCCCGCCTCTTCCACAGGCGTCAGGATCTGGTGATCAAGGCGACCCACGCCCTTGGCGCGCCGCCCCTGGGCCCGTATCTCGCAGGCGCCCTGCTGGAGGATACCCTCTGCAGTGTTGACGTTGGGCGCCTCGAGGCCGTGCTGCGCGATATCGTGGTCAGGCAGGATCGAAAACTGCGCCGGGCTTTGCGCGCGAACACGCCGATGGGACCCAGGGCGCAACATCGTCTGCGGCGGCGCGCCCGTCGCCTTCGTTACGCTGTTGAATTGCTGGCGGGCGACGCCGCCTCACACGCCTACATGGATCGTCTTGCAGAGCTTCATTCCACCTTGGGCGATGCGCATGACCGGCACGTGCAGAAGCGCATCGTGAGGCGGTTGTTGCCCGAGGGAGAGATATCGAGCCTGGATTTTCACGCCACGATGGACGCCGCTCAGCTTCGCGTCCTCGGCGACCGGTTGCCCAAGCTTCCCGACGCCCTGGCGTGACCCTTCCGAACGGGGCTCATCGACGGCCACCCTCGTCTGGCCAGGATTGAGACGGGCGATCGGCAGGCGCTTCTCGACGCTTACGGCTCCGCGCGCCAACCAGGCCGGCCGCTTGACAACCTTGCGCTCGCGCAGGCCGCCGCCGCCCGCAGCCTCGATTAACGGGGTCGGTCGCGCAGGTGATCAAAGTACGCCGCCAGGTCGTCGACATCCTGATTGGGGATCGTGACAGGCGGCATCTGTCTCACGCCATGGGCGGAGATCGTCGCGAAGCGGTCGAGCAGCAAACGGCCCTCAACGACCTGCGCCAGCCCCCGGAAGGGAGGCGCCTTGTAGGGCGCTCCATCGTCCGAGCCGATGTTGTGGCAACCGCTGCAATTGGCGCGCGCGAAGCGCTCTCCGCGAGCGACCGCGCGTTGACCGCTGTCGACGGCGGCTATGGCCTCGGCGGAACATGCGGGGTCGGCGCCGGCAAGCGCGGCCGCCAGAGCGAGCGCCGCAGAGGCACGGACGTTAAGCGAGACGAGGCGCTGCATCAGGCGGCCATGGCTTCGAGCGCCTTGCGCGGTGAACGGCGTCGCTTTGGAAGTCCAAGGGAAAGGGGCAGGCGCCCTTGATGCGCGACCGTCGGCTGTCGGGCAAGCGGTGACGCTTCTCGCAATGAAATAGAGCCGGTCGGCGGGATACTCAAAAGTGCGGACATCGCACTCGCGGAGGACATTGAGCCGGGCGCCCAGGCGAGCCGCCGCGGCGCCAAGGCCTTCGGGTTTCGGCGCGTGGGTGAGGGAGTCGGACATCGCGGAACCTCGTTTTCAAGCTCCGATGGTTAAGCGAAGGGGCGGAAGGGCTGTATTTCGGTCGCTCCTCTAAGTAGCGCTACGGAGTCGCCCGCGGGCTTGGGACGCAAGGTCGCCTTGATGCAGCGCAAGTCGCTGCGTCTGGACCTGCTGCAATAGGCATGCGGAGGTGCCATGCCCCAAGCAGCCCAAAGCCTAGCCCTCGCCCTCGCGATCGGTCTCCTTGTCGGTATTGAAAGAGGCTGGCGCCGACGCGACGCCCAGGAAGGGCGTCGCGTGGCGGGCGTGCGCACCTTCGCACTGATCGGGTTGCTCGGCGGCCTGGCGGGCCTCCTAGGCCAGGCCCTGGGCGGGACCGCTTTCGCTGCGGTTCTCATTTGCTTCTCCCTTGCGCTGGTTTCCTGGAAGAGCCGGGAGCAGGCGACGAGCCGTGACCTTTCGATGACGGGTGTGGTGGCGGGCCTGGCGGTCTTCTGCTTGGGCGCCGGCGCGGTGCTGACCGACCAGACCGTCGTGGCCGGCGCCGGCGTGGTTGTCACCGGCCTTCTGGCGTTCAAGACGCCCATTCATCGGTGGGTCACCCGGATCACCTTGGAGGAATTGAGAAGCGCGATCGTGCTGCTGGCGATGACGCTCGTCGTATTGCCGCTGATCCCGGATCGCGCTTTTGGACCGAGCGGCGCCGTCAACCCTCATGAGCTTTGGCTGCTGACGATCATGCTGACAGCAGCCTCTTTCATGGGCTACGCGGCGGGCAGGTCGCTCGGCGAAGGCCGTGGTCTGGTCGTCGGCAGCCTGGTCGGCGCCGTCGTCTCCTCGACGGCGGTGACCTTTAATCTCGCGCGGACGGCCAAGGTTACACCCAGTCTGGCTAAGACCGCGGCGGGCGCGGCCGCCTTGGCGAACGGGGTCATGGCCGTCAGGATCGGGCTGATCTCCGCCGCGTTCTCGCCGCCCCTGGCGCTAAGGCTTGCGGCCCCGCTCGCAGTCTTCGCGATGGCTTCCGTGCTGTTTGGACTCCTCTTGCTCAGGCGCGGTGATATGGGACCACCCCTGGCGGCTCCCACCGTGCGCAGCCCATTCGACTTGGTCGTCGTCTTCAAATTCGCCGCCGTGCTGGGGGCGGTGCTTGCCCTGGCCAGAACGCTTTCGGCGACGTTTGGCGCGTCAGGGTTGCTGGCGGTCGCGGCTCTCGGCGGTCTGGTCGATGTCGACACGGTGACGATCGCGGCGGCGCAGGCGGTCATCCTGAGCCCCTGCGCGCTTGGAACGTCCGCTGGAGCGGTGGTTCTGGCCGTGGCGATGGATTCGTCGACAAAGATGGCGCTCGGCTTCTTCCAGGGCGGGGGGCGGTTCGCCTCATGGTTCTCCGCCTCTACGCTTGGCGCCCTGATTGCGGCGGCGAGCGTGCTCGCGCTCCAATGGCGCGGCATCCGCTTTTGGGGCTGAGGACGGAACCCGGCCTCGGAACGCCCGGCGCGTTCGCCAAGCCGGCGCGCCGACAGGGTCTCCGCGATGGGTCACGCGGCGCCGTGGCCGGCTCCGTATCGCTACGTAGGAGTCGCACACGAATGTTCGCCTGACCTGGTCGATGGTTGGTTCTCCAGGAAGCCCGAGAGCGGGGTTCACTCGATCAGCAGCGCTCAGGGGAGCTCTACATTGGACCAGGTCAAGGAACGCGTCGCCACCGACGCCGCATCGGGCCGCCGCACTTATCGGACACTGCTTGTTCACGCAGAGGCGGGGCTAGAGCCCGGTCATCGCGCAGAACTCGGCGCCCGTCTCGCCCGCGCTTTCGACGCGCACCTGATCGGGCTGGCTGCTGAAACCTTTGATGCCCCGCCGGCGGCCGACCCGATCTCAGCACTGGCGATGGCCGACTGGTACGCGGCCATGCAGGAACGCGTGACGAAGGATCTTAAGGCGGCGGAGACCGCGTTTCGGCGTGACGCCGCCGGGGCGGATATCGAGTGGCGCGCTGTGAAGGATTATCCGGCGCGTGCGCTCGTCCGCGCCGCCCGGGCGGCGGACCTGATCATCGTCGGTCAGAAGGCGCCTGAAAACGGGACGCGGTATCCCGACCCGGCAGAGGTGGTCATGGCCGCGGGCCGCCCGGTCCTTGTGGCCCCACGGGGCCGGAACCACCTGCGCGCCGAGGCGATCGTGGTCGCCTGGAAGGACACCCGCGAGTGCCGGCGGGCCATCGCCGACGCCATGCCGTTCCTGCAGGCCGCTAAAACCGTGTTGGTGCACGGGGTCGCGCCGCGCGGCGAAAAGGGCCCAGTAAAAGCGGAGGTCGAGGATGTGGCGTCCTACCTGCGCCGCCATGGCGTGGCCGCGCGCCAAATGGTGACGGTGGCGGCGAACGGAACGGCCGAGGAGCTTGAGCGCGTGGCGCGTGTCGAGGGGGCCGATCTCATCGTCTGCGGCGCCTACGGACACAATCGTCTGCGCGAGTGGGCGTTCGGTGGCGTCACGGAGCATTTTCTGAGGGGCGGGCGCGAGTTCGTGATGATGAGTCATTGAGAGACCGCCACGAACCAGCCTGGAGGCTAGGATGTATCGCGACCTGATGCTCGCCGCCTTGACCTATCCCGATGCGACGCCGGACCCGGCGATCCGTAACGGGGTGGCTCTTGCGCGGCAGTTGGGCGGCCTCATGACGCTGCTGACGGTGAAGGTGGACATCCCGGCCCTTGGGAACGCCTTCGCCGACGCCGTCTTCGGCTTCGAGAAACTGGCTCAGCATGAGGAGGCGCGCAGCGCCGCCCGCGCCCAGGCTGAGGCGAACGCCGCGCGGCTTGCCGCCGAGCAGTTCGGCGAGCCCATGCGGTGCGTTACGGTGACGGCCTCCATGCAACTCCAGGCCGAGGTTGTCGCCGTGGCCGCGCGCACCCATGACATCGTCCTGTCGCCGGTGGGGCCCTCGGTGATTGCGAGCCGGGAAATGGCCGAGGCCGTGCTGTTCGGGTCTGGGCGTCCGGTCCTGGTCTATCCTGAGGAGATGGCGCCGCGGGAAGGCGATGGCGTCGGCTCGGTTCTGGTCGCCTGGGACGGCGGCGCCTCGGCCGCGCGGGCGGTCAGCGACTCGCTCCCAATCTTGAAGCGGGCGGCCAAGGTCGAGGTCTTTGCGGCCCTCGACGAGAAGCCCGCGGTGAAGCGTGGGGGGGCTGAGGACCTGTTGCGTCGGCTCGAGACGCACGGTGTCCGGGCGACCCTCGAGGAGCGTCCGGCCTCCGGTGAACGAATAGGCGCGCTGCTGGCGGACCGGGTCTCTGAAACGTCGCCCGACTTTCTGGTGATGGGCGCCTTCGGTCACGCGCGCTTTCGCGAATTCATCCTCGGAGGCGCGACCCGCGCCATTCTGGACGCGCCGCCATGCCCGGTCTTGCTGTCGCACTAGCGCCAGCCTTGAGGCGAGGGCCCGGACCGCGGCGGGTGTCCGCCGAGGGTCGCTTGCGCCCGTGGCGGTGGGCCTGGCTGGCGATTGGCCTCGTGCTCGCCTGGCGCCTAGCGGACGTTCTGCTCATGGCCTTCGGCGCCGTGCTCGTCGCAATCCTGC
Organism: Phenylobacterium immobile (ATCC 35973); assembly: GCF_001375595.1. Taxonomy (NCBI): domain Bacteria; kingdom Pseudomonadati; phylum Pseudomonadota; class Alphaproteobacteria; order Caulobacterales; family Caulobacteraceae; genus Phenylobacterium; species Phenylobacterium immobile. The sequence continues at coordinate 2,665,324 of NZ_CVJQ01000001.1, read as the reverse complement.
TCGACGCCTTGTCGCGGCCCCTCGTCCAGCGGCTTCACATACCTCGTAAGATCGCCCTGTCGCTGTCGATCTGCTTCCTGGCCGCCGCCGCCGCCGCCGCCCTGTGGCTTTTCGGCAGCCAGGCGACGGTGCAGGCCGCCGCGCTAGGGGATCTCCTTCCCAGGGCATGGGAGGCCTTGAGGCGCGATTTGTCGACGAGCACGGCGGGCGCCTTTCTCCTTCGCGATCTCGAGACTCTGGGTCATGTCGATGGGCTCGTCGTCGGCGCGTTGCCCAAGGTCTTCGGCGCCGTGGCGGAAAGCGGCGTCGGCGCCGTCATCGTCATGTTCGCCGGGCTCTACCTGGCCTTCCACCCGGCGACCTATCTCAGCGGCGCGTTGCGGCTGGTCCCCCCAACCTCCCGACCAAGAGCGGCCGCCGTTGTCCGCCACTGCGGCGAGGCGTTGAACCGCTGGCTGGTCGGCCAGATGATCTCGATGATCGTCGTCGGGGCGTCGGTCGGCCTGGGTCTGTGGGCGGCCGGAACACCGTCCCCCCTGGCGCTTGGCGTGCTGGCGGGCTTGGGGCAGTTCGTGCCGGTCGTCGGACCAATGGCGGCGACTTTGCCCGGGCTTCTGGTCGCGAGCGGGGCTGGTCCGAACACCCTGATCTGGACGGCCATCGTCTACCTCTGCGCATCGCAAGCTGAAGCAAACGTCCTCACACCGCTGGTCCTTCGTCAGATGGTGGAGCTGCCGATGGCCCTTACCCTTTTCGCCGTGCTGGCCATGGGGGTTCTTCTTGGACCACTGGGCGTCTTCTTCGCCACCCCTCTGGCCATCGTCGCGCACGTTCTGGTCCGCCGCCTTTACGTCGAAGACGTGCTGGGCGACCGGCCATCCGCACAAGAAGGAATGTCCTGATGACGTCGGCCTATATCGATCGGACGGCGGCGAGCCTTCACCCTCGGCGGCGGCGGCCTGCATTGCTGATCGGCGTCATGATGATCGCCCTGGCCGCTGCGGCCGCATTCACCCCGCGCCTGGCCTTCATGGCGATGGGCGCACTGGCGGGCTGGCTGCTCTGGCTGTTCGGCGCGCTGATGTTGGGGTTTGCAATCATAACCCTGTCCGGGCGTCTCCGAGTCATCGGGGCGATCGCCTCGACTTGCGCCGTCGGCGCTGGGGCCTGGATGACCTTCAATCCCCACGCCGGCGCGATGACCGCGCTCGGCTTGATGACGGCGGTGCTGGTTATCGACGGCAGCTCCGCCCTGGCGGCCGCGCTTCAGCTGCGCCCCCTGCCGGCCTGGCGTTGGCTGCTCGCCTCCTCGGCGACCACCCTGTGCATGGCCGCTCTCATAGCCTTCGCGCGCCCGAACTCAGCGGTCGGGCTTGGCGAGGTGTTGGCGGTCGCCTTTGCGGCCTCTGGGGCGGCCCTCATCGCGGTGAGCGCGTCGCCGCGCGACAGCTAGGAGGACGTTTCATGCGGCACGCCGTCATCCTTGCCCATCCCGCGCCGGAAAGTCTGAATCGGCTGATCGCTACGACCTACGTCGAGGCCGCACGCGGCCTGGGTCAGGCTGCGGACCTCATTGACCTGTACGCCATCGGTTTCGATCCTTGCCTTAAGGCCGCCGAGATTCCGGGGCCGAACCTTCCGCGTTTCGGCGCCGACGTCGAGCGTGAGAGACACAGGCTCGCCGAAGCGCGCGTATTCGCGTTCGTCTATCCGCTCTGGTTTAACGGTCCGCCTGCGATATTGAAGGGCTATATCGACCGCGTGTTCGGCATGGGCTTCGGCTTTGAGCCTGTGGTCGGGGGCATGGAGCCGCAGCTCAATGGTCGCCGCCTGATCAGCATCACCACATCGGGCGCGCCGGACGATTGGCTGAGCGAGACCTCCGCACTGGAGCCGCTGCAGCTCGGGTTCGACCATCACATCGGCGCCGTCTGCGGGTTGACCGTCTTGGACCACCTGCACTTTGGCGGAATGACTACCGGCGTCCGGCAGGATGTTGTCGATCGTGTTGTCGCAAGCGTCAGACAGGCTGTCGCATCGCACTTCGCCTGCTGAGCCGACCATGCAGCTATTTCAACGGACCGAGACTGGAATCCGCTTCTTCTCGGTGTCCGTCCGCCGGGGAACGACGATGGTCAGCACGCCATCGCGCAGGACGGCCTTCACGGTGTCTGGGTCGAAGCCACCCGGCACGTAAAGAGAGCGTGAGAACGTCCCCGTGGCGCGTTCCTGGAGCCTTACATGAGCGTCATCGATATCTTCGTGACGCCGCACGCCGCAAATGACCAACACCTGATCTTCCGCATCGATGGTGATATCGTCCCGGCTGACGCCGGGAAGGTCGATATGAAGGCGCATCGACCCCGGCGTCTCAACAACATCCATCCGAGGCGTAAAGCTGGGCTCCGCAAAGGCCCCGAAACCTGAGCCGAGCGCGTCGAGCCTCTCCTCAAGGCCTCGCAAGGCGACGCCCTGTTGGGGGTCGAGGGTCGGTTCGGACGTCTCGTCCTGCAATGCCGCGTTCACATGAGCCTCCGGTTTGCGCCATCGAAGCGCTCGTCGCCGGTCTGCGCCTTGCGCGAAGTCAACCTTGGCGGGCGGATTGCGCCAACGCCAGCGTCAGCTTGCGGTCCCAGCCGTAGATGTCCGGTCTGAAGAGCGCCCTGCCGTAGTCGTCGGTTGCGACCGTCGTATGGGTCACGATCAGGGGCAAGGGCCGCACCAGGGGCCAACGCGTCGTCGCGCCCGTATGCAGGGCCTGGCGATAGGGATCCAACGGCATGTTTAGGGTTCCCAAGAGGGCGGTCGCCATGGCCTCGGCCTGCTCCAGGCGAATGCAGCCATGGCTGAAGGCCCGCACAGGTTTAGAAAACAACGCCTTGGCGGGCGTGTCATGCAAATGCACGTCGAAGGGGCTCCGAACTTCCAGCTTTGTGAGGCCTAGCGCGTTTTGCGGTCCAGGCCTTTGGCGCAAACGCCCGTTGACCCAGCCTATGCCCATTGCGGCGAGATGACCGGGCCGCCGCCGCTCGGCGGGCAGGAGCTCGTTGCGCGCAATCGAGTCAGGGACGTTCCAGAAGGGGTTGGCCACCACCGCCTCGATCTGCGCCGCGAACATTGGCGTCGGATGGGCTGGCGCGCCGACGACGACGGGCATCCGCAAATGTTCTTGGCCGCCCACGATCAGGCGGGCCACTTGCAGGCCTGTATCGACCTCGACGCGGTCGGGGGCGCGAAGGCGGGGTGACCAGCGCGCGCGTTCCAAGTTCGCTTCGATCGCGGCGAGGCGCGCCGCAGGGGCGACGTTCAATTCGCGGCGCGTGGCCGGGCCGGGGACGCCATCGACGGTAAGACCGTGGTTGGCCTGGAAGACCCGCAAGGCGTCCGCCAATCCCCGGTCGAACAGTTCCGGCTCTGCGGCGGGCGCACTGTAGCCCTCAGCGCTCAGCCGGGCTCGAAGCCTTGCGACCTGGGGGTCGCGGGCGTCCGGAAGCAGGCGCGCTGGGCCATCCCAGGCGGACCAGTCGCCAGCTTGCGCGAAGCTGGCGTAGCGAGTCTTCAGACCTTGCAGCGCGGCGTAGTCTGGCGCGCGGGGCGACAAGCCAGCGATCCACTCGGCGAGTCGTCCGTCTTGCCGCGCGGCGGCGAGTTCTCGGCCCAGGTCGCGACGGGCCGCTTCCAGGGTCCAGGCGCGGTCGATGGACGACGGGCGTAAGCGCTGACCGGCTTCGCGGCGCGCATACGTCATCAGCGCTTCCAACAGGTCCGGCGCGGTCCGGCCGTCTGCGCCGAGCGTCGCCGCGACGAGGCGACGCTCGGCGATGGACAGGGGGGCGACGCTTCCAGCGGCGAGGCAAAGCCCGGAGCCTGCGGCGCCGACAATGAAAAGCCGCCTGTCCATCTCGCGGCCACGGCGCGGTGCCGGGGTGAGTGAAGCCAGATCGCCTGGATCGTGGGGATGAATGCTCATGAGGGCTCTGGGCAAGGAAGGCTTTCTTGTCTCGACCCTGAACTGTCACCGCGCTCGCTGCGCTGATGCAGATCAAGGCTGAGATCGCCCGCGCAGCGATGGTTTGTCTCGCTCGCCTGAACTCCGGGGCGACCTAGACGATGAGCACTGCGGCCCCAGTGAAGGCGCCGCGGCGTAGGTCATCCAGCGCGTCGTTCGCTTCCCGCAAGGGATAGGGCCGCACATGCGGCCTCACGCCCGCCGCGATGGCCAGGGGAAAGTATTCCGCCGCGTCAGCCCGCGTCAGATTGGCGACGGAGAGCAGCCGGCGTTCGTCCCACAGGAGAGCGTGGGGAAAGCTTGGAATGTCGCTCATGTGGATTCCGCCGCAGACAACGGTCCCGCCTTTCTTCACTGCGGCGAGCGCCGTGGGCGCCAGCGCCCCGTCCGGGGCGAAGATGATCGCGGCGTCGAGAGGCGTCTCTGGCGCAACATCGGAGCCTCCGGCCCACACGCAACCTACCTCCAGCGCGAGCGCCTGTGCGGCGGCGTCGCCCGGCTTGGTGAATGCATGGACCATTTGGCCTTCGCGCACGGCGAGCTGGGCGAGCAGGTGCGCGGCCGCACCGAAACCATATAGCCCCAGGCGCCGGACCTCGCCCTCGCGGCAAGCGAGACGCCAAGTCCGGAAACCGATGAGGCCCGCGCAAAGCAGGGGCGCGGCGAGTTGGTCGGGCAGTCCGGCGGGCAGCGAAACGCAAAAGGCCGCACGGGCGATCATCGTATCAGCGAACCCGCCGTCGCGAGTCCAGCCGGTGAAGGTCGGATTGTCGCAAAGGTTCTCGCGCCCAACCTGGCAGTAGGGGCAAGTCCCGCAAGCGCCCCCTAACCACGGAACGCCGACCCGCTCGCCGACAACCCTGTCCGTAACGCCGTCGCCGAGGGCGTCGATGACGCCCACGACCTGGTGACCGGGAATCACTCCCGGGCGATGTGACGCGAGATCACCGTCGACCAGATGCAAATCTGTCCGGCAGACCCCGCAGCATCTGACGCGCAGACGGACTTCGCCCGGACCCGGAGCTGGGTCTTCGTTCCAGGTGGCGATGAGCGGCTTGCGGGTCTTGAAGAGTCGTAGCGCGATCATCTGCGCCTCGATCGATGCGGGAAGGTTCGCCAGACCATCCAGGCGCCGGTCACGGTGAGGATCTGGGCCGCGGCGGAGATGATCAACAGGCCGGGCATCCCCAAACGAAGAGCCAGGACGGAGCTTGTTCTCGAAGAGTCGGAAATCAGGGCGACCAGGGCGATCAAGCCGCCGGCTCCGGCCAAGGACAGGATCGCGCCAGCCAGCCTGGATCGCCAGTGTTCGCGCGCCTCCGGGCGCCGAGGATTCACGGTTGGTCCCCGCCCAGCGTCGCAAGAGGGGGCGGAAAAATCCAAGTCCAGTGTCCTGATCTTCGAGTCGTCATGGCTTTGGCTCGCGTCTCTGGGGCTCGCGTCTCTGGGCCTTATGCAAGCCTCCCATCGACGACCGTGCGGGGCCTTGATCGGGCTCAACTACGCGCCTCAAGCGCGGCTGCCCGATGCTTGGCCGCTTGTGCGAGATCAAAGCGGACCGCCGTCGAAGCTCCATGGTGTGCATGATCGAGGGCCGCCATGACACCGATATCTCCCAAGCCGCAGCCGATCGAAGCTCCCGCCACGCCGAATGGCCGAGGGTTCAAACCCCTTGCTGGCTTGCGCCGGTGGTGGAGGGGCACGCGCGAAATCGCCGCCTTCTTTCGCGCTGGCTTGGTGGCCCTAGCGGCCTTCTTTGCGGGCAAGTCCTGACGGAAGGTCGTCCGCGCCCCGGCCGCCTTTCTCTTTCGCCTCGTCTGTCACCACGGTCACGCGGCACTGGGATAGGCGCCTGTACAGTCGCCGTAGCCGCAGCAGCGGCCACCAATCGTAGAGAAATATTTCGATCGGCCGCCAGTTGGCGACCCAACCGAAAATCACGAGACCCTCCGCGACAAAAGCGCCGAAGGGGCCTGGGGCGAAATGCATGGCCAAGCGGCCAGCCAGGTTGCTTGCCGCCAGCACAGCCATGCCGACCAACAAGGAGGTTCGCCCCCGACGTAGCAGGTTGCGGTGCTGTCGGGCCGTGACCGCCGCGCGCCCCGCGAAATAGGCTTGTATCGCGGCCTCGACCTGTCGCGGGCCTGGCTCAGTTGCCTGTCCAGGCGCATGAATACGGATCTCCGTCACGCGTCCTGGTCCGAGTTCGCTGGCCCAGTCCACAACGAAGGCCTCCACCTCGGGGTCGAGGTCTCGTTCTCGATAAGGCAGAGGATCCAGAGCGTGGAACAGAAGCCGAAGGTCATCGACCTTCAGTTCGATCCGATCGCGCGCCGCAGGATCGTGCGAACTGAGCAAGGACTGGGGATGGGCCCTGCTCACCGCGCATCCGCGCCCAGGGCCCGCATTCTGGCGAGCCATTTGCCATAGGTCGCTGTCGAAATCGCGCCGACGCCGCCCAGCAAAGTGCGCCTCACCGGCCAGAAGCCGGCCAGCGCCAGAACGCTGCGCTCCAGCGCCTTTACGCCGAAGGCGCCGAACGCCAGGCCATAGAGCGGCGCCGGCATACCCATGGTGACCACGGTCCTGGCGGTCCTTCCTTTCAGCGGGCGCGCCAGCGGATTGTCGGGCGAGAGGGCGAACCCATACCGGAAGACCTGCTCGAAGAAGCCCTTCAGAAGCGCTGGGGCGGCCCCGAGCCACAGCGGGTGGAAGATCGCCAGGTGTTGGGCCCAGCGAATGTCGTCCTGAGCGCGCCGCACTTCCTCCGGCGGATGGGGGCTGGCGAACGCCTCGGCGGTCCGCAGGACAGGCAGGCCAAGATCGGCGACTTTGATGATCCGAACGTCATGCCCAGCCTTGGTTGCGCCGGCGGCATAGGCGGCGACCAGCGCCCTGCCCAGGCGCTCCGGTCTGGGGTCGGGGTGGCCATCGAGGATCAGGATGCGGGTCATCGCGCCTTCACAGGTCGAACCGTGGATGGCGTCAGGCTAGGCTTGTCGGATCAGCGCGCGTTGCGTTGGGTCAAATCCGGGCGCCGGTGCGGCGTGTTTGTCGAACCGGGCATCCCTCACGATCTCTGAAATTGGTCTCATCCAGGCGACACAGGGCGCCGAGATTGTTGGGTCGCGGCCATCCCCGGCGACCTGACGACCGCGCGCGGCGCCCCGCCGAACCTAGCCACAACCACCCGCAGACGACGAAGAATCTGGACGGACCTGGAGACGTATTCGCCTGGGTTGACAGCATCCACGCGAGGCTGGCCCGCCAACCAGCAGGAATTCATTGGAATACATTGAACTTGAAGGCGGCAAGTTAAGATTTGGGAGAACTGTGGTGTTTCCACAGAATAGTTCTAATCTCCTGTCTACAGGAGATTGCGCATGGAAGAGTACGCTCATCGCAAAAACATCGAGCGGTTTGAGCGCGATTTGCAGCGCGAAACCGACCCAGGCCGACACGCGATCCTAAGCGAGATTCTCGCAGCGGAACGCCTACGTCTGGAAGTTCTCCTGCGCCAGGACCCCGACCGTCGAGAGGGCGGACGCCCGGATCCTGGGGGCGCTGGATCAGGTTCGACGCCCCCAAGCTCAACCGGTGACGGTTAGGCCGTCTTCCACGGCCTCGACGCCAGGGGCCGCCCAGGCCGCGCGTTCGGCCAGATCACGCTCATACCAAGCGCGCACCTTGCCGGACAATTTCACCTTGGAGCCATCGACGGAAACCGAGATCGCGTGGGCCTGGATGTCGGCATGCCGATCCAGGGCGGACTCGATGCGGTGCTTGATGTCCCGGGCTTCAATCCGCGACTTCATGGTGATGGTGTTGATCACCCCGCGAATGCCTGCGAGCCGGCCGGCGATGTTCTCGGCCGTGTGGCGTTGGAACGCCCATTCGACCTCTCCAGATAAGGTGACCCAGCCTCCCTCAACATTCACCTTAATCACGCCCTTGGGCAGCGTGACATCCCACTCCAGGACGTTGGCGACGCGGTTGGCGATCGCGTCGTCGCTTTCAGGATCAGGATAGCTACGGACAGCCAAGTCTTCGACGTAGCCGCGCACGCCTTTGACGCGTTTCACCGCCGCCTCCACCGCCTTCTTCTGAGCGAAGGTCGGGACATGCCCGTTAAGGTGCACAATCCCATGCTCCACGCTGACGCCAATGTCGGCGGTGTCGATATCTGGCTGATACTCCAGCTCATCTTCCACGAGCGTCTTGAGAACCTTGTCGTCCATCAGGGTGACTCCTTGGCGGCCGGTGATTGGCCAGCCCCCAGAAGGCTCAAGATGCAGGAAGCAGCATTGCGCCAGATCAAGGGATATCTCGATCCTCAGACCGCGCGGATTCCGAGGGATGCCCGCGGACCTCGGGCTTAAGGCTTGCGGTCGCTGGCCGCTGCGGCCTTGACGCAGGTCAAGGCGTGGGCCCCACGAACGGCGCACAGCGCCCATTTTGGGGACCTGATCATGGGCAATGGCTCTTGGAGCGAGATGGCTGCATTGCCGTCCACGCTTGCGCTCGCGTGGACGCATGCTTGGGGAAATATGGCGTTGGAAACCTGCCGGGTCGCCGGCGAGGCCACCCAGGCTTGGCTGGCCGAACCGTGGCCCTTGGCTCAGACCGGGTCCGCAAGACCAGCTGTGGCCGCCGCTTGGGCTTTCCCGTGGGCGGCGCCTGAAGTCTTTCGCTGGATGGAGGGGGCGCACCTGCGCGCGTGTGGTTTGTCCGAGCCTCTTCTCAACGACGCCTAGCGGCGAGCGGCGCCTTACCGCGACTTTGGCGATCCGCGGCGGTACGGCCCCCGGCGTGTCAACGCCCCTGAGGCGGCCGGCCTGCCGCCGTCGGTTCGGAGGGGATGGGCCCGTCGGCGGCCTAGAGTCGCAGATCATCTGCGCCTTCGAATTCTCTCTTTGACCATCTTGCGCTGTATCAAGGCAACTCGCCCGCTATCCCCCAAATTCGCGTCTTTGATGAGGACGAGACATGCGAATGAAAGCGGCGATGTTCGGCGCGCTATCCCTTGTACTGGCTGGGGCGGGAGGGCTCGGTTCGACCGCTGCTGCTGCGGATATTCCGTCGGCGACAGCAAACTTCTCCGGGACTTCCCTTGCGATCGGGATCGGATATGGCTGGGGCAAAGGCGCTCTCAGGTTCAAAGGGCGTATCCATCCCTTTCGAGCCAAGGGGCTTTCAGTCATCGGCATCGGCGCCGCAAAGTCGCGCGGCGTGGCGGAGATTTACCACCTGCAGTCATTGTCTGACTTCCCGGGCCTCTACGTCGCTGCGGGCGCCGGGGGCTCAGCAGCGGAGTTCGGTGGGGGAACGGCGGTGCTGCGAAATAGCAAAGGCGTCGTGATCCGCTTGCACACTGTGGACCGCGGCCTGCAGCTCAACGTTGCGGCCAGCGGCGTCCTGGTGGAGCTGCCGGAGGATTAAGCTGTCGGCCGGGTCGAACTATGGCCTACGGGGGGTCGGGAAGGGTGCCGTGAAACCTCCCGCCGCTAAGCTGACGCTGTCCGGTGACGGCCTCGGCCTCGGCATGGCCGAAGAGGTACCCCTGTCCGAGATCGCAGCCAAGCTCGGACAACTGGCGGGCTTGTTCGATGGTCTCAACGCCCTCCGCCGTAGTCGCTAGGCCCAGGCTCTGTCCAAGGCCGATGATGGCGCCGACGATTTTTCGGCCTTCGTCGCTCTCATTCATCGACTGGATGAATGAACTATCGATCTTAAGCCTCTCGAACGGCAATTCACGGAGATGGTTCAAGCTGGAATAGCCGGTGCCAAAGTCGTCCAGCGCGATATTGACGCCCTCCGCCTTCAGTTGCAGCAGCGTCGCCCTGGCCACAGGCGGGTCGTCCACCAAGGCGTTCTCGGTGATCTCGATTTCAAGCCGACTGCTCGGCAAGCCTGTCTCTCGCAGGATGTCGATGATCTGGCGGGCCAGCAGTTGGTCGCGCAGAAGCAGCGGCGAAATGTTCACGGCCAAGATCATTTCTGCGGGCCAGCTAAGCGCGTCGAGACAGGCTCGGCGAAGCAGATCAAAAGTGAGACGTCCAATCAGCCCGGCGTTCTCTGCGACGGGAATGAACGCCATCGGCGGGACCTCGCCGAGGTTGGGTTGGGTCCAACGGGCTAGAGCCTCAAAGCCCGTCACCTCTCCGGTCGATAGCCTGACCAGAGGCTGATAATGGGGTCGAATGTCCTCGTCGTTAATGGCCTGACGCAGGTGGAGTTCAAGGCTGGCGCGAGCGCGCATCTGGCCGTCCACCTCTTCATGAAAGAAGCGGTATTGGCCACCGCCTTCGCGTTTGGCGCGATAGAGAGCATGGTCGGCCCGCTGCATGAGCAGCTCCGAGTCAAACGCGGCCAAATTCGTCACGCTGATGCCGACGCTGGCGCTGACCTGGCAGACGACGCCGCTGATTTCAAACGGCGCTTCCAGCGCCTTCAGTATGCGGTTCGCCGAACCAGCCACGCTCTGCTCAGTTTGCACCCTGGGCGACAGGACGGCAAACTCGTCGCCGCCCACGCGCGCGACGATCTCATCGTCTCGCACGACTGCGCCGATGCGTCCGGCGACCATCTTCAGGAGTTCGTCGCCGAGGAAATGGCCGTACAAGTCATTGACGGGCTTGAAACGGTCCAGGTCGATCATCAAAAGCGCCGTAACAGCGCCCTCCGCCCTATGCGCCTCTGCAGCATCGGCGAGCGCCGCGACGAGCCGCCGGCGATTGGGGAGGCCGGTAAGGGGATCGTGCATCGCGAGCAACAGCGCCCGCGCCTCCGCGTTCTTGCGAGCGTGCAGTTCGCTACGGAGGTCGAGCGTCCGACGGGCGGCAAAGACGAAGCCGGCGAATGCCAGCGCTAGAATAGTGGTGAGAATTTCATCCAGCTCCCAGCTCTCATGCCGGGCGCTCAGTCGAGCGAGACGGTCTCCGACGTCGAATGTGATCGACATCGTCAGCACTGAGCCAGTCGCCGCAGCTATCCATGCCAAATCGCGGAGGCTTCGGCCCATGCCGGAGGGCATGTGTGCGCTCTCTTCGCTCCGGGCCACAGCGGGATACCTCGACATTCTTGGCGCCGCACCTTGATGCGCTGTCGTACAGCAACGCTGTTATGCATCAAGCCCGGGAAAATCTTGCAAGCTTTCCGGGCGACATTGCGCGGGCGGCGGCTTCGACATTGGAGAACTGGCGGGTGCGGTGTCCCGCATCGTGATGTCCGCCAGTATTCGGCTGGCCGGCGGGGCCTCGTATGTCGAAGGCGCAACAGCACCGCGTTTCATCCCGAGACAACGCAGAAGGAAGTGGCGTCGGATTCGCCACGGCCGCTTTCGGAGGGCGGAGCGGGTTTTGCTGGCCAAGGATTCGAGCACCTCACCCTCGTGATCCACGGCCCGCCATGGGTAGTGCGTCTCGCCATTGATCTTCACGTAGACCTCGCCGAGGCGCCACCGCCACAGTGTGCGCCGCCGCAGCGACGACGAGCGTTTCCGTTTGATCTCGGAGGCAAACACCGGCCCAAGCCGATTCCATCAGATCCGCACCGTCTCGGGGTAGACATCGATGCCGGATTCAAGGCGCAGGTCCTCAACGTTCCGCACAGAGAGCGTGTACTTCACATACATCATCACCACGAGGCGGATGACCTCGGGCGAGGAGTGAATAGCGGAAAGGGTTCTTCGGATGAGCCATCCGCCTGCGCTAGCGGGTGAGATTACCTGCCGGCTAATTTGTTCTGACAAAGCTCTGGGAGGGCTCAACTTGAGCTCCTCCCGCGTAACTTGCCAGCGCCCGGACGCTGGCGACCGGCCGCCTAATTTGCGCCGACAAAGACCGGGCCCGGCAAAGGGGCGGCGGATCGCGCCGCCGCCCCAAGTTTGCGCCCTATCGCCGACGCATCGGCGACGCGCGGCGCGGGGGCGCCGCAGGCCCAACCGGCCCGGGCGCAGCGCGCACCTCAAGCGGGGAGCGGGTGGAACGGACATCTCCTCGACCGCCGCCGGCTTGCGGCGCCATGCCCGGGGCGACTTGGAAGCGGACGGACATCGCGTTCTGAGCGCAGTCCACGCCGAAGAATACGGCCCCGTCGCCCAGGAAGATGGTCGTGCCCACCGTGTACCAGAGACCGGGGCTCATCGCATTGGCCGGGAAGAAGTTGGTGTTTCCGCTCGGTGCGTTTTGCCCTGCCGTCCAGGTGACGATAGCCGTGCCGCCGGTTCCGCCTACCTGTGGTCCTGCAGTTCCGGGAGCCGCTCCGTTACCCGCTGGGAACAGGCCGAACGCGATGTTGATCGTGTTGATCGAGGGATCCACCGCATGCAGATAGTTGATGTAGGCCTGCATCTGCGCGTTCAGCGAGGAGGGTGGCTGCCAGCGCAGGGTGTAGCTGCCACCGACAGTTGTCCCCGAGTAGGACAGGCTGCTCTGCAGGATCTGCTCGTTCCACGGCGGGCAGCAGGGATCGGGCGGAGTCACCATGATCGCGTGCAGGTTCTGATTGATCTGGCCCTCACCGTAGGTGACGCTTGTGTCGATCGGGCCGAGCGGGCAGTTCTGAGTATAGGTGACCGTTCCCTCGTCGAAGTTTAGGTTGTTGTCCATTGTCACGACAAAGGAATAGGTCTGCCCTCCCGTGACGGTCGCCGTAGCCTGTGATGCGGCCCAGTTGGCGCTCGCGTAGTTGGCCACCGGCGTCGTGGCGACCTGAGTTCCGTTGAAGCCATCGCCGTTCAGGATCGCGATGCTGCCGTTGCCGGACAGCGCCATCTGCCCCTGAAGCCGAGAGGAGAAGAACCCGCGGAAGGTCACTGTTCCGTTGCAGGGCGCGGTGAAAGCCTGGCGGATCTTGTTGCCGCCCTGGTTGATGTCCAGATAGTGCCGCGTGGCGTTTAGGCCGGTGGCGTCGATTTGGGGACCGCCGCCCGCGTATACCGTGCCCCCGGGGCCGTCTACCCGGACAACGTTGGCTCCGGCCCCAGTGTCCAGCACCCAGGGCGTGATGACCGGCGCAGGGACGGCGTTGGGGATGTAGAAGTTGTTGCCGAACGCCGGCTGCGTGACGGCTTCGAACCCGCCATTGACGAGCACTTGTTGCGTCTGGGCCTGAGCGAGGGCTGGAAGAAGGAAAACTGCTCCCGCCAGGGCGAGCGCCTTCGAGACGGCCGAGCATGTGGCCGCGAGCATAGAGGGAGACATCAAAGTTATCCTCTTCGGTTCAGATTAAGAGAAAGGAACTTGAACTCAACGCCACTCACGGATCCCCTGAGAGAACAGCCGGTCATGGCCCCTGCATATCGGGAATTTCCTGATTGCCGACGCCCCGCCCGTTCAACAAAAAGGACCGTAGGGAAGGAACTACGTCCCAAGCAACCTAAATTGCTAAGCTTCATCACCCAACGGACGCTTGCCGGCATTTCGTCGGATCCTGTCAGCTCCTCATTTCCCTGGTTCCGGCGTGGCCGACGGTAAGGCGCTGCCCGCTTAGGCCATGGAGGCCTTGAAATGCCCCTTGAAGCTTGAGTCGCGCTCTTGGATCGCGATGCTCAGTGTCATTTTCTGAGGACGCTGTCAGAGAAATTTTTGCGGTGCTGTCAATTTGACGCGACTATCTCCGCTCCAAGGTCGCGCCGTCAGGGGACGCGGGGCGGAACACCGCCGGGATATCCCGGGAAGACCTCACCGAGCGAGCGGACCTCGGGCAGGATATAGACGATCCCGCTGGTCCCCGTGAATGCGGGCCGAACGACGGTGTCGAAGAACACCGCTGGGACGTTGATGCAGCCGTAGGATATGCGGTTGTCGAGCGCGGAGGCCGTGGCCAACCGTTCCAGTCGGCGTTCCTTCCGGTTGCCGGTGACCACCGCGTGGAGCGATACGGCCGCACCGTAGTCCACCCAGACCAGCTCCTTCTCCGCAAGATCCAGCCCCAGTGATGAGAAGAAGCGACCCGCCGGGGTCGTCCTCTCCGCAGGTCGGATGTCAGACAGCTTGCGGTCGCCGACCCCAGGCGCCGAATCGTCGCCCAGCGCCGACCCGAGCAAGGCGGGCGAGGCCCCGCGAAGGCGCCCGTCAGGATGGAATACGTAGGCCGTGGCCGCCCCCTTGTCGACGATCACGAAGGGGAGCTGCTGGTTGTCGCCCGACGCAATGACCCAACTGACCACCTGCCGCATGGCGGCGGAGCCCGCCGGCGGGGCTCCCGGCTGCGCCGCCACTGGAGCGACCGCGCCAAACAAGAGGGCGAGGGCGGTCAATGCCGCTCCCGTCCAATGGCCCAAGGCGGCCCTCACCCCTTTAAGCCGCCGGCTCAGTTGCGGCCCTGCTTGGGCGCATAGACCGGCGCTACGTAGGGTGCTGGGGCCGGGATAGCGGCCGGAGCTGCCGTCGGGCTCGGCTGGAGTTCGGGCGCCAACTCGGCCACCTGCCGATCCGGCATTCGAACGCCGGCCTCAACGACCGCAAGGCTCAGCCCAGTCGGGGCCATCGCCCGCAGCGGAAAGCCCTGGGCCTGCGCCTGCGCCCGCGCGAACTCGGCGTCGCGGGCTGCGGGAAGCGCCACCGGGGTCAGCGGGGGCGGTGGGGTGGGCGTGGGTGTGGGAATAGGCGCGGGGGTTGGGATCGGTGTGGGCACTGGCGTCGGTGTGGGCACTGGCGTCGGTGTGGGCGCTGGTGTCGGTATGGGCACTGGCGTCGGTGTCGGCGGAGGCGGAGGCGGAGGCGGCGGCGGCGGCGGAGGCGGCGGCGGCGGAGGCGGCGGCGGAGGTGGAGGCGGAGGCGGAGGCGGCGGCGGGGCTGCCGTAATTGTGCCGGTGGTGCTGAAGGTCGTCGCGCAGCAGGATACGGGCAGGGAGTAAAGGGCGGCGTTCGCTCCGGCCAAGGTGTAGCCGGCGTAGGTGATCCCGATGTTCGTCCCGGCCGCGGGTGAAGCAAAGTTGGCGGTCGCGCCCGGGCCGGCGACGAGGATTACGCCGTTCGGCCGACCGGCGGATCCGCTCTTGAAGGCGTTGAGCAATACGGCCGTGGAGCCGTCGCTGACCTTAGTCGCCGTCGCGTAGACCAACATGCGCTGGGTCAGGGTTGATGTGACCAGAGTGAACTTGGTCGAAAAGTCCGTCGGCGCCGCATAGGAGACTGGGTTGTAGTTGATGAACACCGGCGCGTTCGGCCCGGTGACTGCCACGAGCGGCGCGGCGAGCCCGAAGGAGAGCGTTCCGCCGCCGACGCCTGGCTGCAGCGCGCCGTTTCCGGCGGTCAACACCAGGCCGCGGGTCAGGCCCAGGCCTTGCGCGCTGAACGGACTGGCGCCTCGCGTTAGGACGAGGGCGCCGGACAGCGTCAGATCTTCATCGGCGCAGAACGTTATGTTCCCGTCGGTGGTCGTGATCGCGGCGGTGGCCGCCATGGTGATGTCGCGGCCGGCTGCCAGCAGGATGCTACCGTTGGTCGTCGAGATGGCGCCGCCAAGGGTGATGTCGCGGCCGCAGCAGACTTTGAAGTTGCCGTTGGTGGCGGTGATGTCGGCGCCCAGCCGCTGGATCACGTCCCGGGCGGCGTTCAAGGTCAGCGTCGTCGTGTTGGGGGCGGCCGTCCAGGCGATCGGCTCATTGATGAAGATGTCGCCGTTGCCGGGCGACGAGGTGAAGAGGTCTCTCACCGGCGGTGCGCCCGCCACGGTGACGTCATTGCCTGGCAAGGTGGAGATCACCACGCTGGTGGTCACCAGCAGGGTAGAGAGCTGAGCGCCGGAAATGTTCTTTCCCGCTTCGATGGTGAAGTCCTGGGGATCGATCAGCCAAGTGCCAGCCCCGCCATCCGCCAGGGTGTTGACCTTCGCGTCATCAGCGATGTTGACCGTCGCCGCGGAAGTCTCGATGAACCCGCCCTCGCCGCCGCTAGGCGCGCTGGCGTCCAGGGCGCCGCCGACGTTCACCACGCCGTTGGACATGTCGCCCATCAGCATGATCACGCCGCTGCGGTTCTCGACGTTGCGCGCCTCGATCACTCCGGTGTTGTTGACCGCGGTGCGGATCAGGGCGCTGGCTGAACGCGCGCCCATCATCACCCGGCCGCCATCGGCGCGGATCAGGCCGCCGTTCTCAGCCAGGGCGTTCATCGCGCCCTCATCAATGGTGACGTTCAGCAGACCGTCCCCGGCGACATCCAGCGTCATGGCGGCGCCAGCGGCCAGAGTCACCGCCCCGAGCCGGGCGGAGATCACGCCCTGGTTGCTCACATGAGCGCCGAGCAAGGCCACCGAGCCGGCGTCGGCGGAGATCCGGCCTTCGTTGACCACCGAACCGGGCCCGGCCGCGGTGAACCGATAGTCCCGCGCCATGAAATCGGCGTCGGTGATCGACAGCGTCGAGGCGACGAGGCCGCCGACGTTCACCTGTGAGCCGCCCCCGAATAGCACGCCGTTGGGATTGGTCAGAAAGACCTGTCCATTGGCGGACAGTCGCCCAAGGATGACCGAGGGATCGGCGCCGAGGACGCGGTTCAGGGACACTGACTGGGCGTTGGGCTGGACGAACTGCACAGACTCGGCCTGACCGATGCTGAAACCCTGCCAGTTGATGACGGCATTCTGGCTGGTCTGGGTGATGGTCAACGCGCCGGCAGCACCGGTGATCGTCGACGCCCCGGCCGCCGCTGCGCCTCCTGTCGGGAGGGCGTAGGCGGCGCCTGCCAGCGCCAATACCAACGTTCCGGCGAGGCATGAGGAGCCGATTAGCCATCCGCGCCGCGTGCGCCGGCCGCTCATGACGGGAGCGTCGGCCGCCGTGATAGATCTGTTCATGGTCGTGTTCCTGTAACTGAAGGCGAGCCTGCGGTGCGTGCTGACGCCGCCATCAGAAGAATTTCGAGACCTGGACCCAGAGTCGGCCAGAGCGATCCGGCGCCGACTGCGCCGGCTGGTCGCCAAGCTTGAAAGCGTAGGAAATCTTGGCCACCAAGTTGCGCCGGTCAGACCAGGTAAGGCCCACGCCGACGGCTGACAGGTTTCGGTGATTACGACCCGCCATCCAGGGGGTCTTGTTGAGGGTTATCGAGCCGTAGTCAGCGAATGCGACGGCCTGAAGTTGATGCAGACCCTCGGAAATCGCGGCGAGGCTTAATCTCGCCTCCGCCGTGGCGATGTATCCCTCGTCCCCGTAGGCCTCCCCTTCCGGGTAAGCGCGCACCCCGAAGGGGCCGCCCAACTCCATTTTCTCAGAGGAATCAAGGTTCTTCGACGCGAGTTGCCCACGCACCTGGGCGTTCAGCGATAGCGTGTCGGTGAGCTGTTGCAGGCGGGCGGCTTGAAATGACAGCTTGCCATAGGCGCCGCTGGTCCGGGCTGTGACGGCGTCGATCGCCCGCGCCGTCGGCGTCTTGATGTCAAGGTCGCCCTGGGACCAGCTGAGGGAATAGCTGCTCCACCCGCCGCCGCCCAGGCGATCGTGGAGATCGCCGGCCAGACCGAGACTGGCGACCCGCGCAGTGCGCTTGGTCGCCGTCCCGGTCGTGTCGACCTCGTCCTTGAAGGCCTTCGCATCGAAGCCGGCGAGGGCGTAGAGATTGGCGTCGCGAGACCGGACCACGGGATAGCTGCCGTAGAGGCTAGCGATCCGGGCCGTGCCATGCGCCCCCAGAGGCTTGAATTCCTTGCCCAGTTCATAGTCGAGGTGGGTGTAGGCCGCCCCCACGGTCAGGCTCCCCACCTGGGCCTGGTAGGCGCCCCGTAGATAAGTCAGGCCCGACCCGGCGCTCAGAGCCCGCAGGCTCGCCACGTCGCCCTGACCAATCAACTCGTTGAAATTGATCGTACCGCCCGCGCGGTAGGCGCCGGTGTAGCGGTTCCCGCCGTTGTCGGCTTCCAGGCTGCCGCTGATGCGCCGGCCGGGTTGGAGATCGACCAGCAGGTCCGACGCGCCCACCGCCTCGCCGGGGGCCAGGGTCGACTGCACCTTCACGCCAGGCAGGTCCGACAGCAGCAGCAGCCGTCGCTCCAGCGGGACCGTGGCGACTGGATCGCCACTGTCCAGGCCTGCCAGGATGCTTCGCGCCAGTCGGTCGGACACCCGGGACTCGTTCCTCAGCGCGACCTTGCCGTAGCGCCCCTCGATGACCGCGATCGTCACCGCGCCGCCGGCGACATCCTGGGCTGGCACATAGGCCTGGGCCACAAAGTATCCCCGGCGCGCATAGAATTCGGTAATCCGCGCCGCCATGGCGCGAAGGCCTGCCAGGTCGGTATCGGCGCCTGGGTGGAATTGCGCCGCTTCGACCAACTCGCTCTCGGTGAACAGGGTCGCGCCGGTGATGCGCAGCTCTCCCACCGCGAACCGCGCGCCGGCTGGACCCTGCGCGGCCGGCGCCTGACCGCGCTCGATGCGAAGGTCCGGGATGGCCCTAGGCTGCGTTGGCGCCGGTGGAATCTGCTGCAGTTGTCCCCGAACGTTCGCCGGCGCGGGCTGCGCTTGCGCACCGGCGGCCGCCGCCCACAGGGCGGCGGTCAAAAAAGAGTATTTGTTCATGGAGAAACTCCCGTCGGGAGCCTGTAAACGTCAAGAAGACGCTCAACCTCATGACGTTTATATTAAATGCATCCTAAATATTTATGTTCCGTATCGCCAAATATATTTGGCGATAGACGAAAATATAATAGCGGGATGGATGTTAAAGCAGGTGTCATGTTTTAATCGGCGGGAATTATCATAAAATTTGTTTGTAGGTGGGCGTGATGGGTAATTGAAGCGGCGAGCCCAGCTATGCGCGCCGAAGCCGCTGAAGGCTCAAGGACCGACCGGACTGCACTAGGGCGCCGGCAGTCTCACGCTAACCTATCTCCAGGCTGGCCGACTGCAGTCTCCCTCGGGGGAAGGCCATGCGTCGTTCAAGCGCCACTTGCTTTCCGCCGGCGCCGATCCGCTCCGACGTGCCGCTGGTGTCTGGATGAGATGGTGGTGAAGAGCGGCGTCGTCGAATGCACCTGTGGCGGGCCGTCGACGACGGAGGCGAGGTGCCGGATGTGCTGGTCCAGAAGCGCCGGAACAAGGCGGCCGGTCGCGTCGCAGGCGCGGTCAGCGAGCGTGATGTCGCACGCCTGGAGGATCGCAAAGCGGTCGGCAACCCGGGATCAAACGGCTTGAAGCCGGCGCGAGCCTGTGAAAACTGCAGCGCATGGTCATAACGGGCGCCTACAATTCCTTTCTGGTGGCGCTGTCGATCCTCATTGCGATCTTCGCGTCGTTTACCGCGCTCGATATAGCCGGCCGGATCCGAGTCTCCGCGGGGCGGACTCGCTGGATCTGGACGTGCGCCGCCTCTGTCGCCTTGGGCGGAGGCATTTGGTCGATGCACTTCGTGGCCATGCTCGCCTTCAGCCTCCCATCCGTTCGGATGGGCTACAACCTTTGGCTGACGCTCCTGTCGCTGGTTCTCGCCATCATCTTCACCGGCGGCGGCTTCACGATCATGGGGTGGCGGCGCCCCTTCCGGACACGGACCGTGGCGGCGGGCCTTCTGATGGGCTGCGGTGTGCTGGCCATGCACTACCTCGGTATGTCCGCCATGCAGTTGGGCGCAACCGTCAGCTACGATCGGATCTGGGTCGCAGCCTCCGTTCTGATTGCGATCGGTGCGGCCACAACGGCGGTCTGGCTGGCGTCGCGAGATCAACAGATGGCCCAGAAGGTTGTCGCGGCGATCCTCATGGGCGGGGCGATCTCCGGCATGCACTACGCTGGCATGCGGGCGGCAATTTTCGAACACGTCGCGCCAAACGATGCGCCGGGCGGGTTGGCGACGGTCGGCCAGACCTATCTGGCCATCGCCATTAGCGCCATCACAGCGCTGATCCTGCTGCTGGCGCTCGCCAGCGCACGTCTCGAGCGTCTTTTCCATGACCTCGCCAGGCGCGAAGCCCGGATCGAAATGCGCCTGAGGGTGGCTGATATCCTGCGAAACGGCAGTTCCCTCGAATCCCTGCACGAAATCGCCGCCCTCATGGGTGAGCATTTCAAGGTGACCCGCACAGGCTATGGCCAACTCGACCCGGTAGAAGACATCTTCACTTATGACGTCTGCTGGACTGAGGGTCAGACGCCCCCTTTGCTCGGCCGCTTCCCGGCGGCGGCGTTTGGGGTGAAGATCGTCGCGGCGCTGAAGGCCGGCGACACTGTCGCGGTCGAGGATCTCCTTGCAGCCGACCTAAGCGATGAGGCGCGCACCCGCGAAACCGCGCGAGAAGTTGACACCCGCTCAATCCTGGTCGTGCCCTTTGTGCGCAATGGCCGGCTTCAGACCATCGTCTACCTGAACGACAGATCGCCCCGCCAGTGGCACGCCGATGACATCAGCTTCATGGAGGAACTCGCCGAACGCACGCGCCTGGTGATCGAGCGAGAGACCGTGGAAGCCGCGCTTCGCGAATTGAATGCGACCCTAGAGGCGCGTGTCGAGGTGCGCACCGCCGAACTGCGGCTGGCGCAGGAGGCGCTCCTGCAAAGCCAGAAGATGGAGGCCATCGGGCAGCTGGTGTCGGGTTTAGCGCATGATTTCAACAATGTGCTCGGGGCGGTTGTAGGTTCTTTCGACCTGATTGAACGACGCGCCGAAGATCCCGAGCGTGTCCGGCGCCTCGCCGGCGCCGGTCTTCAGGCCGCCGAGCGCGGATCCAAGCTGACGTCCCAATTGCTCGCCTTTTCACGCTCCCAGAGCATCGAGCTGCGGCCCCTTCTCGTCTGCGATGTCATTGATGACATCCGCGACATGCTGGCCCGCACCCTTGGGCCGATGATTGTCCTAGATCTCGACCTCAATCCTACGCCCGCCGCAGTTCTTGCCGACCCGACGCAGGTGGAGATGATGATCCTGAACCTGGCCATCAACGCGCGCGACGCCATGCCGAGCGGCGGTTCTCTGACAATCTCCACGAGGGTGCGACATGTGGCTGGAGACGGGGAGCTAGCCGATGGCGACTATGTGATCGTTAGCGTGCGTGACACGGGCGTGGGGATGGACGAGGTGACGCTGCGCCGCGCAATGGAGCCCTTTTTCACCACCAAGCCCGTGGGCAAGGGAACAGGCCTTGGCCTCGCGCAAATCTACGGCAGCGCCCGCCAGTCCGGCGGCGCCGTGCGAATAGAAAGCGCGCCCGGTGCGGGTACGACCGTTCACGTTTTCCTTCCCTGCACGCACCTGAGTCCGGCGCGAGCCGACGGTGACCGCGCCGACATCAATGACGCGCCGATGGCGCCGCTCAAGGTGTTGATCGTGGATGACGACCAAGACCACAGGAGCATGCTCCTCAAAGGGGTTGAAGCCCTAGGACATATCGCCTCCGAGGCGCAGGACGGCCCTTCGGCCCTCTCGGCGCTGGAGATCGCAACACCCGACGTTTTGCTGTTGGACTACGCCATGCCCGGCATGAACGGCGCGGAGATGGCGCGCGAAGTGCGCCGCCGCTGGGCGTCGCTGCCGATCATCTTCACGAGCGGGCTGGCCGATACAGACGCGATCCATGCGCTGGAGGGTGAAAGCGTCAGCTTTTTGCGTAAGCCCTTCCGATTGAACGCACTCCAGCGGACCATAAGACAGGCGCTCGAACCGCGCGAGGGCCGGGATTAGCTTAATCCAGAATCTCCCGTGGTGTTATTGACGGGCTACCCAGGCGAGGCCTCCGACCTTGCGATCGTGCATCGCTTGGTGATTTTTCGCGTTTGCACAGCCTACATGCTTTTGAAGCAGATCGAACGGTGCTGTCCGTCTAACGCTAACTGTCTCCGCTCCACTGTCCCTGGCCTCCTACGCATCCGCTTTGAGGGAGCTCGGCCTTCAGGACCGCCACCGTCCCGGCCGCTTGCGGGAGAAAAATCGGGCGGAGAAGCGCTCTAGCGAATGGGCCTCCCCTGAGCGCAAATTCAGACGTGATCGTGTGCATGTGTGATCATGTGCGCTGAACGGTATTCCTGACACCTAGCGCCCCAACCCGGCGGCCAGCTTCAGGATGTCGTTAGGTGACCGCACGCCGGCGCCCTATATGAAAGGGCGACACCAGAGTCCGACATGACTAGCCCCGCCGCTCCAACCCGCCGCCAAGCCTATGCCGCCGCCTCTCCGGTGACCGAGGCGATGATCCAAACTCTGGTTCATGCCTTCTACGAGAAGGTTCGCCGCGACCCAATGCTGGGACCGATCTTCAACCGGGCGATCATGGAAAACGCCTGGCCGGCCCACCTCGCCAAGCTTTGCGACTTTTGGTCCTCGGTCACCTTGATGACCGGGCGGTTCAAAGGCACGCCGATGCAGGCGCACCTGAGGGTTGGGGGTATTGGGCCGGCGCACTTCGCCCGCTGGCTTGAGCTCTTTCAAAAAACCGCTGAGGAAACCTGTCCGCCAGAGGCTACGGCGATCTTCGTTGAGAAGTCCCAGATGATCGGCCGCAGCCTTCAGATGGGCCTTCAGCTCCCAGAGGGCGGATTCCAGGCGGCCATCGCGAGTCCTCCCTGATCGGAGAGATTGGAAGTCGTCACGCTCGCGACGGTGATCGTCACTTTCGAGGCGCTAAATCTGCGGCTGTCGGGCCCGTGCCGGCGTCGTCATCCTAATGGAGGCGGACATGCTCCCTGCTGACGTCACGCCTTACGCCCGAACCGCCGAGTTCACGGAAACGACGGTCCCCGCGGGCCTGCTGCGCTCGCACACCACCAAGGCGGGCGCTTGGGGCCTGATCCATGTGCTCAAGGGTCGCCTGGCCTACCGGATTACCGACCCTCGGCGCGCGCCGCTGGAAACCATTCTCTCGCCAGAGGGCGCGCCGGGGTTGGTCGAACCGACCATACTGCACGAGGTGCAGCCCCTGGGGCCGGTGCGTTTTTACGTCGAGTTCCTGCGCGCGCCGCCATCGCCTTAGCGGTGTCGCCGTTGTAGCGCGCGCGATTTCTGACCAACGCCTGCGGCCGACGCCTGGTCTTGCCGGGGCCGCTTCCGGCGTCTTCCCGCCCCGTTGGATTGATGCCGCCGTCTGATCCAAGGCTAAGCTCAGTAGTTGATCACGACTCGTCGGCGAAACGGCCAGCTTCCCTGAGTGACCTCGCAGCAGAGCCGGCGCCGCCTCTGGTCCGCGCCTCGACAGAAGGTTGAACGCCTCCCATCGGGCTTCTTCACTGGAAGCCTGGATTGCCCGTGCCAGACGCCGCTCTTGGCGATCATGACGGCCTTCAGGTTCCCCCGGCGGCCTCACTCCGGGAGACCTTGAGGATGCGCAGGGCCCGCTCGTTGCCGTCGCGATCGGGCCAGTTAATGCTCTGGCCGGGCGACAGGCCGATTAATCCCGCCCCCACTGGTGTGAGAATGGAGATCCGATTAGCTGAGATATCAGCTTCGCTCGGATAGACGAGCGTGACGGTCCGTGCCCGTTCGTGCGCGCCATCGATAAACTCCACGACGGAATGCATACCGACCGTGGTGTCCGCAACCAAGTGGTCCGCCCGAACCTCAGCGCGATCGATTTCGTCAAGCAGCAGGTTGGCGGCCAAAGAGGCGCTGGCCTCCATCTGGCTCGCGAGATTCGATAGCCGCTCGGCATCGGTCTCCCGCAGGACGATGGCAGGACGAAACTCTGATTTAGCCTGATGGGCCATGGCGATACTCCAAACCGTGGAATTGGAATGCGCCGCCTTGGAATGGCGACGCATAATTTTATGGAAGGGGAGAGCCCCCGGACCAGCGCGGTGCGCGGAAAGTCCGGGGCTACTGGACTGCGAGGAGGCTGCCGCCGTAATGGCAGAAGCGCCGGAATGTCGATCGCAGCGTCATGAGTCCATTGGCCTCCCAACCCGGAAGAAAGTCAAACGGAGGCGAAACCGCGCGCACGTGGAAAGGCGAGTGTGCGGGCAGGCGCCGCCGATCCTGTTGGCGAGGGCGGCAGCGCCGCCCCCAGGACGACAGCGCCGCCCCCAGGACGACAGCGCCGCCAGGAGGATGCAGGCATCCAAACCCATCACCAGAATGGCGCCGGCCGCTGCGACGGCGGCTGCAGCGACGGGAAAGCGGTGAAGCGGCAAGACCATCAAGCGCTCCAGTAGCTAACGTTCTCGTCCAGAGTGGTGGCGAAAGCCTTGTCACCCGTCAGCCCCGCGTGATTTGGGGGACATTGCTGCCTGCGCTACGCACCTTGTGTGTCATCGGTCAAACGCCAGCCCGCCGACGCTGGCGGGGGCGTTCAAATCGTACTGTCCATGTCAGGCCAGCCAATTCGGCGATCACGGCCGCCGCGCGTCGGGCGGAAGGCTCGGCCGAAAGATCAAAGGTGTAGTCAAAGAGCGCCTGCTGAATGGATCGGTAGACGGCTTCGTGATCACGACGCGCAGCCAGCAGGGCGTCGCCCAGGTTGGCGACATCATCGATGACCGGGCCGTGGCGCCAGTGGCTAAAGTTGACGTCGTCGCGCCAGGCGACTCGGTGGCTGTTGATGAAGACGCAGGGTCGGGGGCGCAGCAGGAACTCATACACCTGGCTGCTGGCGTCGCCGAGGTAGATGTCGGCCCGGGTGGTGTAGGTCATGTCGGTCGAGCGCGGGCCGCCGAGGTCGATATGGATGTTCGCCGCCTGCCAGTGATTCGGGGCGACTACGCCAACGCGGTCGATCCGCAGGCGGTCGATCGTCAGCACGTAGGGCCGCTGGAACAGCATGACGTGCGGCGCGAAAATCAGGTCGTATTCGTCTTGGCCAGCGAACCAGTCGAGCACCTTGCGGCCATGCCGATACCAGGAGGACAGGTGCGGCGAAACGTGGGGATTGTAGAGTACTACGGGGCGCCGGGCATCGCCCGCCGGGCGCGAGGCCGCAGCGCGGGGCGCCATGTCGAACTTCGGATAGCCAATGATGCTAATTCGGTTTGGGTCGACGCCGGTATCACGGATCATGCGGTCGCGGAGCTTTGGGCCTGAGACCAGTACGTGATCAAACAGACGGATGGCCGCTGTGCGAGCGCGGCGCCGGACACTTCGCGCACGAAGGTTCTAAAAGGGACTATCGAGTTGACGGCCGCTCTGCCGCCAGCTTCGGCGACCTTGGCCACCCGCATACTCATAGAGTCGGGGGGTGTGACGGACTCCGGCCCCAAAAGCGCGTTCAACTCGCCGAGCTCGGTCTCGATTTCCTCGCAGCTTGGCTCGTTTGGCAGGGCATAAGGAGCGGCGCTCGCCCGCATCAGAGGGGCGGGAATGTCAACGCTCATCAATCCGGCGTCGCGGTTGGGTTGAGTGATTATGTTTTCAGTCGTGTGCTCCACATCGCTGAACCCGCTCCTCGATGGGCCTGAAGCTGCGTTGCCCAGCCCAGAGGACTGTGCGCGCACCGCGGTCGTGATTACGGACAACAGGGCGAGAGTCGTGAGGGCGGCAAATCGTGGGCGTGCGGTCGGTGTCATCAGGCGATCTCCAATCCCCCAGAAGCTGACGCCGCCATGGACGAAGTCCCTCACGCAATCGCATTTGGTGGCTGCCGTCCAATTGCGAGGGGCGTCGTGGCAATGCGGCGCAGGTGTGTCCGGGCGGTCGCCGGTACGGTTTCCGTGCCCCCGCTGCGCTCCCGTCCGAGCAAGGGAGCGCGCGCATACCAGGCGCCGCCGTTGGAAATCCGCCACCGGGAATGCGCTTCGGCTTCATGGCGCGCGCCTGTAAGCTCTTCAGTGCTCCTGCACAGCGCGGGCCCTCCTAAGCGGCCGGAACCCCTCCTGGTGACACAACGCATGCAGGATCTGGCAAGCCAGATCGTCGAACTCCAGGCCGCCCTCGATCGGGAGATCCACGCGCGCCGCAAAGTGCTCGGCTGGAGCCTGAAGAACGGGCTCGCAGAATTTGAGCACGGCATCGCCTTGGAGCACCGCCGCCTGCGTCAGAGTGTCCCGGAATATCTGTCCCGCGCCTCCCTCGCCACCGTCCTCAGCGCGCCGGTGATCTATTCCCTGGCC
This sequence comes from Phenylobacterium immobile (ATCC 35973), assembly GCF_001375595.1. Classification (NCBI taxonomy): domain Bacteria; kingdom Pseudomonadati; phylum Pseudomonadota; class Alphaproteobacteria; order Caulobacterales; family Caulobacteraceae; genus Phenylobacterium; species Phenylobacterium immobile. The sequence goes on along the minus strand of NZ_CVJQ01000001.1, from coordinate 2,639,348 downwards.
TTGCCCATCCTCTTGCTGGACGGCTGGGCGAGCCTCTTCCAGGCGATCTGCTTTCGCGTTTACGGCGTGCCGCAGGTTCCCCGGGCCGGCTACGTCCTCTTCGACCGGCGGCGCCTAGCCTATCTGAACGTCATCGAGGCGCTAAACTGCCTTTACTGCGCCTACGCCAACGGTGTGTTCGCCTATGTCCGCGAGATCGGCAGCCGGACGGAGCAATATTGGTGTCCGATCAAACACGCCCTGAGGGTGGTCGACCCGCACCAGAGGTACAACGCCTTCCTCGACTATGGCGACGCTGAGAACTATCGGGCCCGCTTGGCCAGGTTCCGAGACGCGTTGCGCAAAGACGCGTCGGCCGCAGCGGAGACGCCGCCCGGCGCGTAGCTGACCACCTCTTCTCGGCCCCGCGACGTTCGCAGCCCTGCAGGCCTCAAGACTGCTTCATGAGCCGCTTGACGATCTTGAGGGCAGCCGGCGGGCCAACCGGTTCCGACGAGGCGAATGACCTCGGGCGAAGGGTTGAAGAGGCGGAAGGGCTTCTTCGGGTCGGCCCTACGTTTGCGCTAGCAGGCCGCGATCACCCCAGGCTATTTGCTCTGACAAAGCGACGGCCTGAGCCCGACGGACGGGGGCGCGCGATTTTTTTCGCTCAAGTCATCTGAATCGTCGGTCCCGAACGTCTAATTGACGAGCACTGTGGTTAGGGACGGGTGGCATGGCGCTTGGCCAGATGCTGAAAAAGGCGCGCAATGTCGTCGCCCGACGTGGCGTCGCCCGCGACGACATCGATGATGTCGTTCAGGAAGCTTTCGCGCGTCTTGAGGCCTACGAACGCATCCATAGCGTGCGGTCCAAAGAAGCGTTTCTTGTTCGCGCGGCGGTGAATATCAGCAAGGACGAGGCACGCCGGCGCCGCAATGCTCCATTCGTCTTCGATGCTTCCCAGGTCACGGAGATTGCGGACGGCGCGCCAACCCCTGAGGAGGTGCTGCGGGGGCGCGAGCGCCTCAGGCGCGCCAAAGCCGGCGTAGCTCAATTGGATCCTGTCACGAGGCGCTGTCTGCTGGCCCAGCGGCTGGAGGGCGCGACCTATGCAGAGCTCGCTAAGGCGGAGGGGATCAGCGTCGCTGCGGCAGAGAAGCGGGTGGCCCGCGCTCTCGTCTTCCCCACCAATTGGCTGGATGGCTGGTGATGGGGCGACGGGTGGAACTGATTGACGACGTCGCGCTCGCCGAGGCTGCAGCCTGGCTCGGCCGTATGCGGCAACCGGAACGTTCAGCAGGTCTTGAGGAGGGGTTTAGAGCCTGGCTTGCTGATGAAGGCCATGCCCGCGCGTTCGCGCAGGTTACCGAAACCTGGGAACTGTTGCCGGGAGCGGTGGCCTCCTCACCAGCTCGCGAAAGACAACCGCGGCGTCTGGCGGCTGGACTTGCCATTGCTGCGTGCGTCTTGGCGGGCATCGGGCTTTCGTTGTCATGGACCGCCAAGCGCCCCGTCTATCGGACCGCCATCGGCGAGCAGAGGGTGCTAACTCTGGATGACGGCAGTCGCGTCGCCTTGAACACCGGCTCTGAAGTTATGGTCGACTACGGTCGGCTGCGGCGGCGCGTGGTTCTCCGACGCGGCGAGGCGATGTTTGAGGTGGCCAAGAACCCGAACCGCCCGTTCATCGCGCAGGCCGGTTCGGAGGAGGTTAGGGCGCTTGGGACAATATTCGTCGTCCGGCAAGAGGCGACCGAGACGGCGGTCACACTGGTTTCAGGCCGAGTTGAGGTCACCCAGGCTGGCGCGGGCGGCGTTAAGCGGTTGGCCATCCTCGATCCACAAGAGAGGCTGACCATCGGGCCTGCCGGTTCAATGATCGATCGCCCAAGTCTCGAAACAGTGACCGCTTGGCGGCGGGGATTGCTGGTGCTCGACAACGCGACGTTGCTAGAAGCGGCGAGCGAGTTCAACCGTTACAACCGCAGGCCCTTGCAGGTGGCGGACCCTGACCTTGCGGGGCTCAAAGTGTCCGGGGTGTTCAACACAGCCGATCCTGCAGGATTCGCGCGCTCAGTAGCCCTACTGCATGATGCGAGGGTGACAGACACAGGCGCACTAGTAAGACTGGACCGACAATGAAACTCTTTTCCGCGATGTCGGGATCGGACGCCGTCCCCGTCTAACTACTGACAGGCAAAGCCCGCGAACGATGGGCCGCCTGATCCGGGGGAAACATGTCCAAACTCCACAAGCGCGTCGCCTTGGCGTCCGGAACCGCGATTGTTATCGCAATGTCCTTCGCCCTTCCGGGGCAGGCCAGAGCCGGCCTAAGACCGGACTTTGCTCGTCCTTACAATATTCCAGAGCAACTGTTGTCCGACTCGATGCTTGCCGTTGGGGCGAGTGCTGGCGTCAGCGTCGCCTTTGATCCCGCGGACATTGGGGGGCGTCGCGCTCCGGCGCTTCGTGGCGCCTACACTGCCGAGACTGCGCTCGCAATTCTAGCGCGCTCCGCAGGCATGACCATCAAGAGGACATCGGACGGCGCATTTGTTCTCGCACGCGCTCCCCAAAGCGCTGCGCCGAAGCTGATTAAGGCGTCGACCCAGATGATTTCTGCGCCGCCGCCCGCCGCTGAAAGCCGCGCATCAGAAGGCGTCCCTGAGGCCGACGTGACTGAGGTGCTGGTTACCGCGCAGGGGCGAGTTCAACGTCTTCAGGATGTGCCGATCTCCGCCAGCATTACGAGCGGCGCGACCCTGGAGCAGGCCAATATCCGGAACCTGGAAGAGCTCTCCGCCCGCCTGCCGGCAGTGCGGATCGCCCGAGGCCCCGCCGCTGACGTCATCAATGTTCGCGGCGTCGGTTCGTCTCTCAATGCGGGCTTTGAGCAGTCCGTCGCCACCTTCGTCGATGGAGTCTACCGCGCGCGTGCTCGGTCGACACGGGCCGCGCTATTCGATCTTGAGCGGGTCGAGGTGCTTAAGGGGCCGCAGACGACGTTTTTCGGCAGTAACGCCATTGCTGGCGCCCTCAACATCACCACTCGCAAGCCTGGCGCGACCTTCGCGGCTAATGGAACGGCCTACTGGGCGCCTGCCTTCGACGACTACACCCTCGAGCTCGGCGTGACGGCTCCGATTAATGACAAGCTTTCCGTCAGGCTGTCCGGCCGCGAGACGGCCACGGGCGGCTATGTCCGAAACACGCGCCTGAACGAGGATGGGCCCGATTCCACCGACCGCATCGGGCGTGCATCGGTCCGCTGGGATCCGACGGACTCCGTGGAGATCAGCGGTCGGGTCGACCTGGGTTCAATGAAGGGCAAGAACACCCAGTTGTGGGAGCTTGAGCACTGCGCGCCGGACGCGCCGCCGTTTCGCGGACCGCTCGGCGCCTGTCTTCGTTATCTGAACGCGCTTGGCGGAGACGTCGACGACGCCCTGGACCGTAACGCGGCCACCAATCCCACAAGCGCAGACTACAAGTTCGTGGAGTCGGCCTGGTCGACACGCATCGCTCTTGGCGACCACGCACTGATCCTGAACACCGGATACTTCGAGCACGACTTCGACCAGCTGTCGGAACTCATGGCGATTCCCGCTGCCTTGAATGGCCGCGCGATCGGCAGCCTGTTCAACACGCCGAACACCTTCCCGAGCGCGTCGGGAGAATGGTACCGGCAGGTCAGCCAGGAAGTCCGCATCACTTCGCCGGCCGAATGGCGGCTGAGCTATCTCGCGGGCGTCTATGTCGCCAGCAGCAAGCTGAAGACCGACTCCGCGAACGCCTACTTCTTCTCGCAGTTCGGCGCTCAATCCGGCGGTCTCTACCCCGCGAACGCGCGGATCGGGGTACTGAACGCCAACCGGGAAGAAAGCGACACTGCTTCGGTGTTCGCTGCTGCGACATACAAGGTGACGAGCGACTTCCGCGTCAACCTGGGCTTCCGGTATTCGGAGGTGAAGAAGCAGGCGGCGCGCCTCTCGATGCCCGGCAGCTACGCCGACAGCGTAACAACGCCGTCGGTGTCGGCCTTCATCCCTGGATCGGCGGCGCAACAGGCTGCGCTCCTTCCTCTGACAGGCGGCGCCCTTGGCAACTGGGCCGATCCCGATCGCAAGGACGCCAAGTTCATGCCGACCGCCAGCGTCCAGTACGACCTTAATCCGGCCGCCATGGTCTACGGCTCCTACAATAAGGGCTTCAAGGCGGGCGGCTTCTCCGTGGGCGCGAAGTCGACCTTCGGGCCCGAAACGGTCGACGCCTTTGAAATCGGCTTGAAGTCGACCTTGTTCGAACGTCGGTTGACCCTGAATGTTGCAGCGTTCCACAACAAGTTCAAAGACCTACAAGAAACGACGACGCTATTCCTTCCAAGCGGCGCAACGATCGGCGCAGTCGCAAACGTGGCGGCGTCGACGGCCAAAGGTGTGGAGGTCAGCGGTGTCTGGCGCGCTGCACGCGGCCTCAACCTCAGCACTGACATCTCTTATCTGTCTTCGAAGTACGACGCTTATCCCAATGCTCCCTGCACCATCGTCCAGCTTATCGCCGGCGGCGCCTGCGTGCAGGATATGTCAGGCAGGCCGCGCGCCTATGCGCCGAGGTGGAGCGGCAATTTCAATGCGAACTACCAGCGCGTGTTCGCCGAGCGGTGGCGGGCGAACCTTGACCTCACGGCCTATTTCACGACGAAATTCTTCCAGCAGGCCACGGCGGACGATTATTTGTCCCAAGACGGGTCAACAAAGTTCGACCTCCGGCTGGGGGTCGGGCCGGAGAGCGGTATGTGGGAGGTGGCGGTGATCGGTCGCAACATCACCAATCGCCTGACAGGCGGGTTCCGCCAGCAGCTCGGCGGCGGATCGCTTGGCAGCATCCAAACTATGGCTGATCCGCCGCGTACGGTGGGCGTGCAACTTTCCTTCAAGCGCTAGGGCCTAAGATGATCAACCATATTGCGCCCTTCCTGATCGCCGCCGCCTTGGGTTGGGGGTCAGTGGTTCATGCGGCGCCGGCGCAGCCAAACGTTCTTATCATCGTCGCCGACGACATGGGCTTTGCTGACATTGGCGCCTTCGGCGGTGAGATCGCGACGCCCAACCTGGATGCTCTCGCCAAAAAAGGCGTGAAATTTACGAGTTTCTATACCGCGCCAGTCTGCTCGCCGACCCGGTCGATGCTGCTGACCGGTCGTGACAACCACGAAGTGGGCCTCGGCGCTATGGCCGAGGGCATGGCGCCGTCGTTTCGGAGCCGTCCCGGTTACGAAGGCGTGCTCAATCGGCGCGCCGTCACCCTGGCGGAGCGTCTCTCAGCGGTGGGCTACCGCACGCTGATGGCGGGCAAATGGCATCTGGGTCGTGAAGACTCGATGCTGCCGTCGGCGCGTGGCTTTCAGCGCTCCTACGCCATGTTGGACGGCGCAGCGAACCACTTCGGCGCTGATCAGGATGAGATCTACACGCGGATCGGCGAGCAATCAGAGTACCGCGAAAACGGTCGCAAGGTGACCTATCCCACCGGCCGCTACTCGGCGGACTATTTCACAGATCGAATGATCGGCTTCCTCGAAGAGGAGCCCGTCGGCCAGCCATTCTTCGCCTATCTGACCTTCACCGAACCGCACTGGCCTGTGCAGGCGCCGCCGGAGACCATCGCCAAGTATAGTGGCCGCTATGACGCTGGGCCTGCGGCGCTGCGCGCTGAGCGGCTCGAAAGGATGAAGGTTCTGGGCGTCGCCCCTGCGAACGCACAAGTCTCCACAGATCCGGTGGAAGACTGGACCTCACTCAGCCCGGATGAGCGCGCCGTAGAGGCCAGGAAGATGGAAGTGTATGCGGCCATGGTGGACCGCCTCGACCAGAACGTCGGGCGGGTCCTGGATGCGCTTCGCCGCCGTGGCGAGCTGGAGAACACCTTAGTGATCTTCATGTCCGACAATGGACCGGATGGCGGCGGCTATGAGCACCCAATGTCCATGCGGGCGCCGTGGAACCCGATCGATGTACCCTTCGACAATAGCTTGGAGAACTTGGGCGCGGCCACCTCGGTGTTCGCCTATGGGCGCGCATGGAGCGACGCTGGCGACCCCTTGTTCCGCGGGCGCAAGGGCATGACGACGGAGGGGGGCATCCGGACAGTGGCCTTCGCGGCTGGCGCTGGCGTCAGAGGTGGTCGGGTCGAGGATTCCGTCCTGCACGTCATGGATATCACGCCCACTGTTATGGAAATGACAGGCGCTATCCAGCCGGCGACCATCGACGGGCGGCCCTCACTGGAGCCACTCGGGGCGTCTTGGGCTTCCCTGCTGGCCGGCGGACCTGCGGTGCGCGACGATCAGGCCGAGTTAAACTGGGAGATGGGCTATTCGCGCGCGGCGCGCAAAGGCCGGTTCAAGGCGGTGAACATGCTGCGCCGAAAGACAGACGAGGTCGCCCCCTTGGGTCAGGATAGCTGGGCGCTCTATGATGTTGTTGCTGATCCCGGCGAGACGACCGACTTGGCGCACATGCATCCTGAGGTGTTGACGCAACTCATCGCCCAATGGGAGCGCTACGCCGCCAGCAAAGGTGTCATTCTGCCGCCTGTCAGCGCCGCGCGACCCTGAGCGATGGCGATCTTCTCTCGTCGCAGCGCGATTATCATATTGATGGCCATGGCGTTGCCGGTGGGGGCGGGGATTGCAGCAAGCCTGACAATCCATCGTGCTGCAGAGCGTTCGAAGTCCGCCGCCGTTCACTGCGCCTCAGTCGATGGCTTGGTGTCGATCCCTGCCGGCGTTGTCCTGCTCGGCGAAGACGGGGACGCTGATGCGGGTCGTCAGGTCACGGTCCCGGCGTTTCGTATCGACCGCCACGAGGTGACCAACCGGCAGTTCGCGTCCTTCGTGGCGGCGACCGGATACCGCACAGAGGCTGAGCGCACCGGCGCAGGCGCGGTATTCGTCGCTCCTGAGCGTGTCGAGGGGCCCGACGCTGTCCAGTGGTGGCGGCTTGTGGCCGGCGCCGAGTGGCGTCACCCGACTGGCCCATCCAGCAACATCAGCAGAGCGATGGAGCACCCCGTCGTCCAAGTCACTTGGGCCGATGCGAGCGCCTATGCGGCGTGGGCCGGACGGGCGCTGCCCAGCCGCGAGCAGTGGGAGCGCGCCGCCCGCGGTCTTCAGACGGAACGCAGAGCTCCTGCTGATTGGGCCTACGCCGCCGACGGATCGCCGAGCGCGAACACATGGCAGGGCGTCTTTCCTGTGCGCGACATGGGCGACGACGGGCATCGTGGCCTAGCGCCAGTCGGGTGCTTCGAGCCAAATGACTTTGGCGTCCAGGACATGATCGGCAATGTGTGGGAGTGGACGAGCGAGCCCTTGGCCAATGGTCGATTAATCGTGCGCGGCGGGTCTTTTCTTTGCGCGAGTAACTATTGCGCAAACTTCCGACCTGCGGGGCGGCAAGCTCAGGAACGCGACCTCTCAACATCACACATCGGCTTTAGGACGGTGGCCCAAGCGGGCGCCTAGCCACGAGCTGCGCGATGTCCTGATCCTGGGCGGGTGCTTCCGTGCCTCCTGGGTTGAAGGGCAGTGCAAGATCTGGAGCTAGTCAGCCTCTGATTGACCGCAGCCGTTGTCCGGAAGCTAAAGGCCAAATGCAGCTCGTTAGGAGCTGAGCCTCCGCCCAGCGCTTCCTCACCCCGCGCGCAATAATCTACAACACCTACTAGGCTCAGCGGCATTCCATCAGCAGACCGACACTTCGGCAATTCCGCGCCGGAGCTGAGCGGTCGTTGGTATCGAAGAGAGGCTGGGGATCCTTTAGCGCTTCGCCTACTCTTTGGATGCAGGCTCCTTCACGCTCGCAAACCCAGTCGTACGAAAGGGCGGAGTTGTCCATGGATCTATCGCCAGACCTCTTGCTGTTCGATCGCGTTCCTTTGTGGCGGATGGGCAAGTCCATCGTGACCTTGGGGGGGGTGGTCTCCGGGTTGCTCGTGCTCGCCTTCGCCCTACTGGCTTCTCGCCTCGCCGGCGCGGGCTTGCACCGCTTGCGAAGGCGAGCTGATGGCCAAGCTGCGGCGATCTACATCGTCGAAAAGCTCGTGACTTATGGTCTCGTGATCTTTGGGTTCATCGCGGGCCTCTCGACAGTCGGCTTGGATCTTTCCTCTGTAGCTGTCTTCGCTGGCGCGCTCGGCGTAGGTGTCGGTCTCGGCCTGCAAGGTGTTGTAAAGGAGTTCGTGTCCGGCCTGGTCCTGGTGTTCGACCGACTTGTGAGGATAGGCGACTACATCGAGATTCAAACGGGCGAGCGCGGCGTCGTCCAAGAGATCGGCCCCAGAGCCACTCGCATCAGAAACAACGACGATATCGACGTTCTCATACCGAACTCGAGATTGATCGAAGCGCCGGTCACTAACTGGACCCATGGCGGCCAGACCAGACGGCTTCACGTGCCATTCCCGGTTATGTTCGGAGTGGATAAGGAGCGGGTGCGGACCGCGGTTCTCAAGGCGGCGCATGCCGTTCCGTTTACGTTGCCGGACACCGCCGAACGGCGCACTCAGGTCTGGCTTGTTGGGTTCGGAGACAACGGACTCAAGTTTGAGCTCGTAGTTTGGCCGACCTTGGAGGCCGTGAAACGGCCGAATGCGGCGCAGGCCGCCTATACCTGGGCTGTGGAGGAGGCCTTGCGGGAGGAGAGATTTGAGATCCCAGTTCCGCAGCGGGATCTCCGAGTGCGCGCGCTCTTTGGTGAAGAGGGCGAAGCCGCTCGTAAGACCCTCAAGCTTGACGGCCACGAGGCAGATGGCCCAGCGCGTTCGCAGGTCAAGGCGCCGAATGACGCGGCCGATGACCTCATCGCCCGCGCCGCCGCTGAGCCACAAGATGAGGCTGCAATCCGCGCTCGCGATGCCTGAGATTCATCCGTTGGCGCGGGTCTTGCTGGCGGAGGACCCGAGCACTTCGCCCTCATGATCCACCGCCTGCCAGGGGTAGTGCATCTCGCCGTTGATCTTCACGTAGACCTCGTCGAGGCGCCACCGCCACTGGGTGTGTTGGCGAAGGTGGGATGACCGCTTGCGCTTGATCTCCGCGGCGAACATCGGGCCGAACCTGTTAAACCAGAACCGCACCGTCTCGTGGCGACGTCGACCCCGCGTTCGAAAAGCAGGTCTTCCACGTTCGGCAGCGACAGCGGGCATTTCACATGCATCATCACCACGAAACGGATGACCTCGGGCGAGGAGTTGAAATTGCGGAACGGGCTGCGAGGCCTGCCACCCGCCGTGCCTAGCGGCCCGGGTTTGCCTGTCAGCTAATTTTGCTCTGGCAAGGCCGTCACTCGCTACGCAAGGAGAAAAGCAGGCGGTCGCCGCCCGGGAACGGGTCGCTCAGGGCCACGGAATCGAGACCCGCAGCCGCGCGCGCACGGCGGAAACCTTCCCAGTCCGGTCCCAGGTGCAAGGCTCTGGTGAGGTGGATCACGGTGACCGCGGGCGGTCGCAATAGGGTGACGACTTCCTTCCAGAACAGTTCAGTGAGGTAGGGTGCGGGGGTGGCCGCTGCGTCCTGGAAGTCGACGAGCACGGCGTCGAAGGATGCGGGCGTCGCCCTGGCCACGTAGTTCGCCGCGTCATCGACGACAACCGACAGATTGGGCGGGGCCCGGAAGAACAGCCGCGCGAGACCTTCGGCGCAGGGGTCGCAATCGACCGACACGACGTCCAGCCCGCGCTTGTGGAGCAAGCTTGAGGCCGTGCCCCCGCCGTGCCCAAGGACCAGGACGCGGCGGACGGTCTCCTGCTTCAAGATCTTCACCGCCTTGTCCACGAACGGCGACAGGTTGCGGCCCTTGCCGTCGACTTGGGACTGCACTACCCCGGCCTTGCGATAGCTGACGACGCTGGTGGCGCGGTCGAGGGAGACGGTCACCTCGCCACGCGGGGTCGTGATGCGATGGAGGCAGATCATCCCGCAGCCTCGATCGCCCGCCGTGCGTCGGCGAAGCTGGGCACGAAGGTGACTTTCGCGAGCACGCCGGGCGCGACGGAACGGCTCAGGTTGGCGCGGACGCTGTCGCGCACGCCGCATAAGGTGACGCTGGCATGATCGTCCGCCGCCCGCGTCAGGAATGACGCCAGAGCGGCCGCCCCGGTATGGTCGATCAAGGGGACCTCCTCGAACCGCAGGATGTAGCGCGTGCTGCGCGCGCCGATCTGATCGAGCGAGTCCTTGAGGATGCTGGTGCTGCCGAAGAACAGCGGACCGCGGAAGGTGATGACCGAGGTGTCGTGCGGTAGCCCCTCGTAGGGCTGATAGGCGAGTTCGCCCTGACGGCCGAGGTCGTCCTGGTCCTCGTCGATCAGCGGAGACCCGCCGTTCTGCACGGTTGAGAGCTGGCTCATCCGATGCATGAAGACGAAGGCGGCCAGCACCATGCCGACCTCGATCGCCAGCGTCAGGTCGACGATCACGGTCAGGGCGAAGGTCAACAGCAGGACGGCGCGATCGCCGTTGGCGGCCCCCATCAGCGTCTTGAATCGGTGCAACTCGGCCATGTTGAGGGCGACAACCACCAGGATCGCGGCCAGGGCCGCCAGGGGCACGAATTTGGCCAACGGCGCCAGGACCAGCATGAACAACAGCAAGAAGACCGCGTGCAGCATGCCCGCCAGGGGCGACCGCGCGCCTGACCGAATGCTCGTGGCTGTGCGGGCGATGGCGCCTGTCGCCGGCAGGCCGCCGACGGCGGCGGACGCGATATTGGCGATCCCCTGGGCGACGAGCTCGATGTTCGAACGATGACGCCGACCGGTCATCTGGTCGGCGACGACAGCCGAGAGCAGGGATTCCACGCCGGCCAGCAAGGCGATGGTTAAGGCGCTTGGCAGGACGTCACGCACCTTGGCCCAGGACCAGAAGGCGAAACTCGGCATCGGAATGCTCGACGGGACGCCGCCGAACTTCGACCCGATGGTTTCCACTGGCATTGTCAGGAAGAAGGCGGCGGCCGACGCCGCGATGGTCACGATGAGAAAGCCAGGAAGCTTGGGGGCGTAGCGCCGCAACAGCATGATCGCGGCGAAGCAGCTGACCGCCATCGCCAGCGTCGGCAGGCTCAGTGTCGCCCGAGCCGCCCACAGGGCCTGCAGCTTTGGGATGAAGTCGGCCGGGACATGATCGGTGGTGAGGCCGAAGATATCCTTCAACTGGCTCGCCAGGATGATGGTCGCGATGCCCGTGGTGAACCCGGTCGTCACCGGGTCGGGGATGTATTTGATCAGGGTCCCGACGCGCAGGAGCCCCGCGAAGATGAGGATAACGCCGGCGATCGTGGTGGCGATCAGCAGGCCGTCGTAGCCGTGCCTGGGGTGCTGTCAGTTTAACGCTAAATGTCTCCGCTCACTGGCCCGAAGGGCTGCCTGAGCAATGGGTTAGATGCGTCCGCTTTCATTCAAGCGACACCGATTTCCAGCGGATGTCATCCGCCATGCTGTGTGGCTCTACTTCCGTTTCAGCCTAAGCTTTCGCGACGTTGAGGAACTCCTCGCCAAGCGGGGGGTGGAGGTCAGCTACGAGACCATCCGCTGTTGGACCATCAAGTTCGGCCCACAAATCGCCCGCAATCTGAAGCGCAGACGGCCGCCGCCTTCGCCTCGCTGGCACCTCGACGAGGTCGTCTGCAACATCGGCGGCAAGCGCATGTACATCTGGCGCGCGGTGGATGACGAGGGTGAGGTCCTGGACCTCGTGGTCCAGAAGCGCAGGGACAACGAAGCAGCGCTCCGGCTCCTTACGCGCCTGCTGCGGAACCAGCCCGTCGAGCCTGAGGTCATCGTCACCGACGGTCTTGCCTCCTACGCATCCGCGCTGAGGGAGCTCGGCATCCAGGATCGACACCGCCCCGGCCGCTTACGGGAGAACAATCGGGCGGAGAACTCCCACCTGCCGATCCGTCGACGGGAGCGGCAGATGCAGCTCTTCAAGAGCCAGGCTTCAGCCCAGCGCTTCCTCACCACCCATGCAGCAATCTACAACACCTACTACGTTCAGCGGCATCTCATCAGCAGACCAACCCTCCGGCAGTTCCTCGCCGGAGCTGAGCGGTCGTGGCAACTTGCGACCGCCTAACGTGAAGAGGGAAGGGAGCGTCATAACCTCGCTCGGTTAACCTGACAGCCCTGCTACAAGGGCTTCGTCTTCGCGACCATGGATCCGGAAGCCCCGGATTTGGAAGAGTATCTCGGCGAAGTGGGTCGGATCGGTATCGACCTCATTGCGGAGAAGGGGGAAGTGATCGCCGTCGAAGGCGTCCAAAAAAATATCATCGGCTGCAACTGGAAGCTCGCCGTCGACAACCTGTTCGACTGGTACCACGTCCAAATCAGCCATGCTTCTGCGATGATGTCGGGCTATGGCGGCCCGCAATCGCCGCCTTTGGATAAAGACGGCAACCCCTACATGCCGCGCTCTAATCCTATGGATAGCTACGCCCACCGGGTGCTCCTCGGCGAATATGGTCATGCGATCAGCGGGCCACGGATCACCGGTCCTCAACGCGAAGACATGGAAGCCATGGGCGACAATGTCCCGCTGTTCATTGATGAGCGCTGGCGTGAAACCCCGTCGGCAAGGGAGGCCCTAGGTGAGGCTGGGCGAGACACGCGCGGCCATCCCAATATCTTCCCTAATCTCTGGATCGCCTCTGCCGGCACGCAACTCTCGCTCCGCCTTCCCCGAGGGCCCGGCCACTGTGAGATTTGGTGGTTCACTATCATCGACAAGAATTTGCCAGTCGAGCAGCAGCACATACGGATCACGAACGCCAACCACACCTTCGGGCCGGCAGGCATGCTTGAACAAGACGATGGCGAGAATTGGGATCAGTCGACGCGGGCGACTTCCGGTGTCGTCGCGCGGAGATATCCGCTCAACTTCCAAATGGGCAAGGGGCTCGGAACGCCCACCAAACCAGCCACAGGACCGAACTACATCGACACGCACGTGAATGAGCACGCACAGTTCTGGACCTATCGTTCATGGGCCGAATGGATGGATGCTGAAAGCTGGGCCGCGCTTAAGGTGTCACGTCCATCAAACCCGGACCAAGCCGTCTAAGCTTCGCGCCAGTTTATTGGTGCAGCCTGCGCACGCGTCTCCGGATCTTAGCCGATTGCAAAAGTGCGGTCAAAATCGAAAAGTATTGACGGGCTGTGTCTCAGGCTGACCCGTCGAACGGAAAGGTCAGATCGCCTACGCGGCGGTTTATCCGGGTACAACAATATGACGTTAGGGAGAGAAAATATGACAATAACCGAAGATAACTCAGCACGTGACGTTCAGACTTCGCGATGGAAATTGCACTACAACGAGGCGGGAGAGGGATACCCTGTAATTATGCTTCATGGCACGGGGCCTGGGGCGACGGGATGGGCGAACTTCAGTCGTAATATTGAGGGCCTGGCCGGAAAATACCGTATGATCGCGTTGGATAGCCCAGGCTGGGGCGGTTCTGACACGATTGATCCAACGGTCGAAAACCGCGGTTTCGTCAACGCCGAAGCTGTGAAGCTGTTGATGGATGAGCTCGGGATTGAAAAGGCGGCGCTCGTTGGCAACTCAATGGGCGGCGCCACGGCTCTGCAATTCTGCGCTATGTACCCGGAGCGCCTTTCGCATCTCATCACTATGGGATCGGGCCTTTTCGGTAACCCGCTGATATTCTCGCCTGGCGGGATGTCCGAGGGTATTCGGATCATTGTCGAAACTTACCGCAACCCGACGCCTGAGAACTTCAAGCGTCTTGTCTCGATCATGGTTTATGATTCCAGCTTCGTCACAGACGAACTCTGTGAAATGCGGTCCCGGAGTTCGCTGAAGAGCCCGGCTAATTTAGCGAACTGGCTCAAAGGGTTTAGCCCTGATGCCAAGCCAGGAATGTCGGTGGCGGAGATCCAGTCTAAGGTCGCGACGTACCAGGGACCTTCGCTCTTCATTCATGGCCGCGATGACCGGGTTGTCCCCATGGAGGGCACCTTGCAGCTCGTGTCGATGGTTCAGAATTCCGCCGCGCACATCTTCAATCGCTGCGGACATTGGGCTCAGATCGAACATGCCGCCGCATTCAACGCGCTTCTGGACGGCTTCCTACAGGCGAACGGTGTGACGCCAGCAAGCGGCGGTACTGCCTTGGGCGCCCCACCTACGGGTGAGAAGGCGAAAGCCTGGGGCGGCTAGACCTGCTCCCAAACGGGTAGGCCCCATTACTGAGCTAGGGCCGTTCGAGCAGAAGTAAGTCCGACCTCCGTCCTCCTTACGGTAATCAGAAGCCGTTTGCGGGGGCGGAGGCAAAGGGATCCTACGCGCCGAGTTTGTGCCAAATAATACCTCTACTTCGTCGCCTTCGCAGCGCCGTGCCTTAGCTCTGCTGAAGCTGGGATGATGAACACATACCGCGCAACCTCAGCCGATGATGGATTCCCAAGCAGCGGCATGCAGACTGTCTATCCATTACTGACAAATTGAAAATATGCTTGCCCATAACGCACGCGTATCAGGGCTTGCTCAGCATTGCATCTGGCCACGCCGTTGGAAGGAAATCCGCCTTGCTAGACCAGTTCGGACCGATGAAGTTTTTCCGTGGCCCGATGATGAAGAACCGCTTCGCCCTCTCACCGCTTACCACCACGCAGAGCCACCCCGACGGCGTGATGTCTGAGGACGATTTCAACTGGCTTACCTATCGCGCAGAAGGCGGGTTCGGGCTGACAATGACCTGCGCCGCACACGTGCAGCGCGTCGGCCAAGGATTTTCCGGCCAGCTGGGCGTGTTCGGCGAGGAGCATCTCGAGGGTTTAGCGCAGCTGGCGGCGGGCATCCGTAAGTTTGAGAGTGTCGCGATCGTACAACTGCACCACGCTGGAATGCGCAGCCCCAAGGCGTTAATCGGCGTGGCTCCAGTCGGGCCCTCCGACAACGCGGAGTGCGGGGCTCGGGCAATGAGCACGGCCGAGGTCGAGACTATGATCGAAGCCTTCATTGCCAGCGCTGAGCGATGTGAACGAGCGGGCTTCCACGGCGTCGAACTGCACGGCGCGCACGGGTACCTCTTGGCCCAGTTCCTAAACACCGAAATTAATCATCGCGAGGACTGCTATGGCGGTTCGCTGGAAAACCGCGCCCGCGCACTCAACGCGATCATTGACGGCATCCGCGAGCGCTGCCGGCCAGACTTTATACTCGGGCTGCGGCTGTCGCCGGAGCTCGGCATGAAGCTAGCTGAGGCCCGGACCTTGGCCCAACAACTAATGGGCGCCGGCAAGATCGACTTCCTCGATTTGTCGCTGTTTGACTGCCGCAAGCAACCGAATGAAGAGGCCTTCAAGGGCCGCACGCTGATGAGTTGGTTCACCGACTTGGACCGCGGAACGGTACGCCTAGGCTGCGCCGGCAAGGTGATGACAATGGACGACGTGCGGTACTGCTTGGATGAGGGCATGGATTTCGTCCTGATCGGGCGCGGGGCAATCATACATCATGATTTTCCCGCGAAGCTGGCGGCCGATCCCGCTTTCGAACCTGTCAGCCTGCCGGTGACCGCAGAACATTTGCGCCGTGAACGACTGGGACCGGCATTCTTGACCTATTTGCGAGGCTGGAAGGAATTCATTGCGGAACCTGCGCCCGAACCTGCCTGAACTAGCTAAGTGCGGGATGCGAAGGTCGACCAGATTGGAATCGCCCAAGGGTCGAACAACCCTCGCGCGGATGGGGGGCGGGGGCTTTGTTAGGCCAAACTCTAGGGGCTAGGTGACGGCCCCGCTTTAGATCGATTACGTCCGTAACCTGATAGCGCTTCACTGAAGAACGTAGAATATTCGCGGATCGGACGCTCTGAACAGTGAGTGGTCTGGTCGACCACTCTCGACTGCGGGCTCCGCAGATGGAAAACACTGATGAAATACGCTCCGCTGGGCAAGACCGGCGTCAAGGTCTCCACGCTAGCCCTGGGCACCGCAACCTTTGGTGTCGCGCCCCTGTCGGCCGACTGCGATCGGTTGGTCCACGCTGCCCTTGATCTCGGAATCAACTATTTCGACTGCGCCAACACCTACGGCAACCGCGCGTCCTTCGATCGCCCAGGCGTCCCGCCGTACTACGAGCGGGAATCCGCCGAAGAAACCCTTGGCCGCGCACTCAAGGGCCGCCGCAACGACGTCTTCATCTCATCCAAGGTGCAGGAAGACACCGGGGTTGGTCCCAATGACAAGGGCCTGTCGCGCTACCACATCTTCAATCAGGTGGAGCGCAGCCTGAAGCGCCTGGGCACAGACCACATCGATCTCTACTACGCCCACCACCCTGACCCAGAGACGCCGATCGAGCAGACGCTCCGCGCCTTCGACGACCTCGTCCGCCAGGGCAAGGTCCGCTACATCGCGCTCTCTACCTACAGCGGCGTACAGATGATGGAGGCCCTGTGGGCGGCCGATAAGCACGGCCTGGATAGCCCCGTCGCCAACCAGGTCTCCTACAACATCCAGCAGCGCCTTGCGGAGCGCGAGATCAGCCAGATCTGCCTCAAGCACGGCCTGTCGCTGACGGTGTTCAGCCCTCTGGCCGGCGGGCTGTTCACCCCGGCCGTCGATGAGGTCCGCACCCATACTGGCAACGCGCGCTGGGGCTTCGGTTCAGGCTTCAGCGAGGCCCAGCTCGGCTACGCCGCGGCGTTGAAGGCGATTTCCGAGGAAACCGGCCACCCGCGCCCCCAACTGGCGCTCGCCTGGCTGCTCAGCCGCCCGGCGGTCGCCTCGGCGATCATCGGCCCGGAAAGCGTCGCCGAACTGGAAGCCAACATCGCCGCGGCCGACCTTGAGCTCACGCCTGAGACGCTCGCCGCGATCGACGCCATCTATACGCCGCCGCCCGCCCAGGGCTGGTTCTAGTCCTGAGGAAACGTCATCCTTGGACCTCCACGCGGGCTCATCGCGAGATTGATCTTGTCGTACCGCTGCAGCTCGCCAGCAGGGCCCATGTAGAAGGCCGAGTTGCGCCAGACGGAGTCGACCTTGACGCACGCACCGACGACGAGGTGCAGCTGTGCCTCGGCCACAAGGCGGCAAGCTTCTTCGATGGCTCGCCAAGTCCTCGTGTCGTCAAGCCGGCCCGTCAGGCCGGCCTCGGGCAGGTAGCCGGAAAGCGCGCCTTCCGGAGCAACGACAAAGGTGTGCGGTGGCAGGCCGACAATCGCCGCGCTGAGGTCGCGCAAGTTGGCTGTGACATCCATGCGAACTGGCAATTGGGCGGCGGCGAGGAGCATCGGTGGTGTCCGTACAGTGCGCATCTTCGACGTGCGGTGGGATCGGGGGAGGTCGGATCCCGACGAGTGCCGCGGCGCGGGCTAATCTTACCGAAGTAGCCGCTCGATTGTCGCGGCTACGCCGTCATCGTCGTTAGATCCTGTGATCTCGTGCGCCGCCTCAAGGACTGCATGGTGAGCGTTTCGTACGGCGACGGCGTGACCTGCAAAGGCCAGCATCGGTAGATCGTTCGGCATATCGCCGAACGCGACGACATCCTCCGGCAGACATCCAAGCTCCTCGCACAAGGCGTCGAGCGCAGCCGCTTTGGAGACACTTTCGCCAAACACTTCGACGTAAGGCGCTCCGGAGTGGGTCACGCTCGCGCGCGCACCGAGATGCAGACTGGCAAGCTCGGCGACTTCGTCCACGGGTAGGCGGGGATGGTGGATCAGGAGCTTGGTGATCTCGTCGGCACAGAGCTGTTCGAGGGTGCCCGTCGCCGGCGTGTGAAGATGAATGTACCCGGGGTTCTGCGGGTACTTGGGCTCGTAGCCCATCATGTGGCCATACTCAGCGGCGAAGGCAAACTTGGGGTCTTGGCGCCGAAGGGTGGCGGCTAGCTGGTGCTGTCAGTTTAACGCTACTTGTCTCCGGTCGGACGGACTCCGGGCAGTGGACGCAGGTCGCTTAGGCCATAACCTCGCGCCACTCAGCGAGGGCGGCTGAGCGTCGTTCTCGGTAGAGGTCTCTGCTGATGAGGTGGCGTTCCTGGTTGAAATGATTGTGGACGGTGCCGTGGACGGCGGCGAATTTCTGAAGGGTCTTCATCCTTCGAAACCGCTCCATGGCGCGCTCTCGTCGTCGGAATGGCTGGTGTGAGTTCTCAGCTCTGTTGTTGAGCCAGCGGCCGATCTCCTGGCGATCGACGTTGCCAATCTCCTTCAGCGCCGCCCCGTAGGATCTCAGGCCGTCTGTGACGATCGCCTGCGGCTTTCCGTACCGTTTCATGAGCCGCTTGATGATCTTGAGGGCGGCCGCCTTGTCGCGGGTCTTGCTGGCGAAGGATTCCAGCACTTCGCCCTCGTGATCTACGGCCCGCCAGAGGTAGTGCATCTCGCCGTTGATCTTCACGTAGACCTCGTCGAGGTGCCATCGCCACTGGGTGTGTTGGCGTAGTTGTGCAGACCGTTTGCGCTTGATCTCAGCGGCGAAGATTGGCCCGAACCGGTTCCACCAGAACCGCACCGTCTCGTGGCAGACGTCGATGCCGCGCTCGAAGAGCAGGTCCTCCACGTTCCGCAGCGAGAGTGGGTACTTCACGTACATCATCACCACGAGGCGAATGACCTCGGGCGAGGAGTTGAAATAGCGGAAGGGGTTCTTTGGCTCGGCCATCTGCCCGGGCTACCGCGTCGCCCTTACCCGCAGGCTAATTTGCTCTGACAAAGCCCTATCGCTACTACATCGCCATGGCGCTGCAGGTGGGCTCGCTGACCCCGCCAACTGAGGGGGCTATTCGTCGGGTGTCAGCGCCGGCGGTGGAGGCGTTCCTGCTCGAGGAACTCCGCCGGTTGGCGGGTCGACCATCGATCGAGGTCTCTGACCTGGGGCGCATCCTGCGTCGCGTCGAGATACGGGCGGAGCAGGTTCATCTCGTCGCTCAAGCCGCGGAACTCATGCCCGACGAGCACCCGGACCTGGTGCTCAGCTCTCTGATGCGCCGCATCGGCGATGGAGAACAGGTGGTGCGGGAGCGTGGCGCGCCCGCCGCCTTGCGGATCGTGCTGCCGCGGCGGCTCCAACTGCGTGGTGGACGCACACACATCGTCGGACGAGACCCTGACGACCGGGCGGCCATCAACCAAGGCGTCGTGGTTGCGCTGAGGCGAGCCCATGCCGATCTGATCGTACTGAAAGCCTCGCCACTGTCACCGCCGGAGGAGCATCGCGACGCCGTCGCTCCGGCCACCCAATACGAGCGGCAACTCAGCCGCCTGGCGTTCCTGGCGCCCGCGCTGCAGCGCCAGATCCTGACCGGCGCCCAGCCGCGCGGGCTGACGCTGCGGGCCATGTTGAAGAGCGAAATGCCGCTGGCGTGGGCCGATCAGAAGGCCTGGATCGAGGCGATTTCGCGCGGCGCGTAGCGGCGCATTTTCGATCACTGTTCCGGCGAAAAATGTGCCCTGTTCCGCGCGTTGAACTCCCTGCATGCGCACATTTGTTTCCCTGTTAAGTTGCGTAGGGAATTTCGCTCTTTGCGCCGAAATTCATGCGTCTAATCAGGCGTTTGTTGAGAGGCAGCCAATTTGCCTCAGGCCCCGAAACCCCAAAAACAACAGAAATTCCCTGTTAGCAGGGAAATAACAGGCAAACCGTCACGACTTTTCGGGCCCGGAGACAGGGGGCGAAAAGGGGCTGTTTTGGGCTGGATTTTGGCCCCTGGAGACGCCCGGGAGTGACGGATTGGGAGGGCGTAACCCCCGGAAAGTCGGGGGATTCAGGCTTCAGTCTCTACGTGGAGACGAATGGCCCAGACTGCGTGGCGGCCCGGGAGGGACTCGAACCCCCGACCTTGGCTTTAGGAAAGCCCTGCTCTATCCGGCTGAGCTACCGGGCCACGCTTGGCGTCGATGCCATGGGCGCCGGTTTCGGACAAGGCGTCTTGGCGTGAAGCTGCGGTCGAAACTCTGACCTGCGGGCCGGGTCGAGAGCCCAGCCCGCAGCCCAGCCTATTCGGCGGCGGCGATGGCGGCCGCCTCGTCGCGCTTGCGGGCGAGTTCGCGCAGGTTGGCTTCATGCTTCTCGCGGGTGATGCCGTAGAAGCTGAGGGTCAGCAGGCAGCCGCCATTGAAGAGCAGCACCGCGCCGATCATCATCAGGCCCAGGTTGTTGGCGATCTCCTGGCTCACACCGATCTTGCGCGCATTGTCGGGGAAATGGACGAAATGCAGCATCTGGCCGGCCATCAGCACGCCGACGCCGGACACCGCCTTCTTGAAAAGGTTGTCCGCCGAGAACAGGAGCCCTTCTGAGCGGCGGCCCGTCCGCGTCGCGGAATCCTCGACCACATCGGCGATCATCGCCTGAATCTGCACGCCCGTGGAGATGGTGAACACCTGGGTGCACAGCGCAAAGCCGATCAGCAGGAAGAACAGGGGTTCAGTATAGCGCGCCGGCATCAGGCCGAACTGATCCAATACGATCGGGCCGATCCAGAACACGATGCTGGTCCAGCCGGTGACCATGGCGCCGATGCGCTTGCCCAGTCGCCTGACGACCCGCGGCGCCAGCCACACGCCGACAAAGTTGGCGCAGACCGTGGCGATGGCCAGGACCGTCAGCTGGTCCTGGCTGAGGCGCCAGTAGAACAGGCCGAGATAGATCTGCAGACTTTGGGTGATGCCGCCACCGATCGCCAGCACCATCCCGGCGACCGAGACGATGGCGAAGTTGCGGTTGTTCATCGTCTGAAAGACTTCGCGCAGGATGCCGAAGAAGCTGAATTTCTTGCGTTCAGGCGGCTTGGTCAGCCAGGGAATCTGCCGGTGGGTGCCGGCCGCCGAGATGAGGATGATCGTAAAGACCATCAGGGCGGCGCAGATCGAATAGCCGACATAGCCCTCGCGGTCGGTCACGCCGCCCGCGCCATCGGGGCCGGCCTTCATGAAGACCTGATAGACAAGCAGGGAGACCGAGAGCGTGCCGATCGCGCCGAACATCGAGCGCCGCGCCAGGAGCTTGGTCCGCTCGTCATAGTCGGACGCCAGTTCCGGAGCCAGAGCGGTCGAGGGCAGTTCAAAGAAGGTGTCGAAGGCCCGCAAAATCAGCAGGCAGGTCAACATCCAGGCGAAGATCGCGCTTTGCTCCCAGTGCATGGGCGGGTTCCAGAGCAGGAAGAAGGTGATCGAGACCGGGAAGGCGGCGAAGTACATGAACGGGTGGCGGCGCCCGAGTCGCGACCGGAAGTTGTCCGAGATCTGGCCGATCATCGGATCGACGAAGCTGTCGACGAACATGGTGATCAGCACTGCCGATGAAACCACGCGTGGGTCCAGGCCGACCACCTGATTGTAGAACAGCAGCAGCAGCATCGACAGGCTTGCCGCCTTGATCTGGTTGGCTGCGGCGCCCAAAGCATAGAGATTTTTGGTCAGCCAGCCGATCGCGGGCCTGGGACCAAGCGATCCCGTTTCAACAGACATTGTCGCCTCACCTAATTCATCAATTTTATGCTGCCGTTCGTTGTCTTGGGGAGGCGAGCGCATCGACCAGGCAGTCTGATACATTGATCGTAGTCTTCGACGGTTCGCAACGTCTTATCGCACGCGTCGGCGCACCGCCCTCGGGGGCTTGCAGCGCCTCTTGCCGTGCGGCGGGCGCCGTGTAAGGCGAAGGCGGGCGCCGAATGCAGGGGAGGGCGGACGAATGCGCGGGCTTGGGATTTTCCGTCTGCTCTATGTGCAGGTGCTCTGCGCTGTGGCGCTCGGCATCGCCGTCGGCGCCATCTGGCCGGACTTCGGCGCGTCTCTGAAGCCGCTGGGCGACGCCTTCGTCAAGCTGATCAAGATGGCGGTGGCCCCGGTCATTTTCTGCACCGTCGCCGCCGGCGTCGCGCACATGAGCGATATGAAGGCCTTCGGCCGGCTGGGCGCCAAGACGCTGATCTACTTCGAGGTCGTCTCGACCTTCGCCCTGGTGGTTGGCCTGATCGTCGGCCGGATCGTGCAGCCTGGGCGCGGTTTCAACGTCGATGTCGCCACCCTCGACCCGTCGGTCGCCGCCGGCTACGCCGAGAAGGCCGCCCATGGGGAAGGCTTCGCTGACTATCTTTTGCACCTGATCCCAGACACCTTCGTCGGCGCGTTCGCCGAGGGTAATCTTCTGCAGGTCCTGGTCGTGGCCCTGTTCACCGGCTTCGCCTGCACGCGGCTCGGCGCCTTCGGCGAAAAGGTCGCGCACACCCTCGACGACATCTCTAAGGTGTTCTTCGGCATCATTGGCGTCGTAGTGAAGCTCGCCCCGCTCGGCGCCTTCGGAGCCATGGCCTTCACCATCGGCAAGTACGGCCTGGGCTCCCTCCTGAACCTCGGCGCCTTGGTGGCCACCTTCTACGGCACGTCACTGATCTTCGTGATCGGCGTCCTGGGGACGATCGCCGCCCTGGCCGGTTTCTCGATCTTCAAGTTCATCCGCTACATCCGCGAGGAACTTCTGATCGTGCTGGGCACCTCCTCGTCGGAGTCCGTCCTGCCGCAGATGATGCTCAAGCTGCAGCGCCTCGGCGCCGGCAAGTCGACCGTCGGCCTGGTCATCCCGACCGGCTACAGTTTCAACCTCGACGGCAC
Organism: Phenylobacterium immobile (ATCC 35973); assembly: GCF_001375595.1. Lineage (NCBI taxonomy): Bacteria > Pseudomonadati > Pseudomonadota > Alphaproteobacteria > Caulobacterales > Caulobacteraceae > Phenylobacterium > Phenylobacterium immobile. The sequence goes on along the minus strand of NZ_CVJQ01000001.1, from coordinate 2,616,714 downwards.
CAACATTTACATGACGCTGGCGACCTTGTTCCTCGCCCAGGCGACGAACACGCCGCTCAGCCTCGGTCAGGAGCTGACGCTGCTGGGCGTGGCCATGCTGACGTCCAAAGGCGCCAGCGGCGTGACCGGCGCTGGCTTCATCACCCTGGCCGCGACTCTCGCCGTCATCCCGGACCTGCCGATCGCCGCGCTCGCACTGCTGGTCGGCGTCGACCGCTTTATGAGCGAGTGCCGCGCCCTGACCAATCTGGTCGGCAACGGCGTCGCGACTCTGGTGATCTCGCGTTGGGAGAAGGATCTCGACCGCGACAAGCTGAAGGCGGAGCTCGACGCAGGCCCCAAGCCGATCACCGCCGACCTCGCCGGCGGCGAGGCCGACTGATCAGGCGAGGACCGATGAGACGGCGCGCTGCAGGCCGTCCAGGTTGACCGGCTTGTGCAGGACCGTCGCGCCCGGCACCGCGTCCAACGCGGCGGTGTCAAAATAGCCGCTGACGAAGATCAACGGTAGGTTCGGGTGCAGGACGCGGGCGCGACGGCCGACCTCGGCGCCGTCCATCCCTGGCATGACGAAATCGATGATCGCCGCAGCCGGCGCGATGTTTGCGAGCGCCGCCAGTCCGCTGGGCCCATCCTCAGCCTCTGTAACCTCGTAGCCTGCGCCGCGCAGGGCGTCAGCGATCACCGCGCGGACGTCGACATCGTCGTCAATCACCAGAATCATACTGCGGCGACTCTTGCCGGCGGCCTTCGCTCTGGACGCCTCAGCGACCGTCGCGGCCCCGCGTGACTCGTCGGCAGCAGCCGGCTGGAACAGCAACTCGATGGTCGAGCCGTCGCCAGGCGCGCTGCGGATCGTCAGGTCGCCGCCGGACTGGCGTACGAACCCATAGACCTGGGCGAGGCCGAGCCCCGTGCCCTTGCCGCGTTCCTTGGTGGTGAAGAAGGGCTCGGTCGCCCTCTGCGCCACCGCTGGCGTCATGCCGCGGCCGGTGTCGGTCACGGACACCGCCAGCAGGTTTACCGGCTCAGCGGCCCCATCCAGGCGGCGACGCACGACCTCGCTGCCGATCGTGAGCGTCCCGCCGGTCGGCATAGCCTCGCGTGCGTTCAGCGCTAGGTTCAGGATCGCCAACTCCAGCTGGGTCGGATCCAGCATGGCCCAAGATCCTGCGGCGCCCAGCGCCATGCGCACTTCGATGCTAGGGCCCAGCGCGTTGCCAACCAGATCGCGGGCGTGGCTGAGCGCCTTGTCCAGTTCAACCGGACGCGTCTCCAGCTTCTGCGTCCGCGAAAAAGCCAGCAACTGCGCCGTCAGCTTGGCGCCGCGGTCGACAGCCGTCAGTGCGTTCACCGCGTACTTGCGCGCGGGACTGTCATCTTCGAGCCGACGCAGCATCAGTTGCAGGTTGCCGCTCACCGCCATCAGCAGGTTGTTGAACTCGTGCGCGATGCCTCCAGTCAACTGTCCCACCGCTTCCATGTGGTGCGTGCGGTAGAGCTCCTCCTCGGCCTTGGCGCGCTCGTCGCTCGCCGCCGCAAGTTCCGCCGCCTGGTCGCGAAGACGCTGCTCGAGGCTGGTCTGCAACTCGAACTGAACCGCCGCCTTGCTGGCGCGCTCGTCGTCCAATGCATTGATCGAGCGACCGTCACGCAGGACCAGGATCACCATCGGCGCGATCGCGAGCACCACAAGGAGGGCCATGGCCGCCTCGATCCGTAACAGACCAGCTTGGCTGGCCGCCAGCAGCACCCAGCCGCCGATCAAGGGCAAGGGCAGGAAGGCGAGCTGGCGCCGCGCCGAGGCGCCGCCAGCGCCGGAAGAGATCAACACCGCGCCCCAGCCCTGCCCAGGGTGGGCGAGCAGGGTCGCGGCCGAGAGCATGACCAGGGCCAACGCCCCCGTCAGCGCCAGTGAACGTACCGCCGGTGCGGCCGCCGGATCGTCGAGGCCGTATAGAGCGGCCAATAACGACAGGCTGGAGATCATCAGGGCTGCGGCGCCAGAGATTTCGGAAAAGACGGCGCGACGCCGCGTCACCAGACTTAGGCCCAGAAAGGCGAGACAGGCGGCCGACGACAGCGACTCCGGCGCCGCTGCGCCTTCAGGATGCCCAGAGGGGCGCCCGGCGACCCAGGGGCTCGCGCCACCAGTGGCGGCGACGACATGGAGGGTCGCCATGAACACCGCGATCGCCAGGAGCGCCCAACCGCCAATGGCCGCAAGCCGCTGGACGGACACGCGATTGCGGAATCCTTCCGCGAACAGGGTGAGCCCGCAGATCAACACGCCGCCTGCGGCGGAGGCTGACATGCCCCAGAGCCCGAAGTGGATCTTGAAAAGAGCGACGTTCTCGAAGAAAGAGCCGGCGAAGCCTGCAAGTCCGACGAGGATCCCCGCGGCGGCCAACGCGCGCGCCAAAGTGGTCGTCGTCTGGGCGATAGGGCTTTCCGACGGGGGGGCGGGCGCTTCGCTCAAATGTTTAGACCTCTGCTGCTTCCCCTCATATTCACGCGGGATGACAGTTGCGAGCGATAATCTGAAGTTCAGATCATCCCGCGCCGAACGGGCGGTCGACAGATGGCGAAACGATCAGCCCAGACAGCAAAACGCCCGACGGGTGGGCCGGGCGTTCAGCGTCAGTCTTGCCTTTGGTTCAAGCGAACCAGCCGTTCGTCAGGCTGCGACGGCCTTCACCAGAGACTTGTTCAGGAGGCCGATGGCGGCGTCGCGATCGATGCGCTCGATGGCGGCGACTTCGCGGGCCATGCGGTCCAGAGCCGATTCATAGAGCTGACGCTCGGAATAGGATTGCTCGGGCTGGTTTTCGGCGCGGTGGAGGTCGCGCACAACTTCGGCGATCGAGATCAGATCGCCGGAGTTGATCTTGGCTTCGTATTCCTGGGCGCGACGCGACCACATGGTGCGCTTCACGCGAGCGCGGCCCTTCAGCGTGGTCAGGGCTTGCGAAACGACATTCCCTTCAGCCAGTGGGCGCAGGCCGGCGGTGCGCGCCTTCGCCGTCGGCACCCGCAGGGTCATCTTTTCGTGGTCGAAGGTGATGACGTAGAGTTCAAGCTTGATCCCGGCGACTTCCTGGCTCTCGATCCCTTGCACCTGACCGACGCCGTGGGCGGGATAGACGACGTGATCGCCAACCTGGAAATCGTGACCGGTCTTGCTCATAGGAAATCCTCTCAGTTCTGACGACCAAGCCTCGGGCTGCAGCAGAGTGACGAGAACCCTCTCCGCGAATAGAGCCGCGGCGGGTCAGGTCGATGCTGGCGGAGACTTAGATTCTAAACACACCTCTCGCCGCGGGGCGGCGCTTCGACGACATCGGCCGGCGTCCGGTGAAACGAACCTGCGACGCCCTGGCCAACGGTATTCAACGACCTACGGTATTCAGACGTGCGCAGACGCATCCGCGCTAAGTCGGCGGTAGCAATAGCATAAAATATAGATGAATGAAAGGGTTGCCGCAGGGTGAGGCGCGCGCCGCGATGGCTGCGACGACAGGCTTCACCTTGGCGATCTAAGTCTCAGGAGCCGCGGCCAGGCTTTTCGCTGAAGTACTTCTCAAGCTTCCCGGTCTCCGTTTCAAACTCCGCACGGTCGGCGGGCGGTGTGCCTTTCACCGTAATGTTCGGCCAGACCTTCGAATAGTCGGCGTTGAGCTTGAGCCACTTGCCGTCGGCGTCGTCTTCCATGTCCGGCTTGATCGCATCCACCGGGCACTCCGGCTCGCAGACGCCGCAGTCGATGCATTCGTCGGGATTGATCGCCAGGAAATTTTCGCCCTCGTAGAAGCAGTCGACGGGGCACACCTCAACGCAGTCCATGAACTTACATTTGATGCAAGGATCCATCACGATGTAGCTCATGGCGTACGATACTCCGGCTTGGCCCCCACGAGGGCGCGCGGTTTTTCGGGTCGAAGGCCAATAATGTCAATCAGCCAGGCCGTCCGTCCAAACCACATTCTCTGCAGGCGTTGAGTTGAGGTCTATTCGGGCAGCGCTGCATAAAGGCTGCGCGCCTCATCCGGCGGGCCCCGCCGCGCGCCCAGTTGAGCGACGCTAACCGCGGTCAAACGGCCAGCTGCGGCGAAGACCAGCAGATCGCCGGGCTTCACGGCCCGCGATGGCTTGTCCAGTCGCGTCTCCTGTCCGCCGCGCGACAGGCGCACGCGGCCTTCCTCGACAAACTTCGCAGCAGCGGTCCGCGTCTTGAAGAAGCGCGCGCGCCACAGCCAGACGTCCACGCGGCAAGCGTCGTCGCTCACGCGCCGACCGCCTTGATCCGGCGTCGCGGCCGGCGCCGTCGTCGGGGCGGCGAGGGTTCGGCGGCCTTGAGGCTCGCCAGGGCCGCGAAGGGCGAGTCAGGCCTGCCGGCGGGCGCTGGCGCTGGCGCGGCCGCGGGGCGATCGATCCGCCGCCGCCAAGCCACCGGCAGGCCATCGAGGCCTCTTTGACTGGGCGCGAACCCCAGACCACGCAGAATCCGGCGCATCTGTTCAGAGCTCCAGCCGAGCTTGGCGGCCAAGGCCTCGTCGACAACGGATCCTCCGCCGGCTTGCGGCGCGTTGCGCATCAATTCGTCGAGCTGCTCCAGCTGCTCCACCGGGACGGCCAGGTCGCCGACCGCGCGCAGGCCGAAGGCGGCCAACGACCGGCCAAGCGCCTGAGCGGGCAGCGGCGAGGGCGCATCCGTCGGCGGTCGCCAGTCGCGAACGAGGTTGGCGACCAGGGCTTCGCTCAGTATCCGCGCCTGTGGCTTCAGAAGGGCCGGCATGTAGATGGAGAAGGCGCCCAGCCTGACGCCGAGGCCGCGTAGAGCGCGACGCTCAACCTGACTGAGCGCGCGGGCCTCGTCGCGCACGCTGGCGCGGTCTAGAACCCCGCCTTCTTCGATCAGCTGGTAGGCGATGCCCCGGGCGAGGCCCGTGATCCTGCCCTCAGCCACCGCGGCTTCCAGGCGGCGCAGGCCGGTTAGCCTGCGACCTGCTTCACCGGCGATGAAGGCCTCCAGCCGCCGCGCTGCCCGCTGCCGCGCGGGCTCCGGCCCGAGTTCGCCCAAAAGGCGCACCCGCGGCGAGGACGCCTTGCCGCCAGCCAGCGCCGCCACGGCCTCGCCGCGCCATAGCACTGCGCCGTCGGGCGCCAACGCAAACGCCGCATCCGGCTCGGCCGCGAGCCGGCCGAGGCGGCGCGCGATCTCCGGACCGACCGCATGGGTGGCCGCGGCCCGTAAGGCCTTGTCCTCCAGCAAGGTTGCGCCCTTGGCGACCTCGAAGCGGACGCCGGAGAGGCGTCCGACATAATGACCCTCGACGGTCACCGCGCCATCGGCGGCGACCCCGGCCAGCATCTCCTCGCGGATGCGCAGGCCCCGCATCAGGGCGCTGGTTCGCCGGTCGACGAACCGCGCCATCAGCTTTTCATGAAGGGTGTCGGAGAGCCGCTCCTCCAGCCCCTTGGTCTGGCCTTGCCAGCCGGCCTGGTCGTGCAGCCAATCCGGCCGGTTGGCGACATAGGCCAGGGTCCGCACATTGGCCAACCGGGCCGCCAGGGCGTCGATGTCGCCGTCGATGCGGTCCAGATGGGCGTACTGGCGGGCCATCCAGTCCGGATCGATCCGGCGTCGGCCGGTGGTGAGGTGGTCGAAGAACACCTTGGCCAGTCCGATGTGCTCGTCCGGCGCCACCTTACGGAAATCCGGTGTTTGACAGACATCCCACAGCTTGAAGAGCGCCTCGCGGTTGCGGCAGCGATCGGCGATCTCCGGATCGGTCGCCAACTTGCGCAGGGTGGTCTCGTCCAGGGCCTCGGCGGACAGCGACAGGCCGGGGCGATCCGGTGGCTGAGCCAGCGAGCGGATCAGCCCGTTCAGCGAGCCGAAGTCGAGGCGCGCGTTGCGCCACTCCGCCGACGGGACCGGCTGGAATTCATGGTCCTCGACAGCGGCCACGAGGTCGGGGTCCATGTCCTCGGCCTCGCCGGTGACACCGAAGGTGCCGTCGCGCCTGTAGCGGCCGGCGCGCCCGGCGATCTGGCCGACCTCCTGGGCGTGCAGGTAGCGCATTCGCTTGCCGTCGAATTTGCGCAAGCCGGCGAAGGCGACATGGTCGACATCCATATTCAGGCCCATGCCGATGGCGTCGGTGGCCACCAGAAAATCGACCTCGCCGGACTGATAGAGCGCGACCTGGGCGTTGCGGGTGCGGGGGGATAGCGAGCCCATGACCACAGCCGCCCCGCCGCGCTGGCGTCGGATCAGTTCGGCGATCGCATAGACTTGGTCGGCCGAGAAGGCGACGACGGCGGTCCGGGCGGGCAGGCGGGTCAGCTTCTTCGGGCCCGAATAGGTGAGCTTCGAGAAGCGGTCGCGGGTGACGATCTCGGCGTTGGGCAGCAGCCGGCGGACGAGGGGCGCCATGGTCTGGGCGCCGAGCAACATCGTCTCCTGCCGGCCGCGGGCATGCAGCAGGCGGTGGGTGAAGACATGGCCGCGCTCAGGATCGGCGCACAGCTGGATCTCGTCCACCGCCAGGAAGTCGACATCGCGCGAAAGCGGCATGGCCTCGACCGTGCAGATGAAATAGTCGGCGCGCGGCGGGACAATCTTCTCTTCACCGGTGATCAGGGCCACCGAGCGAGCGCCGCGCGCTTTCACCACCCGATCGTAGATTTCGCGCGCCAGCAGCCTGAGGGGCAGGCCGATCATGCCAGAGGCGTGGCCCAGCATCCGCTCGACCGCCAAATGGGTCTTGCCGGTGTTGGTGGGCCCCAGAACCGCGACGAGCCTGGAGGGCCCCGCGCCGGACGGTCGGTCGCTCATGACTCGAAGATGGGACGGCTTTCGGAGTCGAGCAAGCGTGACCGCTCAACCTTCACGCAACCTTCGCAGACGCCTCCAGAAGCGACAGAAGCGCGGGCGCGCAGGCCGCCGAGTTGGCCGCCGCCATGGCCGCCATCTCGCCATAGGTCACCGCACTGTCGGCGCCGGCTAGGTCCGAGAGGGTTCGGACCGCATAGAAGTCCGCGCCCCACGCCTCGCAGACCTGCCTCACCGCGCCGGACTCCATATCAATGGCGTCGGCGCCGTAGCGGGCCCTGAGCGCCTCCCGGGTTTCGGCGCAGTTCAGGAAATAGTCGCCGGTCAGGAGGCCGCCCAGCCGGATCGGATGGCCGAGCGCCGGGCCCACTTCGGCGATCAGCTGCTCGTAGGCGGCGATGGCGTCGGGCGCGGCGGGGGCGAGCTCGGTCAATTCCGGTGCGCCGATCGGGATCATGCCGGAGGCGGTCGGGATGAAACGGCCGGCGCTGACCACCCCGTAGTCGCAGATCGACAGGCGCGCGGCGAGCACCACCGCGCCCACCGGGAGATCCGGCGCAAGGCCGCCGGCCACGCCCGCCAGGATCACCCGGCGCGCGCCATAGGCCTCCAGCAACAGGCTGGTCGCCGCCGCGGCGTTGACCTTGCCGATGCCGCTGCGGCTGAGCGCCACCCCTTCGTGGGCGTCACGGCCGATCCATACCTGGAAGGGACCATGGGTGCGGGGCGCTGGCGCGAGATCGAAGGCTGCGCGCAAGGCCTCTTCCTCCTCCGGCGTGGCGCATAGAATCGCATTCACGGCCGCGCCAACCGAAAGCCCAGCGGCGCCAGTTCCTCGATCGTATGGGTCTGCGCGCCGTCGGCGGTCAGGCTGATGATTTCGCAGCCTGGCGCGGCGAACTCGAGGATCTTTTGGCGGCATCCGCCGCACGGCCAGATCGCTTCGTTTAGCGAGGAAGCCACATAGACCCGCCGAATCGACCGCCCGCCCGCGGCGACCAAGGCCGATATCGCCCCGCCCTCGGCGCAGACGCCTTCCGGATAGCTGGCGTTCTCGACGTTGACGCCAAAGTGCAGGGCGCCGGTTTCATCCTCGACCGCCGCCGCCACGCGCACACCCGAGTAGGGCGAATGCGACCGGGGAAGCAGCCCTTCGAGCAACGTCCATAACGCGGGTTTGTCGGTCACGAGAACGCTTGTGAAACGAACGGGGTCCGAATCAGCGACCCTCGCAATTCAATGTTTGTTCCAGACGCCATGAACCTACCGTATCCGCACAGACGGCATGAGGTAAGGGCGCGCGCACTGCCTCCGTGAGCAGCCTCGCCTTGACGGGAGCCCAGGCTTTCCCCTATATCGCCCGCTCTTGCGCGGGCCCCGGCTCGCCGATCTCTATTTCTGCGAAGGTTTCGCCATGTCGCGTCGTTGCGAGCTTACGGGTGTCGGTCCGATGATCGGCCACAATGTGAGCCACTCGAACATCAAGACCAAGCGCCGCTTCCTGCCGGCTCTGTCGCCAGCCACCCTGCAGTCCGATGCGCTGGGCCAGTCGTTCCGCCTGCGCGTCACCAACGCCGCGCTGCGCACCCTGGACTTCCGCGGCGGGCTCGACACTTTCCTGGTCAAGGCGCGTGATGAAGATCTCTCGCCGCGCGCGCTGAAGATCAAGCGCCAGCTGAAGGCCAAGCTCTCCGAGCAAGCCGCCGCCTAGGGCGACAGCCGCTTCGAATATCAAGGGCCGCTCCGAGGAGCGGCCCTTTTTCGTTCTAGCTGGTGGTGTAGAGGTCGTAGCGCCGCCCAGCTTCGGCGAGGACTCCATCCATGTCTTCCGCCAGCATATAGCGCTCAGCGATAAGCGCCTCGGCCGCCACGCGCACGGCCGCCACGTACGCTTCACGGTCAGCGTACCGTTCAGCGACGCTGGGGCGCCGGTCTTCGCCGCCTGGCGTGAGGGCGAAGCGGATCACGGCGCCCGCCGTGCGCAGGTTCTGGTCGGTCCCGCCAATCTTCGCGGAACGGGGATTCCAGCCGGTGTAGGTCGCCAAGGGCGCGGTGATCTCAGGATGGCGCACCCCGGCCGTCTCGTTGCCATCGGCGTCCACCGCCGAAACGTGCAGCGCATAGGCCGGTCCCCGCTCTGGCGGGATTTGCTCGAAGCGCCGGGTCTGGCGCGCCGTCGGTCCGAATTCCAGCCGGTGCAGGACCGCCAGCTTCTCCGGCGCGCCCGGACCGGGCAGGCCGGCCAGGCCGTCCCGCGCTGTCTCGCGATCGACCAGGGTGCCGTCGTCGAGGCGTGGATAGCGGCTCGGCGGCGGCTCCACGTCCAGCGCGACCCAGCAATCCAGGTTGCGCAAGGCCGCCCGCAGCAGCGGGCGGTAGTCGATGGTGTTGGCTGGATAGGCGCCGCGGCCGGGCGGTCCGTCCAGGGGCGTGACCCCGTGCTGCGTGCCGGCCAGATAGTAGAGTCGCGAGGTCTCGGGCACGGCGGCGTCGTTCAAGCCGTCAGCGCTCACGTGAGCCAGGCTGCCCACCTGGCCGCCCCAGTACTCGGCGGCGGTATCAGTGTGAACGATCCGCGGCGGCGCGCCCTTGGCCGAGACCCGCGCCAGCAGGCCGTCGGTGATGCCGGTCACCGGGTCGGTCTGCGTCACGTCCGTGAACGGGAAGGTCGCGCTGACCGCGTCCCAGCCGTTGTAGACCGCTTGGCCAAGACGCCAGTTGCTCTCCAGCAACCGGGCCCCGCCGGTGTGGATCAGCAGGCCGTCGAAAAGGTTGCGGCCTTCAAAATCCTGGCAAAACCCGTCGTAGACCATCTGGCGCAGGAACCGCCCGGACTGAGATACGCCGAAGGCCAGCACATGTTCGACCTCGCCAGCCAACGGATTGCCATCGCTGGCGGACGCATCGCGCAGGAAGGCGATCAGGTCGCGGGTCGCCGCCAGGCCATGGCCGGTCAAGGGGGCCTCTGCGGCGGTGAAGATCAGCTCATAGGCGTACCCCGGGGTGAACCCGGTGGGATAGATGACGCCGGTGAAATCCTCGGAGAAGCTCCACGCCTCCCGCGCCAGGATGCGCGCCGGGCCGCCGACGAAGGTCCGCTCGCTCAGGCTCGCCTCGTCGGCCCTGTCCGGGTCGGCGCGATAGGGAATGACGCCCGGTTCGCCCAAGGCAAAGCGGTCGGCCGCCGCGTCGGGTTCGAACACGCGGGCCATACGTCCGGTGATCGGCCGGCCGTCCAGCGTCGGTAGGACGGTCTGGAGCCCTAGGCCCCGCGCGCGATCGGCATCGTGTTGCCAGCCGCAGCGAACGACCGTGAACCCCTGGCCCAACACCCAGGCCTCATCCAGCGAGCGCAGGACCGACGCGCCGCGGTTCACCGCATCCAGCAGCAATCGGCCGTTGCGCCTCGCCGGATCGATCGGTCGCAGGATTTCTACGTCGGCTTCGAACCGCACGCGCCCATCGGCGTCGCGCGGCGCCAGCCCCAGGTCCGTCACCAACGCATCAGCGGGGTCGTTGGGATCGAGGGCGAGAAAGGCCAAGCCTTTCAGCAGATCATAGGGGCCTGCCGCGCCGAACGCCTCGCCATCGCGGCAGGCGGTCGTTTGCAATTCAAGTCGTTCGACAGCCATGATCAGCCTTCCAGCAGTTAGGGCGGGGACCAGTCAAAGGCGAGCAGCAGGGTGCGCTGATCGGTCGGCAGGCCGTTGTACATCCCGAAATTGTCGTCCGAGACCAGATAGAAGCGGACCCGCCGGCCCGGCCCGGCGACCACGCCCAGGCCCTCGAGATTGTCGACGGTCAGGGGCTTGGCCAATTCTACCTCGTCGACCACGGTCCCATCGGAGTCGGTGATCCGCAGTCGCACGACGTTGCCGCGCACCGCCGAATACGACCGCAAAAGATAGGCCCAGCGCCCGCCCGGCATACGCTCCATGGCGACCAGTCCCGCTCCGGAGTCCAACGCGACCTTGCCTGCCAGCACGCAGCTGGCTGACAGCCGGCAGGCGTAGACCTCGCCGGTCTCTTCGACGCCGACGCGGTAGGCGTCAGGCCCCGTGGCAGGGTCGGTCGCCAACGCCTCCATGGCGTCGTTGTTCTTGAAGCGGACGGTCGGCATGGCCGCCTGCCGCGGGATCGAGCCGTCGCGCGGATAGAGCAGTATGCGGTCGTGCTGTTCGAACGAGACCAGACGGTCGCCGTTGGGCAACTCCGCCACGCCCTCCGCGTCGAATTCCTTCTGGCCCTTGGCATAGAGCTCCAGGCCATCGGCGTCCTTCAGGGCGTGCATGTGGGCGTCGGTCACGCCGGCCAGACGGCCGCGCACGTCCAGCACAAGGCGGCCCTCGACGACGTCGGACTGATCGCCCTGGGCCAGGAAGCGCCCATCCGGCCAGACCTTCAGGTCTGAAAGGCCGTGCAGCCGGCTGGTCTGGTCGGAGGTGATATGCAGCCCGCCGGCGTAGGTGAAATTCCCCAGCCGCTCCCGGGTTGGATCCGCCGGTTCCATGGGCACAGGTGCGCCCCTGATGGCGATGGCCGGGCCGTAGGGGACCGGGGCCGAGGGCAGTTCGGCGATCGGCGCACAGGCGGCGAGCGCCGCCAGCAGAAGGGCGCCGACCGCGGCGCGCATCAGGCCGCGCCGCCTGCCGCCTGCATCGGCGTCCTGCGCTTCTCGCCGCCGCCCGTGGGCGCGAGCGCGGAAAGATCGCCGCGCCGCACCTGGCGCACGTCCTCGTCGAACAGCTCGGCGAGCTTGTCGACGATGGCGCCGGCCAGTTGTTCCACGTCGACGATGGTCACCGCCCGCCGGTAATAGCGCGTCACGTCGTGGCCGATGCCGATGGCGATCAATTGCACCGGGCTCTTGGCCTCGATCTCGCCGATCACCTCGCGCAGGTGCTTCTCCAGATAGGCGCCCGAGTTCACTGAGAGCGTCGAATCGTCCACCGGCGCGCCGTCGCTGATCACCATCAGGATGCGGCGTGCCTCGGGCCGGCCGATCAGCCTGTGGTGCGCCCACAGCAGGGCCTCGCCGTCGATATTCTCCTTCAGCAGTCCCTCGCGCATCATCAGGCCGAGGTTGCGCCTCGCCCGACGCCACGGCGCGTCGGCGGCCTTATAGATAATGTGGCGCAGGTCATTCAGCCGGCCAGGCTGGGCCGGCTTGCCGGCCTTCAGCCAGTCTTCTCGCGCCTGGCCGCCCTTCCAGGCCCGGGTGGTGAAGCCGAGGATCTCGGTCTTCACCCCGCAGCGCTCCAAAGTTCGCGCCAGGATGTCGGCGCAGACCGCCGCCACCATGATCGGCCGTCCGCGCATGGAGCCGGAATTGTCGATCAGGATCGAGACCACCGTGTCGCGGAACTCGGTGTCCTTCTCTTCCTTGAACGACAGCGGCGCGGTCGGGTCGATAATCACCCGCGTCAGGCGCGCCACGTCCAGCACGCCTTCCTCCAGGTCAAAGCTCCAAGAGCGATTCTGCTGCGCCAGCAGCTTGCGCTGGAGCTTGTTCGCCAGGCGGCCGACAACGTTCGAGAGGCTGGCCAACTGCTGGTCGAGGTAGCCCCGCAGCCGACTCAGCTCGGCCGGATCGGACAGGTCGTCGGCATCGACCACCTCGTCATGGGCGGTGGTGAACACATTATAGGTCGGCGTTCGCGCCTCAGGCTTCGGATCGGGTCGCGCAGGCTGATCGCCCTCGTCGACCTCGGGAGGCTGCTCGTCTTCCTCGACCTCTTCAATGTCGCTTTCGGCGGCCTGCTGGGTGGCGTCGGCCTCCTGCGGCTCAGCGCTCTCTTGCGCCTGCTGGCGGCCCGTCTGCTCGCCCTCGCTTTCGCCGTCGTCGTCGTCAGGCTCGTCCAGGTCTTCGTTGTTGTCCTGGTCGTCGCCTTCTTCGTCCTCTCCGTCGCGCTCGTCGGCGATGTCGGCGGCGAGTTCCAGGTCATGGATGATCGACCGGGCGATCCGGGCGAAGGCCGCCTGGTCGTCCAGGGCCTCGCTCAGTCGGTCGAGATCAGGGCCGGCTTTCTCCTCCACCTTGGCGCGGAACAGATCGACCAGACTGCGCGCCTGCGGCGGCGGCGGCTCGCCGGTCAGGCGCTCGCGCACCATCAGCGAGACGACCTCGCTCCACGGCGGGTTCGACAGGGCGTCCAACTCGGTGAAATTCTTCTTCGCCCAGGCCTGCTCCAACACGGTGCGCAGGTTCTTGCGAACGCCGCCCAGCGCATTGGCGCCGATCGCCTCGATGCGGGCCTGTTCGATGGCGTCATAAACCCCGCTGGCCTGGCCGGAGGGGCGCAGGCGGGCGTGGGCCTCGATGTCGTGGTGGGCGAGCCGAAGCGCGATCTGGTCGGCCATCCCGCGGAGCGCCGCCGCGTCGGCTGGGGTCAGGTCACGGGGCGGATGCGGCAGAATCGCGCGGTTGCCGTGCAGCGACGGGCCCTCGGCCGAATAGACAACCTCCAGGTCCGGAGTCTCCGCCAGCGATCGCGCCGCCTGTGCGAGCGCGCGCTTGAAGGGCTCCTGGGGACTTTCGGCGGGTTTGGCCATGGCGCAGTTCTAGATCAGCGCCGCGACGGAAAGAACCGCAAACCGCAAAGGTCGAGCACTGAGGCGACGCTTCGCCGGAACGCTGTGGTCAAGCCGGCGTTACTCGCTTTGACGAAGCGCAGGTGACGCTTCGATAGGAGAAGTGAAATGCTCAAGTGGGCCCTGATTTTCGCCGTGGTCGCCCTGATCGCTGGCGCCCTGGGCTTTGGCGGCATCGCTGGCGCTGCCGCCGGCGTCGCCAAGTTCCTGTTCGTTCTGTTCCTGATCGTCTTCGCGGTGTTCCTGGTGCTGGGCCTCATGGCCGGGCGCAAGCTGACCGGTCGATAGCCGACTCGCTTAGCAAGGCCTGCAACGCCCGCGCCGCAAGGCGCGGGCGTTTTGCGTTCAAGTGTCCAACACCTTGCGAAGCGACGCCTCGATCTGTCCGCCGCACCAAGTCTGGCCATAGTCCGCTCGGGCCTTGGCCGCCAAGGCCGCCAGCGACGGGACGGCCATAACGCGTCGGCTTAGCGCGGCGGTCATCGGCGCGACGTCATCGAGAAGTTCGGCGATCACGAGGAACCGTTCTGTCATGGTCGACCAAAGCACCGCGCTCACGATGTCGGCGACGGCCGGCCTGTCGCCGCCCAGCAGGAATCCGTCATCCTGCGTTAATCCGTGACGGCGCCCGGTCTCCTCCCACAGTGACATCCATTTCCGCAGCCGTGGCGTGAACGCCTCCCAGCGCGCCTCAGTCCACATCTCCCGGCCCCCATCCAGGGTCAGGTCATCGATCAGATCGTTGGCGTCGCCGACGACCTTCTGGGTCATGGCGCGTCCCGCGGGGGTGGCCGGCAGAAGGTCCAGGGTTTCCCCCAAATAAAGCACGATCGCCGGCATCTGCGAGAGCGCGAACCCCGTCGCGCGATCGACCAGCACGGGCGGGCCCATGAAGGGCGCCGGCATGTCGGCGATCGGACCTTCCTTCAGCTTCAGGATCGCTTCCCGGCCCGCCTCGGTCCAGGTCTTGCCGGCGAAGGCCAGGATCGCGCGGACAAACTGGCCGCGGAAGGGAATGGGCCAGTAGTAGAGATCGTAGTCGCTCATCGCCCCGCTCCAACTGAAGGCGAACAGACCTAACCTCGATCCCGCCTGTCGTCGACGGATCCGACGGCGAAAGCCGCCGGAGGTTCATCAGCTTCGCGACGGGTCCACATGACCTCATAGGCCGCCTCAAGCCCCCGTCGATAGCGCTCATCGTCGAACAGCGGCGCCGTGGTCCGCGCGGCCGCGAGGTGCGCCTTGATCGTATCCAGTCGCTCAGGATCGCGCGCCAGGCTCAGCGCCAAAGCCTCGTAGGCCGTCAGATCTGGCGCGATCAGGGCGTCCAGGCCGGCCGCGGCGCACAGGCTCGCGCCCACGCGCCCGGCGAAGGCGGCGCCCAGGCAGGTGACGATCGGCAGACCCATCCACAGGGCGTCGCTGGCGGTGGTGTGGGCGCCGTAGGGCAGGGTGTCGAGGCACAGGTCCGCCAGTCGGTGGCGGGCGAGGTGATCGTTCAGGGTCACCCGCGGGGCGAACACCAGTCGCGCCGGGTCGACGCCGCGCACGGCTGCTTCCTTCCGCAGGTTGGCCATGGCCAGCTCGTTGTCGCCCAGCAGCCATATGACCGATCCCTCGACAGCCGCCAGCAGGCGCATCCAGACGCCAAAGACTGAGGGCGTGATCTTGTAGCTGTTGTTGAAGCAGCAGAAGACGAACCCCGCGGGCGGCAAGCCGGCGTCGGCGCGCGAGGGCCCGCCGATCGGCGTCTCGCGATGGGAATCGTTCGGTTGATAGCTGTCTGGCAGGTGCACGATCTTCTCGCTGAAGAACGGCCACATCGCCGACGGCGCGGTGATCGCATCGGCCAGAACGTAGTCGTAGGCTTCCGAGCCGAGGGTCCCGGGAAAGCCCAGGTAGTTCACCTGAACCGCCGCCGGACGGGCGGCGAAGACCCGCTTGCGCGATCCGGCCGTGAAGCCCTTTAGGTCAACGGCGACATCGATCCTGCGCTCGCGCATCCACGCCACGATCGCCTCGTCGCTCATAGCCTGGGCGTCCAGGAAGGTCTCGAAGGCCGCCACCGTGCGGGCGCGCAGGGCGCTGCCGTCGTCCGGTCCGAAGGAGATGGCGCACACATCGAATCGCGCGCGGTCGTGGCGCTCGAACACCCCGATCGCCAGCCGCATGGTCGCGTGGTCATGGAAGTCGGCGGAGAGATAGGCGATGCGCAGCCGCTCGCCGCGCGCGTGGGGGGCGGGCCGCGGAGCGACCGCGACCATGTTCGCCGCGGCGTGGTTGCGCGCCGCCTTCAGCTGCAGGTCCGGGTCGTCGAAATAGGCCAGCACGACGCCAGGCGGAACTTCCGCCTCGCCCGTCTCCACGATCGTCCTCAGCGCCGCCTCCACCGCTGCGGCGTCGGTCCAGTCGCAGGTCATCCGCTGGGCGTGGGCGTAGGCGCCCAAGGCGTGGCGGTGGCGCGGCTCAACGGCCAACACCTGCCTCAAGGCGGCGATCGCCTCGCCATAGCGCTTCAGTTCAATCAGGCTGGCGCCGAGGTTGTTCAGCGCTCTCAGGTCAGGTCGCTTTCGATCGCCAAGGGCCAGGGCGCGCTTGTAGGCCTCGATCGCCGCCTCGCCGCGGCCCAAGGCATCCAGCCGCAGGCCCCGGATGAATTGCGCCTCGGCGTCGCGGGGCGTGAGCGCTGTCGCGGCCTCGGCGTCGGCCAGGGCGGCCTGTGGCTGATGCAGTTTCGCCAGCGCTGCGCCGCGCACGATCAACGCCTCGACGTTTTGCGAGTCTTGCGTGAGCGCCCTCGTGCAGTCGCTGGCCGCTTCGGCGAAGCGGCCAGCTTTGAACAACAGCCGCGCCCGGTCGACCGCCAGCCCATGGTCGTCCGGGGCGGCGGCCATTGCCTGGCCGACCGCCACGATCGCCTCGTCGACGCGGTCAAGGGCTGTCAGCGCGGCCGCGCGCGCCGCCAAGGCCTGGGCGTCGCGCGGCGCCCATCCCAAGGCCCGCTCAGCATCGGCGAGCGCGGCGTCCGGTCGCTCCAGATCAAGCAGCGCCGTCGCCCGCCGGGCCCAGGCGGGCGCGGCGTCAGGTGCCAGGCCCAAGGCGTGATCATAGGCGGCTACCGCATCCTGCGGACGGCCAAGGCCCAGCAGGGCGTCGCCCAGATTACAGCGCAAAGACCAATCGTTCGGCTCGGCGGCGATGGCCCGCTCAAGGATCGCTGCGGCCGGCTTGAATTTGCCTACCCGCAATAGCGCCAGCCCATAGCCGCTCAACCCAGGCGGGGCCCGCCCGTCCAGCTTGACGGCGGCTTCAAGGACCTTCTCGGCCTCGGCGTTGCGCCCAAGGTCGAGGTAGAGCCGCCCCAACATGCAGCGCGACGGATAGTCCCGCGCATCGACCCGCATGATCTGCCGATAGGCCTGCTCAGCCTCGGCCAGCCGGCCGGCGCGATGCAGGCCCATGGCCTGCTGAAAAAGGGCCTGGACCGGGCTCGGCGACATGGCCGGACCTTATCCGGAGCGGTGGCTCAGGCCACCCGCACCCGCGCCGTGGATTCCGGCAGGTCCTGGCCGAAGGCGCGCTGGAAGAATTCGGCGACGGTGCCGCGTTCCAGTTCGTCGCACTTGTTCAGGAACGTCATGCGGAAAGCCAGCGCCAGGTCGCCGTCGAAGATCTCGGCGTTCTGGGCCCAGGCGATCACGGTCCGTGGACTCATGACGGTGGAGATATCGCCGTTCATGAAGGCGTTGCGGGTCATATCGGCCACGCGCACCATCGCTGCGATGGTCCGGCGACCCTCGGTGTTCTGGTAATTCGGCGACTTGGCCAGGACGATCTCGGCTTCCACGTCGTGGGCCAGGTAGTTCAGAGTCGTGACGATCGACCAGCGGTCCATCTGGCCTTGGTTGATCTGCTGGGTGCCGTGGTAGAGGCCCGTGGTGTCGCCCAGGCCGATGGTGTTGGTCGTCGAGAACAGCCGGAAATAGGGGTTCGGGCGGATCACGCGGTTCTGGTCGAGCAGGGTCAGGCGGCCCTGCGCTTCCAGCACGCGCTGGATCACGAACATCACGTCCGGACGGCCGGCGTCATATTCGTCGAACACCAGGGCGATCGGCCGCTGGATCGCCCAGGGCAGCATGCCTTCGCGGAATTCGGTGACCTGCTTGCCGTCCTTCAGGACGATGGCGTCCTTGCCGACCAGATCGATCCGGCTGACGTGGCTGTCCAGGTTCACCCGCACGGTCGGCCAATTGAGGCGCGCCGCCACCTGCTCGATGTGCGTTGACTTGCCGGTGCCGTGATAGCCCTGGACCATCACGCGACGGTCAAAGGCGAAGCCCGCCAGGATCGCCCGGGTCGTCTCCGGATCGAACTTATAGGCGGGGTCGATCTCCGGCACGTGGCTATCACGTTCGGAGAAGGCCGGGACCTGCAGGTCGAAGTCCACCCCAAAGGTCTCGCGGGCGGAGACCTTGTGGTCCGGGGCAAGCGTGATCAACCGGTCTTCGGTGGTGTCATAGGCGGTCATGATACCGGTTGGTTAGCGCGTCAGGCGAAGGCTGGCAAAGGGAGTTTCCCCGGCAAGCGATCTGCCTAGACCATCCCCGCCTTGCGAAGCGACTGGTAGGCCTTGATCACGCGTTGCAGCTTGTGCTCGCCGGAGCGGTCGCCACCGTTCGCGTCGGGGTGAAGCCGGCGCACCAGCTCGGTGTAACGCTGGCGGATCTGCGGGCCTTCGGCATCGACTTCCAAGTCCAGATCGGCCAGAGCCGCGCGCTCGATCTTGCCCAGTTGTCGCGCCTCGGCCTGTGGGGCCTCGCGCTTGACGCCCTGGCCGCCGAACATGCCGTAGGGGTCACGGTAACCCTCGCCCTTACCGAATTTCGCCGAGAAGCTGGCGGCTTCGCGGCTGTTGCGCCCGGCCTTCATCTCCCACGTCGGACGCCCGCCGGTGAAGAGCTCTTCCTGCTGGCGCTTGCGGATCTCGCCCTCGCTCATGCCGGCGAAGAAGTCCCAGTGGCGATTGTACTCGGCGGCGTGCGGTTGGCAGAACCAGTAGTGCTCGTTCAACATCTCGCGCGACTTGGGCGCTTTGGCGGTCGCGGGCTTGCGGCAGCCGGGATGGTCGCAGGCGCGCTCCCCCGGCTTCAAGCCGACGGCGTCAGCCTTGGCCTTTTCCTCTTCCTCCACGGACGGCGGGCGTACGCGGATGTCGACGAAACGGGGCCTGTATTGAAACGCGCGGGGCATGGTCCAAGTATGGGGCTCAAAGAATCTCTGGCAAGAATTGAAGCTGCGACCCATGGGCGCCATATCTGAAACGATCCAGCGAAAATTAGTCGACGCGTTCAGCCCAGACCGGCTTGAGGTCGTCGATGACTCCGCACGCCATCATGGTCACGCTGGCGCCCGAGAAGGCGGCGAAAGCCATTTCAACCTGCTGATCCAGGCGAAAGCGTTCGTCGGCCTCTCCAAGGTCGCCCGCCAGCGCCTGGTCTATCGCACGCTCGCTGAGGAGCTGGCGGGCCAGGTGCACGCGCTTTCGGTGCGCGCGCTTGCGCCAGGGGAAGAGGCTTAAGGGCCAAGCCTGCGGCTATATGGCCTTTGCGCTAAGCCGCGCAGGCACGCTGTCCAGGTTGGCCTGTTTAAGGCTCGCCACAACCGCCTTGAGTTCGGTCGCCACGCTGCGCCGGCGCCGCCACGGCTTCCATGAGTCCTTGGGGCCTACGGGATCGCCGAGGTGAAAGGTAGCGACCAGCGACGCCATGGGCTTGAGCGCCACGGCGGGAATCGGACGTAGGCGGCACCGGCCCTGAGCACGAAGCCACTCGATGGCGGCGCCCAGGCCGCCCGTCTTCTCGACAGCTTCACTGACGATCACATCCTCACAGCCCAGCCAGTGCGCGACCAGGCGCGTACGCACGCGGCCGATCGCCAGTCTGGTCTCCGCTCGCGTCGGGCTCATGGGTTCGATGGAGAGGTCGCACTCGGTGTCGAGGCCGAGGGAGCGGTTGTTGATGTTGGCGGATCCGACGCGCAGCAGCACGTCGTCGATGATCGCCAGCTTGGCGTGGACGATGATCGTATGGCCGAGGGCGGTGACGGGGCTGTAGATGCGGAACCGGCCATGCTTGTCAGCGTCCTCGAGCCGGCGGATGAAGAACGATCGGGTCCGGTCCATCGTCAATTGATCAAAGTAGCTGGGCGCATGGCCCGTCGAGACAAGGATGACCTCCGGACCCTTGGTTTCGCCGAGCCGCTGGGCGAGCGCTTCGGCGATGACCGGCGAGGTGAAATACTGATTTTCCATATAGATACAGGATTTTGCGGCGGCGATTGCGGCGAGATAGAGCGCTTCGTTCTCCCGGATCTGATCCTCGCCGGCCCACGCGGCCGCGGTGCGCGAAAGGCCGACACGCACGTCTTCGAACTGGGGCGTGACGGCGTCGGGCCAAGGGTCCGACGGCGCCGGCGCATTCGGCGCGGTCATCGTCTCGCCAGTGGCGCGCAGCCATCGGGCGCGGAACAGTTCGCCCAGGGCCTCAGCGGCGTGTCCATCGACAAGGCTCATCACCTCGTGGCGGGGGTCAAAGCACGGGGGAGCTCCGGGTTCGGCGGCCCTGAGCAGGTTTTCATCCTCGTGATCGCAGGTGTCCCATCGGTCGGGCCCGAAGTCGCAGCCGCCGCAGAAGGCGACCGCATCGTCGATCACTACGACCTTCTGGTGGTGGCTCGCGCCCAGCGGGGTCTGGTCGTCCAGTTCAAAGCGCACCGAGGTGTGGCGAAACTCCCTGGCCGCCCGCTGCGGGTAGAAGTCCTGAGTGATGGCGATGGGCAGAGCCGCCTTCCAGCACAGAACCCTGATGTCGAGTTCGGGCCGCGTGGAGGACACCGCCTTGAGGAAGGCCGCAATGCGCGCCTCCTGCGGATCGGCGCAATCGACCTGCGGCGCGAAGTGGGTCAGCGGATGGAACGCCCAACCGAGGATGTGCACCGAGCGTCTCGCCTTGGAGATCGCTGACATCACCGCCGTGAAGTAGTCCTCGACATCAATAAAGACAGCGGCGCGCGGGGTTCGTTCGGCTCGCCAGCAGGTGGCGCCACGTTTCAACAACATCGGCGTTCTCGGTTGAGCGGCGGCGGAGCGCCTGTCGGCGATTGAGTGCTGAGATGTGGTTAAGGTTCCGCAGCGCCGTGGGGTTGGCTGGCCTCAATCACGCGCCGCGTGAAAGTTCAGTCGGCCTGCAACCGGGCGACGTTTGAACAGTTCAGATATCGGCGTTCGAAAAGCCTCACGTCCCCCGGCGATCCGGCGCCATGACTAGCCAAGACCACCCCAAGACCCACGGTGGTCTTGGCTAGTCCAGTCCTTCGAAAAAATAGACAATGTTGGTGTCGAGGCACTTCGACAGCTGCCAGAGCATCGCCACAGACACAGCGTTGTCGCCGGTCTCGTAGCGGTGGACCTGCTGCAGCGACACGCCGCATCGGGCGGCCACCTGGGCGAGGGACAGTCGCAGTTCATTGCGCCGCATTGAGAGCCGCTTGGCCACGTGCGCTGAAACCAAGGTCCGATCCATTCCGCTTCCTTCTGTCCGCCACCGTCTCTGCGTGCGGCAGGGCGCGGCGGTTTGACGGACTGAAGATGAGCGAGGGCTGAATGCGATCGGCGGTCGACGGTCATCGCTACTGATGGTTTTAGCCGCCGCGGAGCCAGAAGCGCCACCGTGCGTTTGGTCGCTGGGCGCCAGTGGGCGTCATCTCGACCTGGAGCTACCTATGAAATTGACCCTGATCGCCCTGGCGGCCGTCTCCAGCCTTGCGCTCGTCGCCTGCTCGCAGAAGACGGAAAGCGAAACGTCCGCCGCCGCCGACCATGCCGGAAACGCCGCCGCGTCCGCCGCCAGCGACACCGCCGCTAACACGCAGGCCGCAGCGGACCAGACCGCCGCCGCCGCCTCGGCTGTCGCGGACGACAGTGCAGACGCCGCCGCCGTTGCCGGCCGCAAAGCCGACGCCGCCGCTGACGCCGCCGCGCGGCAGAAGTAGGATTTCAGTCCCGCGCCCTTGGGCGGACGCGGGACTGTTTCATATCTCGACTGCTCCGATACTCCGAAGTCGGCCGGGCCTTAACCGGCCGGAATGTCATCCGGCCAGAGCCGTCGCCGTCGCAGGCTGGGCGCCAGGAACAGAAGCGGGAGTTTCAGAAACAGCAGTTCGCTGTGGATGTAGCTGTCGATCGAGCGTTCCCACCAGCTGGCTTGGCGTTTGCCGTGAACGGCGAGCCATTGGTCGTACGGCGCCCAATGGCCGGGTTCATCGCGCTCAATGATGCGGAAGATCCGTGTGAGGCTTTGATCAGCGCGGATTCGTGGGCTGCGCAGCAGGAGTTTGACCTGCCGGTGGCCCCGTTTCTCCGTCAAAGAAATGACCCGGCAGAGGCGCTCAAATTGGTCTTCGCGACCGACGACCAGAGCAGGGTCGAGATCGTCGATCGTGCGCCCGAACATGATGCTGACGAACCGATCGATATGGCCGCAGGCCCGGTCAATCGCCAGCGGCATGACGCCGCGCCGCTCGAACCAGCGACGAAACATCAGGTAGTGTTTGTATTCGTCGGCCCGATGGCTTTCGATCCGCGCAATTAGAGCGTGATCCTCCGGCCAACGTGTGCGAACCGCCTCAAGAACGCGGTCGATGGCCGTGTATCCCCGGTGCTCGTTGTAGATATAGATCGAGCCCAGGAGATCGAAATATCTTCGACCAAACCAATTCTTCATTGCGCCCAAACACTCCGGCGCCGAGTTTGAACTGGCGGCGCGCCAGGCCCGGACTCGCCGAACCTTCGCCATAACCGCTGACTTTCGCGGCCGTTCCTTGGCTGCCGGCGCCTTCAGGTCCGGGCAGGGACCAACGTTATGTTCGCGATGCGACTTTAGAGCTTGCCCGGCGGCGGCCGGAAATCCCACAATCGCGCTAGGCTAAAGCCCGCGGAAAGCGGCGTTGCCTCGCTTGGAGGAGCTTCATTTTGCCGACGGTGATCACGGTCAACGGCGAGGCGCGCGCGCTGGACCTCGACGTTCGCACCACTCTGCTCGACGCCCTGCGCGAAGGCCTCAAGCTGACGGGCCCGAAAAAGGGCTGCGACCATGGCCAGTGCGGCGCCTGCACGGTTCTGGTCAACGGCGTGCGCATCAACAGTTGCCTGACCCTTGCCGTGATGCACGATGGCGACGCCGTCATGACCGTCGAGGGCCTCGGTGCGCCGGACAGCCTGCATCCTCTGCAGCAGGCCTTCGTCCATGAAGACGCCTTCCAATGCGGCTACTGCACCCCCGGTCAGCTTTGCTCGATCATGGGCATGCTGGAGGAGGTCGCCCTGGACTATCCGAGCCAGGAGACGGCCGACGGTCAGCTTCCGATTGCACTGACCGACGCTGAGATCCGCGAGCGGATGAGCGGCAACATCTGCCGTTGCACCGCCTATCCGCAGATCGTCGCGGCCATCAAGAGCTACGCCGGGGATCGGGCATGAGGCCCTTCGTCTACGAACGGCCATCCACCGCGGCCGAGGCCGTGGAGCTTGCGGCCGCGCCCGGCGCCAGGTTCATCGCCGGCGGCACCAACCTGCTCGACCTGATGAAGCTCGACATCGAGCAGCCGACCCGTCTGGTCGACGTCAGCCGCCTTCCGCTGACCCAGATCGAGGAAACCACCGAGGGCGGCTTGCGGATCGGCGGCTTGGCGATCAACGCGCGCGTCTCTGGCGACACCCGCGTCCGCGCCAAATATCCGGTGCTGGCCCGCGCTCTGGTCTCCGGCGCCTCGCCGCAGCTGCGCAACAAGGCCACCGTCGGCGGCAACCTGCTGCAGCGCACCCGCTGCCCATGGTTCTACGACGTCACCAAACCCTGCAATAAGCGCGCGGCCGGCTCGGGCTGCTCTGCGCTGGGCGGGCCGGACCGTCACGCCGCCATCTTCGGCGGCTCAGACGCCTGCGTCGCCACCCACACCTCTGACATGGCCGTGGCGCTCACCGCCCTGGACGCGATGATCGAGACCCTCAGCCCTGGCGGTGCGCTCCGCACTCTGCCGCTCGGCGAACTGCACCGCCTGCCGGGCGACACGCCGGAGCATGAGACGAACCTCGTCGCCGGTGAGATGATCACCGCCGTCATCCTCCCGCCGCCGCCGGAGGGCCGCCAAACTTACCAGAAGGTCCGCGACCGGGCCTCATACGCCCACGGTCTGACCAGCATCGCCGTCGCCGGCGCCCGCATCGCCTTGGGCGCCGTGGCGCCGAAGCCTTGGCGCGCCGACTTGGCGGAGGCCGCCCTCGCCGCCGGCGCCACGCCCAAGGAAGCCTTCGATGTCCAGCTCGCGGAGCCCCGGGAGCAGGGCCTGAACGCCACCAAAATCACCCTCGTCTCGCGCCTCGGCCCGGCTGTGGTCGGCGCCATGACCGGAGCCGCCGCATGAGCACCGTCGAGGATTTCCAGAAGCCGAACCCGATCAAGGAAAACCGGCAAGGTCTGATCGGCAAACCGGTCGACCGCTACGACGGCCCCCTGAAGGTCGCGGGCAAGGCGCCCTACGCCTATGAAGTTCAGCCGCCGTCGCCGCCGTCCTACGGCGTCATGGTGCCGTCCGGCATCGCTCAGGGCCGGATCATCTCCATCGACACGGCCGCCGCCGAGGCCTCGCCGGGGGTCAAGGCCGTCTGGACCTATCTCAACGTGCCCAAGCACGCCGCGCCGGCGCCGCCGATTGACTTCTGGACCGGCGGGCCAGAACCCGTCTTCGCCAGCGACCGCGTCCACTACTTTGGCGAGCCGGTGGCCTTCGTCTGCGCCGACACCCTGGAGAACGCGACCGCTGCGGCCCAGCTGATCGCTATCGGCTATGCGGCGGACGAACCCAACGCCGACTTCCATGCCAAGGCCCATGTGCTCGACATCGTCGCCGCCGAGGGCGATGTCCGGCTTGGCGCCTTCGAGAGCGCTTTCGCCGAGGCCCCCGTCCAGCTCGACGATGTCTGGACCACGCCCGTCCAGAACCACTGCCAGATGGAGCCGCACGCCTCCATCGCCTGGTGGACCGACGGGATCTGCGAGGCTCACACCTCCTGCCAGGGCGTCGTCCGCTCGCGCGGCATCCTGGCCATGACGCTGGAGATGGAGAAGGAGGATATTCTCCTTCGCTCGCGCTATATCGGCGGCGGCTTCGGCGGCAAGATGTTCACCTACGCCGACCTGATCCTGGCCGCGCTCGCCTCGCGGGAACTCGGCTGCCCCGTGAAGGTCGCCTTCACCCGCCAGCACATGATGCACGGGACGATCCACCGCCCGGCCACCGAACAGCGCGTGCGCCTGGGCGCCACGCCCGATGGCAAGCTCACCGCCCTGTCGCTGGTCGGTGTCAGCCACGCTTCGGAGATGAGCCCGTTCTTCGAGCGCACCTCCGGCTTCGCCAAGAGCCTCTACGCCAGCCCTAATCGTTTCTTTGCGGATCGCGGCGTCTCCAGTGGTCTGCCGCCGGGCGGGCCCCTGCGCGCACCGGGCGAGGCCTCCGGCACGCTCAGCCTGGAAGTCGCCATGGACGAGATGGCCGAGAAGCTCGGCCTCGACCCGATCGAGTTCCGCGTCATCAACGAGCCCGAGGTCGATCCCACCAGCGGAAAGCCCTTCTCCATCCGCCAGCTGGTCCGCTGCATGCGCGAGGGCGCGCAGATGTTCGGCTGGGACAAGCGTCAGGCGACGCCGGGCCTCGTCCGTGACGGGCGCTGGTTGGTCGGCATGGGCATGGCTGGCGCCATCCGCGGCAACATGCTGCTGCCCGCCAAGTGCTCCATCGCCGTCGACCCCGACGGAATCGTCACTGTGCGGCAAGGCATGACCGACATCGGCACTGGCACCTACACGGTCCTGGCCCAGATCGCGGCGGAAACCATGGGCGTCGCCATGGCCGACGTCCGCGTGATCATCGGCGAGGCCGAGGCGCCGCCCACGCCGGGTTCCGGCGGTCAGTTCGGCGCCGCGACGGCCGGTTCCGCGGCGCTCGCCGCGGGTATGAACCTGCGCCGGGCCATCGCCGCCCTCGCCATCGCCGATCCCAACTCGCCGTT
Organism: Phenylobacterium immobile (ATCC 35973); assembly: GCF_001375595.1. NCBI lineage: Bacteria > Pseudomonadati > Pseudomonadota > Alphaproteobacteria > Caulobacterales > Caulobacteraceae > Phenylobacterium > Phenylobacterium immobile. The sequence goes on along the minus strand of NZ_CVJQ01000001.1, from coordinate 2,591,161 downwards.
GCACGAAGGCGCGATCGACGATGTCCAATTCCGCGACGGCGGCGTGGCCATCGGCAATCGCACCGAAAGCCTCAAGGCGCTGATCTCGCGCGCGGCGCCCCAGGGTCTCGACGCCCTGGGTGAAAGCGCCCAGGCCACCGACGGCGGCAACTGGAGCCAGCATACCTTCGGCGCGCACTTCGCCGAGGTCGGAGTCGATCCGATCACCGGTGAGACCCGCCTGCGCCGCATGCTGGGCGTCTTCGCCTGTGGCCGAATCCTCAACGCCAAGACCGCCCGCAGCCAGCTGACGGGCGGCATGATCTGGGGCGTGAGCTCAGCGCTGCACGAGGGCAATGAGGTGGACGTCCGGTTCGGCTCGTTCCTCGGCCAGGATCTCGCCAGCTACCTGGTGCCGGTCCAGGCCGACATCGGCGAGCTTGACGCGATCATGCTGGATGAGGTCGACGACATCGCTAATCCGCTCGGCATCAAGGGCGTCGGCGAATTGGGTATGGCCGGCTCCGGCGCGGCGGTGGCCAACGCCGTTTACAACGCCTGCGGCGCGCGGGTTCGCAGCTACCCGATAACGCCTGAGAAGCTGATCGCGGCCTTGCCGCAATAGCGTAGGTCGCGACGGCCGATTAGCCGGCGACCTTCGCGCGGAGTTCGCCAAGAATCCGCGCCAGATCGCCCTCGCGGAAGGGCTTTTGCAGAACCGGCGAGCCGCGATCCACCTCGCGCAGGCCGGCGTCGCCGTAACCGGTGGCGAAAGCGAAGGGCGCACCCTTCTCGCGGAGAATGTCCGCCAGCGGGAAGATCGGCTGGCCGCCCAGGTTCACGTCCAGCACGGCGCAATCGATCTCGGCGGTGCGTGTCAGCTCAATGGCTTCATCGAGGCGCGAGGCGGGGCCCACCACGGTGCAGCCGAGATCGCTCAACATGTCCTCGATCAGCATCGAGACCATCATTTCGTCTTCGACCACTAGAACGCGCAGGCCAGAAAGGTCCGCAACTTCGCTCATGCCTGCAAGCTCCCCCGATCGGCGTCGGACTCGACGCGAACGGTGATCAACGCCTGGGAGCCCGTCGGGTTCCGCACCGGCGTAACTATTGCGCGCCTTCGGCCGCCAGGAACTCGCGCACCTCCGCGGCAGGTACGTTACGCGCGACGTAAGCGTCGCCGATGTTTCGCGCCAAAATGAACGTCAGGCGTCCGTCTTCCGCCTTCTTGTCCTGCGCCATGTGGCTGATGAGTTCGTCGGTCTTGAAGGGGTGGCCAACCAGAGCGTCGAGCTGTGTCGGTAGCCCCGCGGCTGCGATGCCGGCGACCGCGCGGGCCGCGTCTTGCGTCGGGCAGAGCCCTTGCGCCGCCGAAAAGCGGAACGCGAGCGCCATGCCCGCGCCGACGGCCTCGCCATGCAGCAAGGCGTCGCCGAACCCGGTTTCGGACTCCAAGGCGTGGGCGAAGGTGTGTCCGAGGTTAAGCAGCGCCCGACGGCCCTGCTCCGTCTCGTCCTCGGCGACGATCTCGGCCTTCATGGCGACCGACCGCGCAACGGCGTGGGCGAGAGCGTTTGGCTCCAGCGCCAGAACTTCACGCCCATGGGCCTCCAGCCACTCGAAGAAGGCGAAGTCGCCCAGCAGGCCGTACTTGATCACCTCGGCGTAGCCTGCCCGCATCTCGCGGGCGGGCAGGGTGCCCAGCACGTCAAGGTCGGCCAGCACCAGCCGCGGCTGATGGAAGGCGCCGACGAGATTCTTGCCCCGCGGCGTGTCGATCGCCGTCTTTCCGCCGACAGACGAATCCACCTGCGCAAGCAGCGTCGTCGGAATCTGCACGAAGCCAATCCCGCGCTTGAAGATCGAAGCCGCAAATCCGGCGAGGTCGCCCACCACCCCGCCGCCAAACGCCACGATCAGATCGCCTCGGTCGAGGTTCAGCGCCAGCAGGCGGTCGGTGACGTCGGCCAGGCCTTCGAAGCTCTTGGTCTGCTCGCCCGGCGCAACCAGCACCGGATGGGTTTCGATGCCCGCTCCCGCCAGGGAGGCGACCAGGCGCGGGCCATGCAGGGCGAAGACGGTGGTGTCGCTGACGATGGCCACGCGCTTGCGCTTCAGGAAGGGCGCGATGCGCAGCCCCGCCTCGCCGAGCAGGCCCGGGCCGACCAGCACTTCATAGGCGCGGTCGCCCAGGCCGACGGGGATGGTGCGGATCATGCCGCGCTCTTTCCTTCGATGTGGGCGGTGAGCGCCGCGATCACCTGTTCGACGCTGACGTTGTGCGCGGCGTCGCCGGTCTCCACCATGATGTCCGCCTCGGCGTAGACGGGATATCTGACCTCGGCTTGGGCCTTGAGGACTTCCAACGGATCGGCGTCGCGCAAGAGAGGGCGGCTATCCTTGCGGCCCACCCGACGAGCCAGGACGGCCAGATCCGTCTTTAGCCAGACCGATATCGCCTTTTCCTTCACGAGGGCGCGCGTCTCCGGGCTCATGAAAGCGCCGCCGCCGGTGGCGAGAATGTGCGGCGGCTCGTCGAGCAGGCGGGCGATCACCCGGCGCTCGCCTTCGCGGAAAGCCGGCTCGCCCAGTTCGGCGAAGATTTCCGGGATGGAACGCCCTGCAGCGCTTTCGACCTCATTGTCGGCGTCGCGGAACGGCATCTCCAGCGTCTGCGCCAGCCGGCGGCCGACGCTCGACTTGCCCACGCCCATCAAGCCCACGAGGGTGATGGTGCGGCGGCGCAACGGTGCATAGCGATCCATGAGGACTTGGCCTTTACACGAGCCCATGCCCTCGCGCCAACAGCCGGGCTCACCTAGGGTGATCTCATGAAACGCCTCGCTCTTATCGCCGCGTTCGCCCTGCTCCCCCTGGCGACGGCCCTGGCCCAGTCCCCTGATGACACTGTTGTCGTCATCGACGCCCCGCTGCCTGTCGGCGAGTCGCCGCCGGCCGAGCCGGTTCCACCAACCGTCGACACCGTCAGCCTTCAGCCGGTCGAGACCACGGTCCTGGCCGCTCCGGACGCGTTCAGCACACCTGGCCGCACCACCGGCCTGCCGCAGGACCTCTGGCGCGGCGCCTCCATCGAGACGGCCAAGGCCGTCCTGCCGTTGATCGCCGCCAAGCCGGTCTCCCAGGCCGCCCGGCAGTTGGCGCGTCATGTGCTCGCCACAGGCGCACCGGGGCCGCAAGGTTCGCACGACTCACCCGGCCTTGCTGGCGACCGCGCGGCGGGCCTCCTGGCGCTGGGCGATGTCACCGCGGCGAAGGCCGTGCTCGCCAACACTCCTGGCCTCGACCGTAATTCCGACCTGTCTCACGCCGCGGCCGAGGCGGCCCTGCTGTCCGGCGATGATGCGCGGGCCTGCGCCATCGCCGACGCCTTGGGAGTCGGTCGCGATGAGGTGTACTGGCTGCGCCTGCGCGCCTTCTGCCTGGCGACCACCGACCGCGTCGCCCAGGCTCAGCTCACCTTCGAGATCGCCCAGAGCCAGGCGCGCGACGTTGTCTTCGCCCGCCTGATGGGCGCCAGGCTTGGCGGCGGCGACGCCGGCCCGGCCTCCCTCCGTAACGGCCTGGACTATGCGCTTTCCCGCAGTCTGGGCCTTGACCTCACCGGCGTGGCTCGCGCCCCAGCTGTGGCCGCTGCGCTCTCGGGCCAGGACGCAGGCGGCCCCGAGTGGTCGATCCTCCAGAACGAATTCGCTGACGTGACGACGGCGCTTGTGTCCAACGTCTCGCCGCCGCCCGGCGCGCTGGAGCGCCTGGTCGCCGCCGCCGAGGCGGCGGACGCCAAGACCGCCCGCCCGCGCCTGGCCAGCGCCGTCCTTCTGCTCTTCGCCCTGCAGCCCGACGCGGAGCCGGCCTTGCGTGGCCGCATCGCGGCGCTAGGCGGCGCCGAGGGCAAGGCCTCCCAGGCGCGTACGCTCGCCATGGAATGGGCCGCCCAGCAACGGATGATGGGCGAGACAGCGCTGCTGGCGCTGTGGACCAGCCTCGACGCCAGCCCGGCCAGCCCCGCCATGGGCGACCGGGTCCGCATCGTCCGCGCTCTGCACCTTGCGGGCCTGGAGGCTGAGGCTCGCGCCTATGCCGCCGAAGGCCTGCTGGCGCTCAAATGACGGAAACCCCCTGATGACCGAGGGTTGGGTGGAGGCCTTCCTGGAGATGATGGCGGTCGAGCGCTCGGCCGCCCGCAACACCCTCATCGCCTACGAGAAGGATCTGGCCGACGCCGCCCAGTTCCTGGCCGCGCGCCGTATCGTCCTGGGTGAGGCCGGCGCCTCGGACATCGAGGCCTACTTCGAAAGCCTGGGCGCTCGCGGCGTCGCCCCGGCCACCGCCGCCCGCCGCCGCTCGGCGCTGCGCCAGTTCTACCGCTTCGCCGCCGGCGAGGGCTGGCGCGCCGACGATCCCTCACGCCGGGTCGAGGCGCCGCGTATGGGTCGGCCGTTACCCAAGGTGCTCAGTCGCGACGAGGTTGACCGCATCATCGCCGCCGCCGCCGCCCGCGACGGCGCGCAGGGCCTGCGGCTGGGCTGCCTCGTCGAGCTCGCTTACGCTTCAGGCATGCGGATTTCCGAGCTGACCAGCCTGACGCTGGCCGCCGTCGCCCGCGATCCCGCCTACCTCATCGTCAAGGGCAAGGGCGGCAAGGAGAGGCTCGCCCCCCTGAACGACCGCGCCCGCACGGCGGTGAAGGCCTATATCGCTGCGCGGCCGGCCTTCCTGCCGCCGGGCGACAAGGCCAATCCTTGGCTCTTCCCGTCCAGCGGCAAGGACCGCCGCCTGACTCCACGTCGGGTCGCGCAGCTATTGGACCAGGCCGCCGCCGACGCTGGCGTCGACCCCGCCCGCGTCAGCCCCCACGTCCTTCGCCACGCCTTCGCCACCCACCTGCTGGAGGGCGGCGCCGACCTCCGCGTCGTCCAGACCCTGCTGGGCCACGCTGACATCGCCACCACCCAGATCTACACCCATGTCGCGGGTGATCGCCTGCGCGCCGTGGTCGAGGAAAAGCACCCGCTCGCCAGGAAGCGCTGAGGGCGCTTAGGGCTATGGTGAAGGTCTGCTATGATCCTCCCCATCGGTCGTTCACCTGAACCGGCCGACTGAGCGCCGCGTGCGCTCCCGCCGAGGCGGCGGCGGAGTACCGCGTGAGCGACAAGACATCAGACACGCTTCCCACCGTGGGTTCCTATGGCTTCCGTCCGCCTGTGGGCAGCGACGCCCTGCTGGACCGCGTCAATGCGATGACGAAGACCGCGGCGCAAAGCACGATCCTCGTAGGCGAGCTGCACCACAGGCTGCAGAACACGCTGGCCATCGTCCTGGCGCTCTCACGGCTCACGGCTCGCACGGTTAATACGGTGGAGGAGTTTCAGGTCGCCTTTGGACAACGCATAGCGGCGATGGCGCGGACCAACGCCCTGCTGCTCCAGGGTCAGGTGCAGGCCGTCAGCGTGCAGACCGCGCTCGAGGCCGAGCTTCAGCCCTTTCTCGACGATAACGGGCAAGTCACCCTGCTTGGTGATGACCTCTATGTGTCGCCAGACGCCGCCCTCAGCCTCAGCCTGATCTTTCATGAGCTGGCCACCAACGCGGCGAAGTACGGCGCGCTGGCGAAACCCACGGGCCGCTTGGTCGTGGAATGCCACGGCGACAGCAACCTCGGCGCCATCCATTGGCGAGAGTCGGTGGCGGCGCCCCTCAAGGAAGCCTCCCGGTCTGGCAGCGGCTCGCTGTTGATCAGCCGTTTGGCGCGTTCGCTGGGCGGCGCCGCGCAGATCGACCTGCGCCCGGGCGGCCTTGAGGCGACGATCACCTTCAACTTCGGCGAGCCGGAGCCGGAACTGATCGCCGAATAGCCGCCTGCGAGGCGCAAAGTGCGCCGACCGACCATGGGCACGCGGACACACAAGGGCGGATCCGCACCCTTTGAATCAGTCGTTGGCTGTGACGATTGCAAGGCGCAACGGGGCGGCGCCGGCGATGATCTCAATGAGGCGGTCGATGTTGGGGTGCGCGCCTGGTCGGTTGCGGGCGTCGGCCGTGTGTTCGGCGAAGAGCGCCAGGCCATAGGTCGCCGCCGTTTCATCGAGACGATCAAAGGCCTGCGTCAGGTGTTGGTAGACCGCCAGAGAGCCTTGCTTGCCCGGCTGGTTCTCGATGCTGGCGACCACTGAGCCGGTGTCGTCGAAGAGGTCGATGCGGCGAACACCGTCGACTGGCGGCAGTTGCGCCAGGTTTTCTTTGAAGGTCGCCCCGGGTTCGATCATCGCCAGCCTGCTCATGTTCTCGATTGAACGCAGGGCGTTTAGCACCGGCGCCCGCCGCCGCCCATATGCCGATCCCCGACTTTACGCCGCGGCGGCCGTTTCCAAGGCAGAGTCGTCGCCCACCGGCCGATCAGGCGCGTCGGCGACGACAGATCTTCGATCACGGCGCCCTCACGGCGCCCTGTTGAAGAACTCCAGGTTGAGGGTCTCGCTCGGTCCGAACCAGATCACGTGCTCGGTATGATCGGCCAGGGCCTGCCGCGTCAGGGCGTGGGCGAAGATGGTCAGGCCGCCGCGATTGAACGCCAACCATTGCGCGAGCTCGCCGAACCGGTCCTTGGCTACCGTGAGCTGGCAGCTGCCGCGCGGGTGGGGTCCAACCGGCGCGACATGGTAGCGGCCGACGTCCGCGCCGAACAACAAGGCCGCCGCATCGCCGATGGCGCGCGCCTCATCGACTTCTGCGGGGTCGAAGTAGATGTGGGCGTGAAAGCTCGTGAACTCTTCCGGGAGGGTTTGCATGGTCACCTTGGTCAGTCGCCATTGAAGCGTCAGCTTAGCGCGCTGCGGCGTCTGCGTCTCCGCTGAGCGGACGCCGCCAGGCCAGGACCCGGCCGGCGAAGGTGGGCAGCACCACCAGGGTCAACAAGGTCGCAGTCAAGAGGCCGCCGATCACCACTGTCGCCAGGGGCTTCTGCACCTCGGCGCCGGCGCCGTGAGCCAGGGCCATCGGCATGAACCCCAGGATGGCGACCAGGGCGGTGGTCAAGACCGCCCGGAGCCGGTCCATCGCGCCTTCGACGGCGGCATCGGTTGGCGCCATGCCGGCGTCGAGCCGTTCGCGAATCGCCTGCATCAGCACCAGGCCATTGAGCGTTGCGACGCCGGAGACGGCGATGAATCCGACTGCGGCCGAAACCGAGAAGGGCAGGCCGCGCAGCAGCAGCGCCAGCGCCCCGCCGACCAGGGCCAGCGGCACGCAGGCGAACACCAGCGCCGCCTGGCCGACTGAGCCCAGGGCGAAGAACAGCAACACGGCGATCAGGGCGAACACCACCGGGACCACCAGCCCCAGCCGCGCCTCGGCCCGCTGCAGGTTCTCGAACTGACCGCCCCAGTCGAGCCAGGCGCCGGCTGGCAGGCTTACGTCCTTGGCCACCGCTGCCCGTGCGTCCCTGACGAAGCCGCCGAGGTCGCGGCCGCGCACATTGGCCTGCACGACGATCCGCCGCTTCCCGTTCTCGCGGCTGATCTGGTTCGGGCCTTCCCCCTCGCGGAACCGCACGACTGAGCCCAGCGGCACGAAGGTCGCTCCATTGTTTACGGCCAGCGGCGTTTGAGCCACGACCGCGAGGTCATTACGCGCCGCTTCAGGCAGACGCACCACGACGTCGAACCGTCGATCGCCTTCGAAGACCCGCCCCGCTTCGCGGCCGGCGAGGGCGATCTGCACGGCGTCGGCGGCGTCGGCGGCATGTAGTCCATAGAGCGCGGCCGCTGCTCGATCGACCTCGGCGGTCACCATGGGCAGGCCGGAGACCTGCTCAACCTTGACGTCGGCGGCGCCGCGCACCCGCCCGAGCACGCCGGCGATTTGGTTCGCCGTCCGCTCCATGGCGGCGAAGTCGTCGCCATAGACCTTTACGGCGACATCCGAACGCACGCCGGAGATCAACTCATTGAAACGCATTTGGATGGGCTGGGTGATCTCGTAGGTGTTGCCGATCTGGGTCGCCGCCGCGGCCTCCAGTTTTTCCACCACGTCGGCCTTCGAGACCCCGCGATCTGGCCAGGCCTTCTCCGACTTCAGGACGACGAAGGTGTCGCTGATGCTGGGCGGCATGGGGTCGGTGGAGATCTCCGCTGTCCCGGTCTTGGAGAAGACGAAGGCCACCTCCGGCACGCCCTTCAAAGCCCTCTCGAGCCGGCCCTGCATCTCGGTGGATTGCTCCAGCGACGTGCTAGGCACGCGCAGCGCCTGCACAAGCACGTCCTTCTCATCAAGGGTCGGGATGAACTCCCGTCCCAGTGTGGAGAAGGCCGCGAGGCCGACCGCGACCGCGACCAGTGCGCCGACCGCGATCTTGCCTGGCCGGGCCGCCGCCCAGCGCGTGGCGGGTTCGAACCAACCTCGCGCCGCCTGCTCCGCCCGGGTCTCATGCGCGTGGGCCGGTGGCTTCACCAGCAGGGCGGTCATCGCGGGCACGAAGGTGAAGGTCAGGATGAACGCGCCGCCCAGGGCCAACATGACCGTGGCGGCCATAGGTTGGAACATCTTGCCCTCGATGCCTTCCAGCGCCAGCAGCGGGGCATAGACCAGGAGGATGATCGCCTGACCGAAGGCGGCGGGCCGCACCATCTGCTGGGCGGCGTCGACCGCCGCCTCCAGCCGTTCACTGGTCGTCAGATCACGCCCGGCGGCGGCGCGCCGCACGCCCATGCGCGTCAGGGTGTTTTCCACCACCACAACCGCGCCGTCGACCAGCAGGCCGAAGTCCAGGGCGCCCAGACTCATCAGATTCCCGCTGACGCCGAACCGGTTCATCCCGATCACGCCCATCAGGAAGGCGAGTGGGATGACCAGCGCGGTGATGACCGCGGCCCGGGCGTTGCCCAACAGGAAGAACAGCACGGCGATGACCAGCAGCGCGCCCTCGGCCAGGTTGCGTTGGACGGTGGCGATCGTCCGATCGACCAGGTCGGTGCGGTTCAGCACGGTCCTGACCGCCACGCCCCGCGGGAGCGAGGGCGTGATGGCGGTCAGACGCTCGCTCACGGCGCGCGCGACCGTGCGGCTGTTCTCTCCGGCGAGCATCAGGGCGGTGCCGATCACCACCTCCTCGCCGTTCTCCTGCGCCGCCCCCAGTCGCACCGCCTGGCCAAGCTCGACCTGGGCGACGTCTGAAACCCGCACGACCAGGCCGCCCCGGTTCGTCACCGGGGCCGCGGCGAGATCGGCCAGCGAACTGACGCGGGCGTCGGCCCGTACGACAAAGGCCTCGCCGCCGCGGCGAATGACGCCGGCCCCGGCTACCGTATTGGCGTGCTCCACCGCCTCGACCAACTCGTTCAGACCCACCCCGTAGGCGGCTAGGCGCGCCGGGTCAGGCCGGATGGCGTACTCCTTCACGTAGCCGCCGGTCGTATCGATGCCGGCGACGCCGCGCGTCGAGCGCAACTGCGGGGAAACGATCCAGTCCTCGACGGTCCGAAGATATGTCGCCTTCTGCGCCGGTGTGGCCAGGCGCTCGCCTTCGGGCGTCAGGTAGCTTCCGTCGGGCTGTGGCCCAGGCGTTCCGGCCAAGACGCCTTTCACGGCGCGAAACTCCACCGTCCACATCAGCACTTCGCCAAGGCCGGTGGTGACCGGGGCCATCGTTGGTTTGGCGTCGGCGGGCAACGCGTCGCGAACCGCCTCAATCCGTTCATTGACCTGTTGGCGGGCGAAATAGAGGTCTGTCCGCTCCTCGAACACCGCCGTGATCTGGCTGAACCCGTTGCGCGAAATGGACCTTGTCTCGAGCAGGCCCGGAATCCCGCTCAGCGCCGTTTCAACCGGAAAAGTCACACGCTGTTCGATCTCCTCCGGCGATAGTGCGGGCGCGATGGTCGTCACCTGCACCTGCTTGTTGGTGATGTCCGGCACCGCGTCGATCGGCAACCGGAAGAGTTCGGAGACGCCCAGGGCCGCTACCAGGAGCGTGATCACCACGACGGCGATGCGATGTCGCACGGACATCGCCACGAGCTTGCTCAACATGGCGTCAGTCCTCGTGCCCGGCTTCGCCCTTGGCGAGTTCCGCCTTGAGCAGGAAGGCTCCGCGGCCGGCGATGCGGTCGCCGCCCTTCAGGCCTGCGACGATCTGGGTCATGCCTGCGCCCGAGCGCCCGGGGGTGACCTGGTGCGCCCGAAAGCCGTTCGTCTCCGCCAGGAAGACGACCGATGCGCCCTTGAGCGTCTGGACCGCCTCCGCCGGGACCATGGGATAGCCGGCGCTGTCGGTGGCGATCGCCGCGCTGACCGCGGCGCCAGGGGTCAGGCCGGCGCCCAGCGGACGCGCGCGGACGATCGCCGCGCCTGTGGCGCCTTGCGCGAGGGGCGCGACGCCGACGATCACGGCGTCAGCCTCCGCTCCGTCCGGGCCGATGACCTTCAACGCGGCGCCGGTCCGCAACCGGGAGGCCGCCTCCGCTGGCGCGCTGAACAGCACCTCGACGCGAGAGGGATCGGCGATGTCAGCGACTGCGCCGCCCTGGGCTACGAAACCGCCGGCCGCGACCTGGACGTTCGTCACCAGCCCGCCGATGGGGCTGCGGACCATCGTCTCGCCACCCGCGCTTGGCCCACCGGCCGCGGCGGCCCTGGCGCGGGCCGCGACAGCCTGGGCCCCGGCCCGCGCCGATGAAGCCCGGGCGGCCTCCCAGTCTTGCCGCGCTGTTACGCCGGCGGTGAAGAGCCGGTCTTCTCGCGCTAGCGCAGCCCGCGCGGCTTCCGCCTCGGCGCCGGCGGCGATCGCTTCGGCGTGAAGCGTCGCCCCCTCGGCGCTGCGGATCACGGCCAGGCCGCCGCCGGCGGCCAGGCTTGTCCCAGGGGCGACAAGCACGCGGACGACGACGCCGGACACCGGCGCCGCCACCGCCGCACGGGCGCTGGGCGCCGCTTCCACACGGCCTGTCAGCCGGAGGTCGCCGGCCCCGCCGAGGGCGACCGTCACCACGGCGACGCCGGCGGCGCGGGCCTGCTGCGGAGTGAGGCGGACGACCGTTCCGCCGCCCCCGGCATGCTCGTCGCCATGGTCAGCCTCCGCCGCCGGGGCCGGTGTGCGATCCGTCAGCCGGGCCAGGCCGTAGCCGGCGCCGAGAGCCACGATCACCGTCGCAGCGGCCAGCAGGGTGGTCTTGTTTGCAGGCATCTCAGCCTCCGAAAGGGATGCGGCCACTGAGGCGCGCGATCTCGGCCTGGGCGCGAACCTGCGCCAGTCGGGCGTCCAGCGTGCGAACCCTGGCCGCGGCCTGGGCGCGCCTCGCGCTCGACAATTCAAGGAGCGGCAGCCGGCCAGCCTCATAGCCGAGGCGCGCGAGCCGATAGGCCTCGACCGCCGCGGCCTCGCTGGCGGCGGAGGCTTCCACCCGCGCTTGGGCGCTGCGGGCTTGCGACAGCGCGGCCAGGGCGTCCGCCGCGGCGTCGAACTCAGCCTGCCGCAAGCGCGCTTCCGCCCCGTTCAACTCGGCGCGCGCCGCCTGGGTCGCGCCGCGATTGCGATCAAATAGCGGGAAGGGCGCCGAGACCCCGGCCACGAATGCGGTCGCGTCATCACCCGCGAGCCGGCGGACGCCGGCGGAGACGGTGACGTCAGGCACAGCGCGGCGGGCTTCAGCCCGAACCCGCGCAGCGGCGGCCTCCCGCTCGGCCCGCGCCGCGGTGATCGCCGGCGTTTCGACCTCGACCGCGACAGTCGACGCGCCAGTCCGCGCTAGCAGGCTTTCTGATAGGCTGTCGAAGCTGATGGCCGAGCCCGCTAGCGCCGACAGTCTGGCGAAGGCGATGTCGCGAAGGGCTTGCGCCTCCTCGCGGTCTGCGGCGGCGGCCTGGCGTTCCGCCTCGGCCTGCAGGCCGCGCAAGGCGGCTTCGCGGCCGGCGGTCACCAGCTGCCGGGCGACCTTCGCGTCGCTCTCGGCCGCGGCCAAGGTCTCAGCGGACTGGCCGAGCCTCGCGTCGGCGGCCTCGGCCTCGGCATAGCCGATCGCCAACAGGGCGGCGAAGTCGGCGCCGCTCGCCCTGTTGCGCGCCTGGGCGGCAAGGACGGCGGCGCGTCCGGCCGCGACACGGGCCGCGCGCTTGCCGCCCAGCTCCAGGGTTTGCTGGATCGTCGCGGTCGTCTCGGCGAGGTCCGCGCCCCGATAGGGTCCAGAGCCGGAAAAGTTCTCGCGCTGCACCGAGATCACCGGATTGGGTCGCGACCTCGCCTGGAGAGCCAGGCCCTCCGCCTGGGCGACGCTCGCCGCGCTCTCGGCCATCTGCGGCCCTGTCGCCCGCGACTGGGCGAGGAGCGTGGCGTAGGGCGGGGCCGGACCGGCCATGGCGGCGTCCGCCGCCCAGACCCCGGCGATGGCGAGCAGGACCGCCCAGGGCGGCCTGCGAATGTCAGGAAGCATGGAGAGATCCCTCGTGAACTTGACCAGGTCGACGCGCCTGAACAGCGCGAGAGAGGTCAGGCTCGCGGGGGCCTCAGGAAGTCGAACTTCGCATCGGCCGTGCGCACGCGCGTGCGCAACACAGGGTGGTCGTCGCCGGTCCTCTGTACTGTCGTCACTGCGGACGCTGGGATGAGGGGCGTGGCGGAGACGCCATGATGGCAGTGGCCATGCATGCAGACCCCAAACCCGTCGTCGGCATGATCCGTCACGTCCTGCGCCGCTTCGGCTGAAGCCATGTGCTCACCGGCCGCTGCGCTGAAAGCTGCGTCATTGCGGCAAATCAGACGATCGAGGCTCGGGCCGAACAGGATCGCCGTCAGGACGAGCGCCGTCAGCGCCATCCCGAACCGCCGCAACCATGAAGAGCCTCTCGCCATCGTGCTTCTATACCGGCGGCGGCTGGCGCCGGGAATGCGTTACAAGTTTACGTCTGAGATGGGCGCGTCAGCGAAGCGGCCTATCCTTGACGCTTCATAAACCTTATTTAAGTAAATCCTTAAATAAGGAGCTGCTGTGGCGCGCCCAGATGTAAGTCACGCCTTCGCCGCGCTTGGCGACCCGACACGGCTGGCGATCCTCAGTCGACTCGCTGGCGAGGGCGAGTTGACCGTGCGGGAGCTCGCTCAACCTTTCTCCATCAGCCTTCCGGCGGTGTCGCAGCACTTGAAGGTGCTGGAGCACGCCGGCCTCATCACGCGCCGCCGCGACGGCCAGCGCCGCCCCTGTCAGATCCGTCCGGAGCGCCTGAACGAGGCCATGGCTTGGCTGAACTTCACCCGCCGGGCCTGGGAGGCGCGGTTCGACCGCCTCGAACGCTTTCTGCAACTGTCCGATCTGAAAGGCCTGAACGATGACCCAGGAGAGTGATCCGCGCACAACCTGGGCGCTGGACCGTGAGATCGTGCTGACCCGCGTGATCGACGCGCCGCTGGAGCGCGTGTTCCGGGCCTGGAGCGACCCTGAGCAGATCGTCCAATGGTTCTCGCCGGAGGGCTTTGAGAACGAGACCCTGGAGATCGATATCCGCCCGGGCGGCCGCTGGCGCTTCATCTACGTCTCGCCGGACGGCGTTCGCTACGAGAACCGCATGGTCTTCCTGCGCATCGATGCGCCGCGCTTGATCGAGATCGACCATGGGTCTGACATCGACGATGATCCCCAGCGCTTCCGCGTAACCGTCACCTTCGATGCGCAGAGCAATGGCAAGACCGTAGTGACGCTCCGCCAGCTGCACCCGACCGCGGCGCAGCGCGCAGCCGGCATCGGCTTCGGCGCGGTGGAGATCGGTTTCACCACCCTCGACAAGCTCGCCCGGCATCTCGCCTAGGCACGAAAAAGGCCGCCCTCGCAGGCGGCCTTTTCCTTGGCGATCTAAGCCTCGCGGCTCAGGTCAGCCGGTGACGCGGTAGCGGCCTTCGCGGTCAGGACAGACCCGGACGTAGCGATAGTCGCGGCCATCACGGTCGGCCGGCGCCGAGGCCAGGCGGCAGCCTTGCTGCTCATAGTAGCTGTAGTTGTAGCGCCCGCTGTTTCGGGCGCGGTCGTACTCGGCCTCGCGGTACGGGATCGTGTCATTGTAGCTGTAGTAGAGACCAGCGTTGTCGCAACGCGAACGGTCATTGGCGTTGCCGACCGCGGCGCCGATGCCGCCGCCCACAACAGCGCCCAAGACAGCGCCCTCCGTGCCGCGGCCATTAGCGGCGACGTTGGAGCCCAGCGCCGCGCCCAGGAGGGCGCCGACGACGCCGGCGGTCACCGTCGACTTGTTGCCGCACCGACGCTCGATGTAGGAGCTGTCGATGGCGTAACGATCGGCGTAGACCGGCGAGGAGTCATGGCGCGGGTCGCGATAGGCGGTGGTCCAGCGGCTTTCGTCCCACACCGGGCGCGCGCCATAGACGCGGACATAGGCCCCGCGGCCGTAGCGGCGGTCATAGCGGATCTGATCGCGTTCCCACTGGGCGAGCTTGCGATCATATTCAGCGCGCGCGGCGCGATAGTCTCCGTTGCTCGAGGCGGTGGTCCAACGGCCTTCGTCCCAAACCGGACGCACGCCATAGACGCGGACATAGGCTCCGCGGCCGTAGCGGCGATCATAGCGGACCTGGTCGCGGTCCCACTGGGCGAGCTTGCGATCATACTCAGCGCGCGCGGCGCGATAGTCGGCGCGGCTCTCGGCGTAGTCTTCGCGACGGTCTTGGTAGCGATCTTGCTCGCGCTGATAGGTCTCAACATCGCGACGATACTGGTCGGTCGGCTGGTACGGGCTTTGCGCCAGGGCTGGGACAGCGGTCGCCAGCGCGAGGGCGGAAGCGAGACCGATTCTGAGTCCGGTCTTTACGGGGGCGTTCATGGGATCTCTCCGTTTCTGTTCTGGCCGATTACGGCTGCGCCCGGTCCCCCGATCAGGCGTAGTCGTCCATTGACCTGACCCCGTAACGTGCCCCTGCCCAGGGGGTTGCAGCGCGCCCGCCGGCCAAGGGTTGTTCCCCTGCGCCTTCGGCCCTACTTTCCGCCGCTTCGCCAACCCGGACGCCCCCGCCCAATGCCCGCGCACTACCTTGAGTTCGAGCGGCCCATCGCTGATCTCGAAGCCAAGATCGAAGAGCTGTCGAAGCTGTCGGACACCGCCGGAGACGGCGCCTTCGACCCGGAGATCGACGCCTTGCGCGCCCGCGCCCAGGATCTGCGCCGCGAAGCCTACGCCAAGCTCGATCCCTGGCAGAAGACGCAAGTCGCGCGCCATCCCGAACGCCCGCACTTCATCGACTACGCCGCCGCGTTGATCGAGGACTTCCAGGAGTTGCGCGGCGACCGCAAGTTCGCCGACGACCAGGCGATCATGGGCGGCCTTGGGCGGTTCCGCGGCCGCGGCGTCGTGGTCATGGGCCATGAGAAGGGCCGCGACACGGTCACCCGCGTGAAGCACAACTTCGGCTACGCCCGGCCTGAGGGCTATCGCAAAGCGATCCGCCTGATGGAATTGGCCGAGCGCTTCAACCTGCCGGTCCTGAGCTTCGTCGACACGCCCGCCGCCTATCCTGGCGTCGCCTCCGAGGAGCGCGGCGTCGCCGAGGCCATCGCCCGCTCCACCGAAAAAAGCCTGATGCTGGGGGTCCCCATGGTCGCCGTGGTCACCGGCGAGGGCGGCTCCGGCGGCGCGCTGGGCATCGCCTGCGGCAGTCGCGTCTTGATCCTCGAACACTCGATCTATTCGGTGATCCCGCCGGAGGGAGCGAACTCCATCCTGTGGCGTGGCGCGCGCACCGCCGCCGACGCGGCCAAGGCCATGAAGATCACCGCCCAGGATCTGCTCGGCATGAAAGTCGTCGACCGCATCATCCCGGAACCGGCCGGGGGCGCGCATTCCGACCCGCACGCCGCCATCCAGGCTGTGGGTGACGCTGTGGAGCAGGAACTGGTCGCCCTCGAAGGTCTGGATCCCGAGGCGCTGCGCAAGCACCGCGCTGAGCGTTTCTACGCCATCGGCCGCGCCGGCCTGAACTGACAGCCAGCGCGTCGGGCGCGTCCGTGCCGGCGGCCCAGACGACGGCGAATAGCCCGCCGGCTCACGCCACGCCTCTTACGCCAGGGCCTGCAGGTCCGCGACAAGCGTATCGACGCTGTCCGCCGTGGTCGCCCACGAACACATGAACCGCACCGAGCCATCGAGAAAGCGGTAGGCCGCCCAGCCCTTAGCAGTCAGGGCGGCCAGCCTCGGCTTGTCCATCTCAACGAAGACCGCATTGGCCTCGACCGGGTGGTTCACCCGGAACGGTTGATGTTCGGCCAGCCGGCGCGCCATGGCGTTGGCGTGGGCCGCATGGCGCAGGAGTGCGCCGTCCTCCAGCATGCCGATGAAGGGCGCGGCGTAATACCGGCCCTTAGAGGGGAGTTGCCCGGCCTGTTTCAATCGCTGATCCAGGCGGCGCGCCAGCGCGCGGTCGAACAAGACCAGAGCCTCGCTGGGCGGCATGCCGGCCTTGGTGCCGCCCAGCACCAAGATGTCCACGCCCGCCGCGGCGATCGCCTTGACGTCGAAGCCGGAGGCCGCCGCATTCGCCAGCCGGGCGCCGTCCAGATGCACGCCCAGGCCCTTAGCCTTCGCCGCGCCGCTCAAAGCGGACAAGATTTCCGTCGAATAGACCGAGCCGTACTCCGTCGCATTGCTCAGCGACAAGGCCGCGGCCGGCTGGCGGTTGGACGCCTCGCCCGCGGCCATCGCATCGGCCAGTGAAGCTGGATCAATGCGCCCGCTCGCGCCCGAGAGCGGCGTTAGCCCCAGGCCATGGCCGAACAGGCCCGGCGCGCCGGTCTCGTCGGTCCGCACATGCGCGTGGTCGTGGGCCAACACCGCCTCGAACGGCTGGCAGAGCGCCGCCAGCGCCACGGCGTTGGCCGCCGTGCCGGAGGCGACAAACCGCACCTCCGCATCCGCGTCCAGGAAAGCCCGCACGAGATCGGCCGCCGCGCGACTGTGTTCGTCCGCCCCATAGCCGGCGGAGAAGCCGGAATTAACGCGGGCGAGCGCGGCCATCGCCTCCGGCGCGACCGGCGCGGTGTTGTCGGAGGCGAAGTCGTAGCGCGCCACAGCTGAGCGTTGAGCCTACTTCTTCACGAAGGCGGCGACGATCTTCAGCTTCACCTCGTCGGACACCATCGGCACAGCCATGCCCAGGCCGAAGTCGCTGCGCTTGATCGACGTGGTGGCCGAGAAGCCGATATTCTCGACCTTGTTCATCGGGTTTGCGCCGGCGCCATGGAATGCGGCCTGAAGCGTCACGGGCTTAGTCACACCGTGCAGGGTCAGGTCGCCGGTGATCTCGGCCTTGGTTCCCATCACCTTCACGCCCGTCGAGACGAAGCTCGCCGTCGGATATTTGGCCACGTCGAAGAAGTCCGGCGAGCTGAGGTGCTTGGCGAAGGCCGCCGAAGTCACCGTCAGGCCGGTCAGCGGGATAGCGATGCTGAGCTTGGCGTTCTGCGGCGTCTTCGGGTCTAGGGCCAGCGTGCCGGTCATCTCGCCGAACATGCCGTAGAGGGTCGAGATGCCCAGGTGATCCACCGACCAGACCACCTGGGTGTGGTGCGAATCGACCTCGTAAGCGCCGCCGGTGACGCGCGCGGCGTCAGGCAGGCCGGGCTTGGCGGGGGCGGCGGCCGGCGCGGCGTGGGTGGAATGGTCCTGGGCGTGCGCGGCCATCGGGGCGGCCAGCAGGGCGGCGGTGATAAGAGCTTTGACGATCATTGGGGGGCGTTCCTCTGTTTCACCGACCTTAGGCCGGATCGCCTCTTATTCCACCGCCAATCACATGCGGCGCCCTCGTAGAGCCGCGGTGACCGGGCTCCCATCGCGTGACGGGTCAAGCTTGGCCGAACGGGCCCGCGGGGCGGTCGGTTAAACCAGCGCCCCGTGGCAGTGCTTGAACTTCTTGCCCGAACCGCAGGGGCATGCGGCGTTGCGGCCGGTGTCTTCCCAGCCGACGGGCAGGGCGCTCACCGGCAGGGCTTCGCGCTGGTCGGTCGGCAGGCCGTCGGGCAGGGCGCCCATCTCGGCCGCGTTTTCGCCGGTCAGCGGATCCATGTGAATCTCGGTGAACTGGCCGGGCTCCAGGGGCGGCGGCTCAGCGAACTCGAACTGCACCGTCATCAGCCAGCGGGTCACGGTCTGACGCAGGTCGACCAGCAGCTTCTCGAACAGGCTGAAGGCCTCGGTCTTGTACTCGTTCAGCGGGTCGCGCTGACCATAGCCGCGCAGGCCGATGACGTTGCGCAGGTGGTCGAGGTGCATCAGGTGCTCGCGCCACTGCAGGTCGATGGTCTGCAGGAGGAAGCTGCGTTCCACCGTGCGCATATGCGGCCCCACATCGGCCTCGCGCTCGGCGGCGCGGGCGTCGGCGGCGGCGCGGATGCGCTCTTCGATCTCCTCGTTGGCGATGCCGTCCTCGGCCGCCCATTCGGCGATCGGCAGGTCGAGACCCAGGAGGTGCAGCGCCTGGGCCTGCAGGCCCTCCACGTCCCACTGCTCGGCATAGGCCTTGGGCGGCAGGTGGCGGGCGACCATGTCGTCGATGGTGTCGCGGCGCATGTCGACGACCACGTCCGAAAGGTCCTCGTCATGCATGAACTCGGCGCGCTGTTCGAACACCGCCTTGCGCTGGTCGTTCACGACGTCGTCGTACTTCAGCAGGTTCTTGCGGATCTCGTAGTTGCGCTGCTCGACGCGCTTCTGGGCCGTGGCGATGGCGCCGTTCAGCCACTTGTGGGTGATCGCCTCGCCTTCCTGGACGCCGAAGGTGCGCATGATCGCGTCCAGCCGATCGCCGGCGAAGATACGCAGGAGGTCGTCTTCGCAGGACAGGAAGAACTTCGAGTGGCCCGGGTCGCCCTGGCGGCCCGTCCGGCCGCGCAGCTGGTTGTCGATCCGCCGGCTTTCGTGGCGCTCGGTGCCCAGGACGAACAGGCCGCCGGCGGCCAGCGCCTTTTCCTTGTGATCGCGGATCTCGTCCTCGATCTCGGCCTTGCGGGCGATCTGCTCTTCGGCCGAGGGCTCAATGCCGAGGCCGCGCTGCTCCTCGCGCCATTTGGCCAGGCGCATGTCGATGTTGCCGCCCAGCTGGATGTCTGTGCCGCGGCCAGCCATGTTGGTCGCGATGGTCACCGCGCCCGGCATGCCGGCGTCGGCGACGATCAGGGCTTCCTGCTCGTGATAGCGCGCGTTCAGAACGTTGTGCGGGATGCCCGAGATGGTCTGGCCGTTCAGTTCGAACTTATGGGCGTTCAAGAGCTCGGACAGCAGTTCCGACTTCTCGATCGACACCGTGCCCACCAGGATCGGCTGGCCGCGGCGGTAGCAGTCCTCGATCTGCAGGACGATGGCGGCGTTCTTCTCGGCTGTGGTCCGATAGACCTCGTCGTCGTCGTCGATCCGCGCGATCCCGCGGTTGGTCGGGATTTCGGCGACATCCATCTTGTAGATGTCGAGGAATTCCTGGGCCTCGGTCGAGGCCGTGCCGGTCATGCCCGACAGCTTCGTATAGAGGCGGAAGTAGTTCTGGATCGTCACCGAGGCGAGAGTCTGGTTCTCCGGCTGGATCACCACCCCTTCCTTGGCCTCGATCGCCTGGTGCAGGCCTTCCGACAGCCTGCGGCCCTGCATCATGCGGCCGGTGAACTCGTCGATCAGCATCACCTCGCCGGCGCGGACAATGTAGTCCTTGTCTCGATTGTAGATGACGTTGGCCCGCAGGGCTTGGTTCACATGGTGGACGATCGAGACGTTGGCGGCGTCGTAGAGGCCCGTCGTGTCCTCGGCCAGGTGGCCGGTCGCGCTCAGCATCTCCTCAACGGTTTCCGAGCCGGTCTCGGTGAGGATCACCTGGCGGGCCTTTTCGTCAAAGTCGAAGGTCGTCGGATCCTTGATCAGGTCTTTGATCACCGCATCGACCGTCCGGTAGAGATCAGACCGGTCCTCGGTGGGGCCCGAGATGATCAAGGGCGTGCGCGCCTCATCGATCAGGATCGAGTCCACCTCGTCGACGATGACGAAGTTGTGCCCGCGCTGGACCATCTCCCCGGCCTCATAGACCAGGTTGTCGCGCAGGTAGTCGAAGCCGAACTCGTTGTTCGTGCCGTAGGTGATGTCGCTGTTGTAGGCGTCCTGGCGTTCGGTCTGACTGAGGCCATGGACGATGACGCCGACGCTCAGGCCCAGGAACCGGTAGACCTGGCCCATCCACTCGCTGTCGCGCTGCGCCAGGTAATCGTTGACCGTAATGACGTGGACGCCCTTGCCGGCGAGCGCGTTAAGATAGGTCGGCGCGGTGGCGACCAGGGTCTTGCCTTCGCCGGTCCGCATCTCGGCGATCCCGCCCTTGTGCAGGATCATGCCGCCGACCAGCTGCACGTCATAGTGGCGCTGGCCGAGCGTGCGGCGCGAGGCCTCGCGAACGACGGCGAAGGCCTCCTCCATCAGGTCGTCCAGGGTCGCGCCCTTGGCCAGGCGGTCTTTGAACTCCAGGGTCTTGGCGCGTAGCGCCTCGTCGCTCAGCGCCTGGAACGTCGGCTCATAGGCGTTGATCTTGGCGACCCGCGCGGACATGGCCTTGACCTTGCGGTCGTTGGAAGAGCCGAAGAGTTTCTGGAAGATCATCGAAGCGGGCGTCCGGACAAGGCGGCGAAACGGAAGTCGGTGCGCGGGGGCCTTATAGCAAGACCACTCTATCAGAGATGGGCCGCACACGGCGCCCGCCTCGGATAGTCGCGCCGTAAATCCGATCCTTTTGAGGCGGGCGAGACTTAAGCAGCGACCCTGCCAGTGTCAACGCGGCGCCCCTTATGTCCCTCCGGCGCTTTGCAAGCCGTCGCGGATACCGCTAGAGCCGGACGGCTCACCCGCAGGGATCCCTTCATGGCGGCCGCAACAGCCTTCCGATCCGCCCTTCTCGCCAGTCTTTGCGCGGCGACCCTGGCGATTGCGGGCTGCGGCGGCGCGGATCGGGCGGAAACCGCGCCGGAGCGCGGCGATGTCGCCGTCGCCAAGGTGGACGGCAAGACCGTCTGGTCCTCCGACGTCAAGCGCGAGGCCGTGGCCCAGGGCCTGATCGGCGAGGGCGAGCCGCTGGAGATCACCTCTGACCTCTTCCATCGCGTGTTGGGCGAGGTGATTGACCAAAAACTGCTGTCGTCGGAGGCCGTCCGCCGCAAGATCGACAAGGACCCCGTGGCCCAGCGCCGGTTGGCCGCCGCCCGCGACCGCGTCCTGGGCGACCTGCTGGTCGAGGCCGCCGTGAGCGACGCCGTCACCGACGGCGCCATCAAGGGCCTCTATGACGAGCAACAGCGGCTCGCTCGCCGCTCCGAGGAGATCCACGCCCGCCAGATCCTGCTGACCAGCGCGCAGGACGCCCAAGCCGTGAAGGCCCTGCTGTCCTCCGGCGCCTCCTTCGAGGCCCTGGCCATGGAGCGTTCCAAGGACGCCGCCACGCGGTTCAACGGTGGCGATCTGGGCTACTTCACGCTCGACGTCATGCCTGAGGCCTATGCCACGGCCCTGGACGGCGCGGCCAAGGACGCGATCGTCGGACCTTTCCAGGTCGAAAACGGCTGGGTGGTGCTGAAGGTCGAAGATCGCCGCTTGGAGGCCCAGGTGCCGCTCGATGCGGCGCGGCCGCAGATCGTGCGCTTCCTGACCTATGATCAGATACGTGACCTGCTGGAAAAGCTCCGAAGTCAGGCCAAGATCGAGACCCTGGTGAAGCAGGATCCCGCCACCCTGTCCCCGCCGCCCGCTGACGCACCGCCGCCTTCCGAGGGATCCGCCCCATGAGCCGCAAGCCGCAAACCCCGAAAGCCCCGAGCCGCAGCGCCAAGGCCCTGGAAGCGGCGGTCAAGCCGGTGGAGGCCGTCGGCCAGACCATTGAGCGCGCCCTCGACCCTCTGGCCAGCGCCATGAAGCGCGCGGCGCTGAAGCGCGCGGACAAGCACGCCAAGGCCCTGGATCCCGCCGCGCCCCAGACCAAGGCCGAAAAGGACGCTCTGCTGGTTTCTCCGCTGGCCGTCCCCTTCCCGCACATGCCGCCGATCGCCGGCGTCGAGCTCGCGACCGGCCGGGCTGGATTCTACAAGCATGAGCGCGAAGATCTGCTCCTGATGAGCTTCCCCGACGGCGCGTCGTGCGCCGGCGTTTTCACCCGCCACGGCGTGGGTTCGGCCCCGGTCGACTGGTGCAAGCGGCAGTTGGAGACGACGCAAGGCGCGGGCGTCCGGGCTCTGGTCGTCAACGCCGGCTGCGCCAACTCCTTCACCGGCAGACCCGGCGCCGACGCCGTGCGGCGGGTCGCCTCCGCCGTCGGCAAGCGCCTGGACTGCCGCCAGCGCGACGTGATGGTCGCCTCCACCGGCGTGATCGGCGTGCTGCTCGACGACGCCAAGATCGTGCACCGCCTGCCTGATGTTGAGGCCCGCCTGACGGCCGATGGCTGGCCGGGCGCGGCGCGCGCCATCATGACCACCGACACCTTCCCCAAGGGGGCGTTCGCCGAGGCCGTGATCGACGGCGTCACCGTGCGCATCGGCGGCGTCTGCAAGGGCTCGGGCATGATCGCGCCGGACATGGCGACCATGCTGGCCTTTGTCGTCACCGACGCCGATATCGCGCCTGCCGCCCTGCAGACGCTGGTTAGCCTCTACACACGCAACACCTTCAACGCGGTGACGGTCGACGGCGATCGTTCGACCAACGACACGCTGCTGTTGTTCGCCACAGGCAAGTCTGGCGCCCCGCGCATCAGCCGCGCCGGCGACCGCCGCCTGGCGGACTTCCGCGAGAAGCTGGAGCAGGTGCTGCTGAACCTCGCGCACCAGTTGGTGCGCGATGGCGAGGGCGCCACCAAGTTCGTCAAGATCACCGTCAATGGCGCCGAGAGCCACGCCTCAGCCCGCAAGATCGCCCGCTCGATCGCTGACAGTCCGCTCGTCAAGACCGCCTTCGCCGGTGAGGACGCCAACTGGGGCCGCATCGTCATGGCGGTGGGCAAGGCTGACGAACCCATGGACCGCAGCCAGCTCTCGGTGAAGTTCGGCGACCTCGTCGCCGCCCAGGACGGCCTCGTCTCGCCGACCTACTCCGAGGCCAAGATGAGCGCCTATATGAAGCGCCTGGAGCTCGAGGTCAGCGTTGATGTGGGCGTGGGCCGCGCTTCGGCCGACGTCTGGACCTGTGATCTCACCAAGCGCTACGTCGAAATCAACGGCGACTACCGGAGCTGATCGTCCACGTCCGCAGCGAAGCCGGCGAAGCCAAGCCCCCTCGAGCCCAGCGACAGCGCCGCGCACTTGGCCGAGCAAGCTGCCCACGGCGCTTACCCAATAAGGTCGTCATCCTCGGGCTTGTCCCGAGGATCCATGATCTCCACCCCAACGCAGAAGAGCGCGGCGTCGCCGCCGCGCTCTTCCACTGTCTCGAAGGTCGGTGAGGCCTAGCGGTTCGACCAGACGCCCGTGCGGCCCGCGGGTTTCGCCGCGCCGCCGCGGCCTGGGCCCTTGAAGGCGGCCTTGGCGGCGGCTTGCAGGCCGGCGGGGCGGGCGGGTTCGCTCCGGATGGCGTCCGTCTTGGGCGTGTAGCCCTTGCTCGAAGCTTCACGCACCGGCGCGCCCTCGTGACGATGGCCGTTCTGGCCGCCGCCGCCGTGATTGCGGTTGCGGTTCTGCGGCGGACGGGCGTTGCGCTGGCCGCGCGTGTCGGGCCGCTCGGCCTTGACGCCAGCCGGCTCAGGCATGACGGCGGTGGCCGCGCCCAGCTGCTTGTCGTTGCGACGATCGAAGGAGGGGATGCGCTGGCGCGTCACCTTCTCGATGTCCTTCAGCAGGTTGCGCTCATCATCGGCGCAGAAGGCCACGGCCGAGCCGTCGGCGCCGGCGCGCGCGGTCCGGCCGATCCGGTGGACGTAGGCCTCCGGCACATTCGGCAACTCGAACTGGACGACGTGGCTGACCGCATCGATGTCGATGCCGCGGGCGGCGATGTCGGTGGCGACCAGGGCGCGCACGGCGCCCTTCTTGAACTCGGCGAGCGCCCGTTCGCGTTGGCCCTGGCTCTTGTCGCCGTGGATCGCGGCGGCCTCGACGCCCACCTGCTCCAGGCTCTTGGCCACGCGGTCGGCGCCGCGCTTGGTGCGAGTGAAGACGATGACGCGCTTGAAGCTGGCGTCATCGAACAGTTCCGCCAGCAGGGCCCGCTTGCGGGCGCCTTCAACAAACAGGACCTTCTGGTTGATCCGCTCGACCGTGGTGGCCTGCGGCGTCACCGAGACCTTCAGCGGGTTCGGGTTCAGGATGTCGACGGTCAGCTTCTCGATCTCGCTCGGCATGGTGGCCGAGAAGAACAGGTTCTGGCGCATCTTCGGCAGGAACTTCACGATCTTCCGGATCGGCAGGATGAAGCCCATGTCGAGCATCTGGTCGGCCTCATCGAGGACGAAGGTCTCGACGCCTTGCAGGGTGATCGACTTTTCGCCGAGGTGGTCGAGCAGGCGGCCAGGCGTGGCCACCAGCACGTCGACGCCGCCGGCGAGCGCACGCATCTGGCCGCCGTACTTCACGCCGCCGAAAACGACGGCGACGCTGACGCCGATTTGCTTGCCATAGGACTTGAAGCTTTCGCCGATCTGGGTGGCGAGTTCGCGGGTGGGCGACAGCACCAGGACGCGGCACCCGCGGCGCGGCGCCGGGACGCGGTTCTCGGCCAGGCGATGCAGGATGGGAAGCGCGAAGGCGGCGGTCTTGCCGGTGCCCGTCTGGGCGATGCCCAGCAGGTCGCGGCCGGACATGACGCCGGGAATGGCTTGCGCCTGGATGGGGGTAGGGGTGGTGTAGCCTTCGTCAGCCAGGGCCTTGAGCAGGGGCTTGGCGAGGCCAAGATCAGTAAACTGGGTCAAAACTCGTCTCATCGATATGCGCCGAGCGCGCCCAGCCGTCATGACGGGGGCGCGAGGTCGCGGGACTTTGGGGAAGCGCCCCGCGTGATGGGCGAATCTATGCGGTCAGGGCGCTCGACAGGCTGAGCCTCGATGAAGAGGCCCCACGCGGCTGGAGCGCCGATATCGCCCGAATGAACGAGCGCGAGACGGCAGATCGACCTTTTGGCCCGCAATGTCAACCGCAGGGGCGGATATTGCCTTTTGGCCACGCTCGGTCGAAGAGCGCGTATGAGCGAAAAGCGAATGCTTCTGGTGGCCGCGGCCGCCCTGGTGGACATCGACGGTCGCGTGCTGATCTGCCAGCGGCCGGAGGGCAAGGCGCTGGCGGGCCTATGGGAATTTCCCGGCGGCAAGGTCGAGCCGGGCGAAAGCCCCGAGGCCTGCATCATCCGCGAGCTGGAGGAGGAGTTGGGCATCCGCGTCGCCCAGGCCTGCCTCGCCCCTTTCGTGTTCGCCAGCCACGCCTACGAGGATTTCCACCTGCTCATGCCGCTCTACCTTTGCCGCAAGTGGGAAGGGCAGGTCACCGCCCGCGAGCACGCCGGCCTCGCCTGGGTCAAGCCCAACCGCCTTGACGATTACCCCATGCCTCCGGCCGACGCGCCGCTCGTCGCGTGGCTGCGTGACCTGCTCTGAAGCCTACTTCGCCTTCGGCCCGAGTTCGGGGAACTTCACCCCCAGCTGGTCGAGATAAGTCGGATACTTCGCGGGATCATAGTAGAGCTTGCGCATCCCGGGCCGGTACAGGGCCATGATGTCCGCGTTCTGCTCGATCTTCGGCGTGTCGGTCGGGCCGATCAGCGGCTGGTACTTTTCGTCCTTCAGGGTCTCAGTCTCGAAGTAGGCCTTGGTCTGTGCGAGGAGCTTCGCGTCGGTCAGCAGGTCCAGGGCGGTCATGGCCACGGCTTCGGCGCCGGCCACCACGCCTTTGTGCGCGATCGGCGTCGCCATGGAGATGGCGTTCGACCAGTTGTGGCCGGGGAGTCCCGGGATGTTCGACGGGTAGCGGATGACGATGGTCGGCGCGATCCAGGAGATGTCGCCGATGTCGTCCGACCCACCGCTGATGGGAGGGGACGGCGGCGGCTCGATGGGCTTCAACTTCGTCGCCAGCCCCTCTTCCTTCGCGCCCACCAGCTTCTGCACAGCCTTGGCGAAAGTCTGTTCGTCCGCCGTCCAAATAGGCAGGCCGACCTTGTCCATATTGGCCTGGGCAGCTTCCGCCATCGGTCGGTTGAAGTTGCGCGGGGCGGCGGCGCCCAGAACCCGGCGAGTCACCGTGGTGTCCGTCATCATCGCCGCGGCCTCAGCGATCTTGTTGCCGATCTCGTAGTTCTTGCGGATGTTGGCGAAGTCGATCTCGCGGAAATAGTACCAGACCGACGCCTTCGACGGCACGACGTTGGGCTGGTCGCCGCCATCGACGATCACATAATGCGACCGCTGCTCGGGGCGCAGGTGCTCGCGGCGCATGTTCCAGCCGATGTTCATCAGCTCGACCGCGTCCAGGGCGCTCTTGCCACGCCACGGCGCGGCGGCCGAATGGGCGGATTCCCCTGAGAAGCTATACTCCACCGAGATCACGCCGGTGCCGCGGGCGAGGCCCCAGGTGGTGTCCAGATTGTCGCCGACATGGGTGAAGATCACGGCGTCCACGCCCTTGAAGACCCCGTCGCGCACCATGAAGGCCTTGGCGCCCAGGAGCTCCTCGGCCACGCCCGGCCACATCACCAGGGTCCCGGGGATCTTGTCCCGGACCATGATGTCCTTCAGGGCCAGGGCGGCGACGATGTTCACCGCCTGGCCGGAGTTATGGCCCTCGCCGTGCCCTGGCGCGCCCTCGATCATCGGCTTGCGGTAGGCGACCCCAGGGGTCTGCGAGGCTTTCGGAATGCCGTCGATGTCGCTGCCGAAGGCGATCACCGGGCCCGCCCCGGCCGGCGACACCCACCGCGCAACCCAGGCGGTCGGCATGCCTGACGTCCCGCGCTCGACCTTGAAGCCGTTCTTTTCGAGGAGGGCCGTGAGGTACTTGGAGGTCTCGATCTCCTGGTAGCCCAGCTCGCCAAAGCTGAAGACCTGGTCGGTGATCACCTGCGCCAGCTTCGCCCGGCTCTTCACCAGATCGACCGTCTGTTGCTTCTGCGCCTCGGGCGCCTGCGCTGCGGCAGCGCTCGCCATAACGCTCAGGGCGGCGAAAGCGAGCAGGCTTCTGCGCAGCGATTTCGACAAGGTCACCATCATCTCCCCCAAAGGCCGCGTCATCCCGGATGCCTCGCAGAGACATCCGGGACCGGGAGCCAACCCTAGAGCAGGTAGCTACGCAGCGCCTCGACGTATTCGTCGGGGCTTTCCCACATCGGCCAGTGGCCGCAGTCCTTGAACTCGTAGAACTTCGCGCCGATCAGGTCGGCGCCATACTCCCCGTAGTCCGGACCCCGCTGCGGATTGTAGGTGCCGTAGACAACTAAGGTGTCCTTGACCTTCCACTTCGCCTTCACCTCTTCCTCGGTCCACGGCTTGGCCGCTTCACGCGGATCGGCGCCGTCGACCCCGAAGACGCGGCGCAGCGAAGCGTTGACCTCCGGCTCGGACCAGATCTTCATCCGCATGCGGATCATCTCGTCGTTCATGTCGTCGTTGTCGTGGACCAGCCACCACAGGCGCTTCTGAACATTCTCATAGGAGGGATCGAGCACTGCGGCGCGCGAGAGCTCATAGAGGTCGCCCTTGAACGGCTGCTTCTTCCATTCGGTGCGCTTGGTCGCGACGCGGCCATAGCCATTGAGGATCAGCTTATCCAGGCTCTCCGGATAGAGCATGCCGATCTCGAAGCCGATCGACGCCCCCATGGATTCACCTTCGTAGATCGCCTTTTCGTAGCCGAGCGCGTGGATCAGATCGACGTAGGCCGCCGCCTGCAGGGCGGTGCGGTTGGCCGGATCCCACGGTTCCTTCGAGGAATAGCCGTGGTAGAGCGCGTCCACCGCGAACACGCGGAAGTCGCGGGAAAGAGCGGGCAGCACCCGGGCGTAGGGCTCCGCATAGCCGCCGACGCCATGGTACAAGAACAGGGGCGGGGCTTCGGGATCACCCTTCTCGATGACGCGGTGAGTCCAGCGCTCGCCCTTCACGAACCGGGTCTGACTGCCCGCCAGCTCGGTGGCGATAGAGCCCCACGCCGCCTGCGGCCGCTCGTTCACGGGGTTCTTCAGCTTGAGATGTTCGGCCATGGCGTTCCTTCCCTGGATGCGACTTGTTGTTTTTGCGGTTCGCGCCGGTCGCAGGCGCCAATGCAGAATTGGTAACCGGGCGCGTCAAGCTCAGCAATGCCTGCATCTGACATCAAGTCGCCCTATAGATGATGCACCGCAACATCGCGGATGGAGAGTGCAGCATGACCAACAGCCCGGCCGCTGCGCCGGAGCCGGCGAAGGCGACCCACACCGCCTTCGAAAGCATCGTGCTCCTGCTCCAGGGCGGCGGTGCTCTGGGCGCCTATCAGGCGGGGGTTTACGAAGCTCTGCTGGAAGCTGACGTTGAGCCGACCTGGGTGGCCGGCATCTCCATCGGCGCGGTGAATGCGGCGATCATCGCCGGCAATCCCCATCACAAGCGCCTCGAACGTCTGCGCGACTTCTGGGAGCTGGTGACGACGCCGCAGGACGCCGGCTGGGCGGGTCTGTGGAGCGGCTGGGCGCGCAGCGATGCGGCGCGTGGTTGGCTGGGGCAGCTCTCGGCTGGCGAGATTCTGGCCCGCGGCGTGCCGGGGTTCTTCACGCCCCGTGTGCCGCCGCCGATGATGCGCATGGCCGGCAGCCCGGGAGCGGCCAGCTGGTATGACACGGCCGCCCTCAGGCCGACGCTGGAGCGGCTCGTGGATTTCGATCGTATCAACGACCGGCAGATGCGCTTCAGCATCGGCGCAGTGAACGTCGCCAGCGGCAATTTCGCCTACTTCGACAACAGGACCGACATCATCGGGCCCGAGCACGTGATGGCCAGCGGCGCCCTGCCGCCAGCCTTCGACGCGGTGGAGGTGGACGGCGAGCACTACTGGGACGGGGGATTGGTTTCGAACACGCCGCTCGATTGGGTGCTGTCGGCACGCTCAGACCTCGACACCCTGATCTTCCAGCTCGACCTGTGGAGCGCGCGCGGCGCGCGCCCCCGCGACCTGGCTGAGGTCGCCGTCCGCATGAAAGAGGTGCAGTATTCCAGTCGCACCCGCGCGGCCACCGACGCCTTCCGCAGGACCCAGCGCCTGCGGGCCGCCTTCAACGAACTGCTCGCCCAGATGCCGCCGGAGCTGGCGGCCACACCCCAGGCGCAGCTGTTGGCCAGGGCCTCGGACCCGGCGGTCTACAACATCGTCCAGTTGGTCTACCGCTCGGCGACCTACGAAGGGCAAGCCAAGGATTATGAGTTCTCCCGTCGATCCATGGAGGAACACTGGGCCGCCGGGCTGCGCGACGCGCGCCGCACCTTGTCCCATCCCGAGGTGCTCACTTTGCCCAGCGCGGCGCACGCCGTGAACGTCTATGACTTCACCACGCCCGGGGCGCACAACCCCGCGCCAGACCCCCTGGAAAAGGACTGATCATGACCCTGCAAGACAAGGTCGCCCTCGTCACGGGCGCGGCCAGCGGCATCGGCAAGGATATCGCCAAGGCCTTCCTGGCCGAAGGGGCCAAGGTCGCCATCGCCGACCTGAACCTGACGGCGGCCGAGGCTACAGCCCGGGAATTCGATCCCTCCGGCGAGCGCGCCATGGCCGTGGCGATGGACGTGACCGACGAGGGCCAGGTCGACGCGGGCGTAGAGGCCGTCGCCGCCAAGCTCGGTGGAATCGACATCCTGGTCTCGAACGCGGGCATCCAGATCGTCGGCCCCCTGGAGGACTACAAATTCTCCGACTGGAAGAAGCTGCTCGCCATCCACCTCGACGGCGCCTTCCTGACGACGCGGGCCTGCCTGAAGCACATGTACGCCCAGGGCCGTGGCGGCAGCATCATCTACATGGGTTCGGTGCATTCCAAGGAGGCGTCGCTCCTCAAGGCGCCCTACGTCACCGCCAAACATGGCCTGGAGGGCCTGGCCAAGGTGGTCGCCAAGGAAGGCGCCGCCCACGGCGTGCGCTCAAACGTCATCTGCCCGGGCTTTGTCCGCACGCCCTTGGTTGAGAAGCAGATCCCCGAACAGGCCCAGGCGCTGGGCATCAGCGAGGCCGACGTCATCTCCAAGGTGATGCTGAAGGATACGGTGGACGGCGAGTTCACGACCGTCGACGACGTCGCCCGCACCGCTGTCTTCTTCGCTGGCTTCCCCACCAACGCCCTCACCGGCCAGTCCATCGTCGTCAGCCACGGCTGGTACATGCAGTAGGCCCGGCCTTACGCCCACCCCGTCAGCGTCAGGATCTCGAAGGTCGCCGGAATGCGGCCGTCGGGTCCGGCGTGGGCTTCGGCGTAACGCCCGGCTACGTCGCCGATCAGTTCGCGGGTCAGGCCGCGAGGGTGCCGCTCGGTGAGCGCATTGGTCTCGCCCATCGCCCGCAGGTCGGCGAACAGCCGTAAGGGATGTTCGTAGCGCACGCTCACCCGGTCGATGTCGCAGACCGGATCCGAAAAGCCCGCCCGTTGGAGCAGCTCGGCCCCGTCCTGAGCGCTGGCGAAGGGCGAGATGCGGGTCCCCGCCCCGCCCCAGGCGGCGACCTCGGCCTCGGTGAAGGCCTGGCGCAGCTCGGTCAGGGTGGCGCCGCCGAGAATGGCGCCGATGAAAACGCCCCCAGGCCTCAGCGCGCGCCGCGCCTGGATCAGCGCGCCCACCACGTCATTGGCCCAGTGCAGCGCCAACGTCGAGACCACGAGGTCGAGGCTCCCCGCCGCGAAGGGCAGGGCCTCGTCGTCCAGCACGACCCGGGCGCCGCCGCGGCCCGCCAGCATGGCGGGCGAGGCGTCAGCCTCGATCAGCAGCGCCACCTTTCCAGGCGCCGCGGCTTCCAGCGCCTCGGCCAGCGCGCCGCGCCGCGCCGACAGATCGACGCCCACCGGGAAGTCGCGCATGATCGCGGCGATCCGGTCGGCGATGTCCTCAGCCGCGCGGCGATGCAGGAAATCGGCGTCCGCGAAGCGGGCGGCGGCCCGGTCCAGTCGGCGCCGGCGCAGGCGTCGGTCGAAGAGGGCGGGCGGAAGGTTTGGGGGGGTCGGCATGGGCGCGGAAGATGGCCGTTTCGCCGTCGAAATCAAACAGCCCTCTGCGGCCGCCCTGCGGCTGCGCGGTCTGTGGCGCGGGGCGCTGGACCTGATCTTTCCGACCCAGGCCCTCGACGACGGCGGGCAGACCCTGGGCGGCGGCCTTTCAGGGGACGCCTGGACCCGTATCGTCTTCCTTGACGGACCGGTCTGCGACGGCTGTGGAACGCCCTTCGAGTTCGATCCCGGCGTGCGCTGCGCCGCCTGTCTCGCCCGCCCCCGCGCCTTCGACGCCGCCCGCGCGGCCTGCCTCTACGATGAGGTGTCGCGCGAGCCGATCCTCAAGCTGAAGCACGGCGACCGGCTGGATCTCGCGCCCATGCTCGCCGCGTGGCTGGCCCGCGCCGCCCATGAGTTGATCGCCGAGGCCGACCTGATCGTGCCTGTGCCCCTTCACCGAGGCCGCCTGTTCCGGCGCCGCTACAACCAGGCCTGCGAACTCGCCCGGCCGCTCGCCGCGCGCGCCGGCGTGCGCCTGGCGCCTGACGCGCTGATCCGCCGCCGGGCCACCGACAGCCAACAAGGCAAGTCGGGCGAGGCCCGCAAACGCAACCTCGCCGGCGCCTTCGCCGTGCCGCCCCGCCGGGCGCGGCAGGTGGCCGGCCGTCGCGTTCTGCTGATCGATGACGTCATGACCACAGGGGCGACGCTCGAGGGCTGCGCGCGGGCGCTCAAGGCGGCCGGGGCGGCTCGGGTTGACGCCGCGGTCGTGGCGCGGGTTAAAGAACGCTGACGGTACGCCTATATCGACAGGCCACGACAACCACTCGGAAAAGCCCGATGCCCCAGGTCACTATCTACACTCGGCCCTATTGCCCCTACTGCAGCCGCGCCAAGGAACTGCTCGAGGGCAAGGGCGTCGCCTACACCGAGATCGAAGCTGGCTCCGATCCTGAGAAGAAGGCCGAGATGGTCCAGCGTTCGGGCGGTCGCACGACCTTCCCGCAAATCTTCGTCGGCGATCGCCACCTGGGCGGTTGCGACGATGTCGTGGCCCTCGACCGCGCTGGCGAACTCGATCCGATCCTGCAGGCGGCCTGAATTCGCCACCGCCATCGATGAAGATCGCCCTCGTCCAGACCCGCACGCCGGCGACGCACGCCGCGGCGCTCGCCCATGTGACGCCGCTGGTGCGCGAGGCCGCCGCCGGTGGCGCGGTCTTCATCGCGACGCCTGAGGGAACCAACATCTTGCAGAAGGACCGCGAGGTCCTGCAGCCGCAGTTGCTAACCCTGGAACGCGATCCCGTGGTCGGGGGCCTGCGCGACCTCGCCCGCGAGCTTGGCGTCTGGCTGTTGATCGGTTCAGCCTTGGTGCTACGCGAGGACGGCAAGGCCGCCAATCGCTCGACCCTGGTCACGCCAGCGGGCGCCATCGCGGCGACCTACGACAAGTTGCACATGTTCGATGTCACCTTGCCCGGCGGCGAGACCTCGCGGGAGTCGGCCGCCTACGAGGCCGGCGAGAAGGCTGTCGCCATCGTAGCGGATGACCTCCGACTTGGCCTCACCGTTTGCTACGACGTTCGCTTCGCTGCGCTTTACCGCGCCCTGGCGCTGGCGGGCGCGGAGGTTCTGACCGTGCCCTCGGCCTTTACCCGCACCACCGGCGCCGCCCACTGGCACATCCTGCTGCGCGCCCGCGCGATTGAGACCGGCAGCTTCATCCTCGCCCCCGCCCAGGGCGGCTTCCATGAGGACGGCCGCGGCACCTATGGTCACTCGCTGGTCGTCTCGCCGTGGGGCGAGATCCTGGGCGAGCTTGACCACGACCAACCTGGCGTCCTCTTCGCCGATCTCGATCTGTCGGCTTCGGCGAAGGCGCGCGCGGCGATCCCGGCTCTGGTCAATGCGCGGGCCTTCAGCGCCCCCACGGCCCTGGCATGATCCGCTACGCCCTGGTCTGCGAACACGACCACGAATTCGAAGGCTGGTTCGGCAAGTCCGCTGATTTCGACGACCAGCAGGCCCGCGGCCTGGTCGAATGCCCGGTCTGCGCCAGCCGCGCCGTACGCAAGCAGATCATGGCGCCCGCGGTCGCTGGCACTAAGCGACAGCGCGGCGTCGGCGCCGACCAGCCGCTCACGCGCGCCATGATGATGGAGACCATGCGCAAGCTGCGCGAGCACGTCATCGACACCTTCGATGACGTCGGCGACGGCTTCGCCGACGAGGCCCGGGCCATCCACGAGGGTCGCGCCGACCAGCGCGGCATCTATGGCCAGGCTACGAGCGAGGAGGTCCGCGACCTCGTTGAAGACGGCGTACCCATCGCGCCGATGCCGCCCGAACCGGTGAAGAAGAACGACCTCAACTAACTTGATCGGCGAAGCTTCGCCGGGTTTGATATGCCCGCTGTTCGGTAGACGCGGGGGCGGTCGTGAGGTTTTGTTTTGGGCGCCTGTTCGCCGGGTTGTGCGCCGCCGTCGCCCTTTCATGCGCCGCCGCCGCCGCGCCGCTTGAGGTCTACGGACGGCTCCCGCGGATCGAAGACGTCGCCATGGCCCCGGATGGCGCCCATCTGGCGCTGACCGTGACCAACGGCGAGGCCCGGGAGGTCGTCGTTCAGCAGATCGCCGACATGAAGATCGTCAAGCGGATGCCCGTCGGCGAGACGAAGCTTCGCGATCTGACCTGGGGCAGTCCCAACCACCTGATCATCACCTGGTCCCGCACGGGCACGGCCGGCGGCGTCATCGCCCCGCGGCAGGAATGGCCGATGGCTCTGGTGGTCGACGTCAAGAACGACCGCGCGCGCTCGCTGATGGAGGGCGTCAACGGGATGAACGTCATCTACCGCTCACCGGACATCCGGGTCCTCGACGGCAAGCCCTACGCCTTCGTCAACGGCGTGTCTTTTCCGGGCAGCCAGGGCGTGCTGACGGTCTTCAGGATTGACCTGAACAATGTGCGTCAGACCCGGGTCACCTTCGCGGGCAGCTTGGGGACCCGCAATGTCGTGGTGGATGAAGCCGGGGAAGCGGTCGCTGAGTCGGTTTATGACGACCGCGCCGGGCGCTGGCGGCTTCGCCTCAAGTCGTCTGACATCTGGACCGAGGTCCTGGTCGTCGATGCGCCGATCGATGGTCCCTCCCTCCTCGGCATGGGCCGCGACGGCGCGAGCGTCCTGGTCAGCACCGACACCGAGGACGGCGCCGAGGTGCGCGAGGTCGCCTTGAAGGACGGCGCGCAGTCCGCCGCGCTTGCGAAGGACGCCACCAGCTTTATCCACGATCCGGTGTCACGCCGGCTGATCGGCTTTGTCCATACGATCGATGGCGCGCCGGCCTACACCTTCTTCGATCCTGCCGATCAAAGGCTGTGGCGCGGAGTCGCCGCCGCTTTCCCCGGCGACCTCGTGCGCATGATCTCCTGGAGCAATGATCGCACCCAGGTCGTGGTGCGGGTGGATTCGCCCAAGGATGGACCGGCCTACGCCCTGGTCGATCGCAACAAGCACACCGCGGTCTGGCTCGGTCCAGAGTATCGCGACCTGACGCCCAGCGACGTGGCCGAGAAGCGGACGGTCAGTTTCAAGGCGGCCGACGGCCTGGCCTTAGCGGGCTACCTCACCCTGCCGCGCGGCCGCGCCGAGAAGGCGCTCCCGCTGGTGGTCTTTCCTCATGGGGGCCCGGCTGTGCGCGACATGCCGGGGTTCGACTGGTGGGCTCAGGCCATGGCGTCGCGCGGCTACGCGGTGC
Source organism: Phenylobacterium immobile (ATCC 35973) (assembly GCF_001375595.1). NCBI lineage: Bacteria > Pseudomonadati > Pseudomonadota > Alphaproteobacteria > Caulobacterales > Caulobacteraceae > Phenylobacterium > Phenylobacterium immobile. The sequence continues at coordinate 2,556,264 of NZ_CVJQ01000001.1, read as the reverse complement.
TGCAGGTCAACTATCGCGGGTCTGACGGCGTGACGCGGTCCCTGCTCGAGGCGGGGTACGGCCAATGGGGCCGCAAAATGCAGACCGACCTCTCCGACGGGGTGCGCTACTTGGCGGGGCAGGGCGTCATCGATCCTAAGCGGGTCTGTATTGTCGGCGCCAGTTACGGCGGCTACGCGGCTCTGGCCGGCGCGACCCTCGACCGCGGGGTCTATCGCTGCGCCGCCTCCGTCGCAGGCCCTGCGGATCTTAAGCGGATGGTCGGCGCCTACCGCGTCCGTCGCGCGCAACGCTACTGGACCAGGTTCATGGGCGCCGATGACGCGAAAGACCCCGACCTCTCCAAGATCTCGCCTTCCGAGCACGCAGGCGAGGTCGAAATCCCTCTGCTCATGATCCACGGTCGGGACGACACGGTGGTGCCGCTTGAGCAGAGCCAGATCATGGCCCGCGCGCTTGAGAAGGCCGGCAAGCCCTCAGAACTCGTCGTTCTCCCCGGCGAAGACCACTGGCTGACCACTGGGACCACGCGCCAGGCGATGCTCACCTCGGTCGTGACTTTCCTTGAGAAGCACAATCCGCCCCACTGACGGACCTGCGTGCGCCGCCCAGGTCGCGAAGCCGTAGACGGCGCGGCCGGTTCGGACCTAGCCTTGGGTCCGGAACCGGAACCGGAAACGAGGGACGAAGGTGGCTGACAAGAGACTGGGCGCGCTCGCCCTGACTGCGGCGCTGGCGGTCGCGGCCCCCGCCGCGGCGCAGCCGGCCTATCCGGGGCAGGCGGCGTTCCGCGCGCTCTACCAGGAGCTCGTCGAGATCAACACGACGCTCAGCGCCGGCTCCTGCACCGCCGCCTCCGAGGCCATGGCCGCGCGCCTGAAGGCCGCCGGCTATCCCGACGTCGATGTGAAGATCTACGTCCCCGCCGACCGCCCCAGGGATGGCAATCTTGTCGCGATCCTGCCGGGATCCAACAAGGCCGCCAAGCCGATCCTTCTGCTGGCCCACCTCGACGTGGTCGAAGCCAAGCGTGAGGATTGGGTTCGCGATCCCTTCAAGCTGGTGGAGGAGGGCGGCTACTTCTACGCCCGCGGCGCCGCTGACGACAAAGCCATGGCCGCGGCCTTCACCGACGCGCTTGTCCGCTACCGTCAGGAGGGCTTCAAACCTAAGCGGGCGATCAAGCTGGCGCTGACCTGCGGCGAGGAGACGCCCGACACGTTCAACGGCGTTGAATGGCTCCTCAGGGAACATCCCGGCGTGCTCGACGCCGAGTTCGCCCTGAATGAGGGCGCCGGTGGCCGGATCGAGAACGGCAAGCGCCTCTTCGTCGGCATGCAGGCCGGGGAGAAAGTCTACCAGAACTACCAATTGGAGGTGACCAACCCGGGCGGCCACTCTTCGCGGCCGGTCAAGGACAACGCCATCTATCGGCTCGCCGCGGCCCTCACGAAGATCGGCGCCTTCGACTTCCCCGTCGCCATCAACGAGGCGACCAAGCTCTACTTCGATCGCATGGGCGCGCTGCAGGGCGGGCCCATGGGCGAAGCGATGCGTGCGGTCGCCGCCGCGCCGGCGGCGCCGCCGAACGCTGCGCTCCAGGCGGTGGCCAGCGATCCCAGCTACAACGCCATGATGCGCACAACTTGCGTGGCGACGCTTGTCTCCGCCGGCCACGCCGACAACGCCCTGCCGCAGCGCGCCGGCGCCAATGTGAACTGCCGCATCCTCCCGGGCGAAAGCGTCGATCAAATCCTGGCGACCCTCACCGGCGTGATCGCCGATCCACAGGTGAAGGTCACGCCCAGCGGCAAGTTGAGCCCGGTCTCGCCGCCGCCGGCCCTGACGGCGCGCGTCCTTGGGCCGGCCACGGCCGTCGCCGAGGAGATGTATCCTGGCGTGCCGATCATTCCGGCCATGTCCACCGGTGCGACCGACAGCCGCTTTCTCCTGCCCGCAGGCGTTCCCGGATACGGGTTGTCAGGCATGGGCGGCGAGCCGGACGGCGGCGGAGTCCATGGATTGAACGAACGCATCCGCGTCGACACGCTCTACGAAGGTCGCGAATTTCTCTACCGGGTGGTCAAGCTCTACGCGCGATAGGGTCGCACGGCCTTGTGTGGCTGATCTGCCACACTACATCCGGTCGGTCGGCCGGGATGCTCATGGGAGGTCCCGGCCACGCTCCGCCTAACGAAGGGGAACCGATGAACATCGATGTCTATTCCGACCGCGCCAAGCAGGCGATCCAGTCGGCCCAAAGCCTGGCCTTGGCGCGCCGCCATCAGCAGCTCGCGCCCGCCCATATCCTCAAGGTCCTGTTGGAAGAGCAGGACGGCCTGTCCCGCGCCCTGATCCAGAGCGCCGGTGGCAAACCGGACGTCGCCGACCAGGCCGCCGAGACCCTGCTCGCCAAGACGCCGCGCGTCGAGGGCGGGTCCGGCCAGCTCTATATGAACCCTGACGCCGCCCGCGTTTTCGCTGAGGCCGAGAACGCCGCAAAGGCCGCGGGCGACGCCTTCGTCACGACTGAGCGGCTGCTCATCGCGCTCGCCAAGGACGGCGGCGAGGCCGCCCAGGCCCTGAAAACCGCCGGCGTGAACCCGAAGTCGCTCGAGGACGCCGCCCAGGCCCTACGTAAGGGCCGCACGGCCGACTCAGCTTCGGCCGAGGAGGGCTATGACGCGCTGAAGCGTTACGCCCGCGACCTCACTCAAGCCGCCCGCGACGGCAAGCTCGACCCGGTCATCGGCCGCGACGAGGAGATCCGCCGCACCATCCAGGTCCTGAGTCGGCGCACCAAGAACAACCCCGTCCTCATCGGCGAACCGGGCGTCGGCAAGACCGCCATCGTCGAAGGCCTCGCGTTGCGCATCGTCAACGGCGACGTGCCTGAGAGCCTGAAGGACAAGCAGCTCCACTCCCTCGACATGGGCTCGCTCATCGCCGGCGCGAAGTATCGCGGTGAGTTCGAAGAGCGGCTGAAGGCGGTTCTCAACGAGGTCACCGCCGCCGAAGGCTCGATCATCCTGTTCATCGACGAGATGCACACCCTGGTCGGCGCCGGGAAGTCGGATGGCGCGATGGACGCCTCCAATCTCTTGAAGCCCGCGCTGGCCCGCGGCGAGCTGCACTGCGTTGGCGCGACCACGCTCGATGAATACCGCAAGCACGTGGAGAAGGACGCTGCGCTGGCGCGGCGCTTCCAGCCCGTCTTCGTCTCCGAACCGACAGTGGAGGACACCATCTCCATCCTGCGGGGCCTGAAGGAGAAGTATGAGGTCCACCACGGCGTGCGTATCTCCGATAGCGCCATCGTCGCCGCCGCCACGCTCTCGAACCGCTACATCACCGACCGATTTCTGCCGGACAAGGCCATCGACCTGATCGACGAGGCCGGCAGCCGCGTGCGCATGGCGGTCGATTCGAAGCCCGAAGAACTCGACGAGATCGACCGCCGGATTGTCCAGCTGAAGATCGAGCGCGAGGCCCTCACGCGGGAAACCGACCAGGCTTCCAAGGCGCGCCTCGAAAAGCTCGACGACGAGTTGATCGATCTGGAAGCCCAGTCCGAGGACATGACCACGACCTGGCGGTCCGAGAAGGACAAAGTCTCCTCCGCCGCCCAGGCGCGCGAAGCGCTCGACCGACTGCGCGCCGAACTCGTCGCCGCCCAGCGCCGCGGTGATCTGCAGCGCGCTTCCGAGATCGCCTATGGCGAGATTCCGTCCCTCGAGAAACGCCTGGAGGAAGCCGACGCCTTGGCCGCGGAGAACGCCCAGAACCCCGAGACTGTCGACGCCGAGCAGATCGCCGCCGTCGTCTCCCGCTGGACCGGCGTGCCTGTCGAAAAGATGTTGGAAGGCGAACGCGAGAAGCTCCTCGCCATGGAAGACGCGCTCCGCGGTCGTGTGGTTGGTCAGGAGGAGGCGCTCCTGGCCGTCTCAGACGCCGTTCGTCGCGCCCGCGCCGGCCTGCAGGATCCGAACCGGCCGATCGGTTCGTTCCTGTTCCTGGGGCCCACCGGGGTCGGCAAGACCGAGCTCACCAAGGCGCTAGCCGAATTCATGTTCGCCGACGAGCACGCCATCACGCGCCTCGACATGAGCGAGTACATGGAGAAACACGCCGTCAGCCGCATGATCGGCGCGCCTCCCGGCTACGTCGGCTACGACGAGGGCGGGGCGCTGACCGAGGCGGTGCGCCGCCGCCCCTACCAGGTCCTGCTGTTCGACGAGGTGGAGAAGGCCCACCCCGATGTCTTCAACATCCTGCTGCAGGTGCTGGACGATGGCCGCCTGACCGATGGCCAGGGCCGCACGGTCGATTTCCGCAACACCTTGATCATCATGACCTCCAACCTCGGCTCCGAACATCTCGCCGCCCTGCCGGACGATGCGGATGTTGAGGCCGCGCGTCCGCTGGTCATGGACGTCGTTCGTCATCATTTCCGGCCGGAGTTCCTCAACCGGATCGACGAAGTGATCCTCTTCAAGCGTCTTGGTCGGGCGGAGATGGACGGCGTGGTCCGCATCCAGCTCGAGCGGGTGGAGAAGCTCCTGGCTGATCGGCGCATGTCGATCACTCTGGACAGCGCCGCCCTGCACTGGCTGGGCGACAAGGGCTACGACCCCGCCTATGGCGCCCGTCCGCTCAAGCGCGTGATCCAGAAGGACCTCGTCGATCCCATCGCCCGCAAGCTGCTCGCCGGCGATCTCGAAGACGGCGCTGTCATCGATGTCACCGCCTCTGACGAGGGCCTGAAGATCGGTCGCGCCCGGGTGCACTAAGGAAAACGCCCGCCAGGTGACTGGCGGGCGTTCTCTTTTTGCTTAGCGGCAGACCCGCCGGACCACGGTGCGGCCCCAGTAGGGATCCCAGATCCGCTGGTTGAAGCAGCGCACGCGGTAGGGACGGTCGTAGTAGCCGCCGCCATCGTAGTAGCCGTAGCCGCCATCATATCCGTAGCCGCCGCCATAGTATCCGCGGTTGCCCTGGGCCACAGCTGAGCCGATCAGAGCGCCGGCGGCCAGGGCTGCGAGCGCGCCGTCATTGTTGCGACGCCCATAATAGCGATTGTGGTAACGACCATTGTCCCAGCGACCGCCATTCCAGGCGCGGCCGCCATAGCCATCGCGATAGTAGTAGCCAGGCTGGGCCTGGGCGACCTCGGCGGCGCCGATACCGGCGGCGAGCGTCATGCCGGCAAGTGCGGCGGTCAGAAACTTCTTCATCTATTCGCCTCGTAGAACGGGGCGTCCCTCTCGGTCATCCTAACGCGGGCCGGGACCCCCGGGTTTCCCAAAATGCAGCTTGGGATCAGATGTCGCAGCGCCGTTCCAAAACGGCGGGGCTGCGCACGGCGGCGGTGCGGTTGGCCTGATCGGCCAGGCAGTCAGCGATGCGGCGCGCCTGGAGGGAATAGCCTTGGCCGATTCTTTCGGCAGGGGCGGTGTAGCTCGCCTGCACGGCGAAGCGCTCCACGGACGGCGCGCGCGCCGTGCGTTGCGGCTCGGCGTGGGCCATGGCGGCTCCGGCCAGGGTGGCGATCGCGGTGGCGATGATCAACGTGCGCATCGATGTTGCTCCTGTTGAAAGAGACAACGCCGTCATCGCCCGGTGGTTCTAGTGAAGCTTATCGCTTCCTTAATGAATTCGCCGGCCGCCGCTAAAGTTCAGATGTGGCGATCCGGCCGCCGCGGGTCATGACCCGTCGCATTAGGGCCAGGTTGGGCCCGGCGCCCGGCGTCACCGGCTTGGCGAGCGTGATGACGAACCAGACGCCGTCTGGCAGGCCGGCGAAGCTGAACCGATCGCCTTCGCAAGTCGCGCGGCGGATGAAGGCCGAATAGTCGCCGGCTGGCGCTGACGGCGTGCGCGCCCGGACTTCGTCGGCGGGCAGGGCGGAGCGATCGGCCGAACCATAGAGCGCCACCATCCGACGCCGCGACCACGGCGTCTCCGGCGTCAGCAGCACGCTCGCGCCATGGCAGGTATAGCTGACCGAACGCGGCGCCAGCCGGCCGACGATGCTGTTGGGGCCAGGCACCGCCGACCACGAGAAGTCCTCGGTGCTAAATTCGGCGGTCCCCATCGGCGGGGGCGGGGGCGGGCCAAGCGTCGGCGCGCAGCCAACCAGCCCGGCGAGGGCGATCAGAATGAGGGCGGTTTTGCGGAACATCATCGTCAACGTGGAGGCTGAAGGCGCGCCATTCCGCGCCGGGCGTCACCATAGGGCGCTCAGGCGCTGACGCAAATTCTGTGTGCGCCAGAAATGTTTGGTTAGAATTCCAGACGCCGCATCGCCGCCGCCAGCGCCGCGCCGCCCTCCCTGCCTTCCAGGCCCTCGATCACGCCCCGCTGGTCCGCCGCGGATCGGTTCTGTGACAGCTTGCGCTTGGCCTCGACGCGGCTGATCCGGATCTCGACGCCGATCACCCCACGGACCAAAGCCTGCACATAGTCCGCGGGCGCGTCGTTCACCTGCCAGGGTTCGGCGCGCTCCGCTTCGAACCGCGCGGTCAGTTCGGTGACATTGTCGATGATCCACGCCGCCTCGTCGCGCCAGGCCAGCGCGCCATAGACGTGGACCGCTTCATAGTTCCAGGTCGGCACAACCCGCGGATCGGCCGCCTTGCTCGGATACCAGCTCGGGCTGACATAGCCGTCCGGACCCTGGAAGATCGCCAGCGCCTCGCCCTCGATGGCCAGCCGCGTATGCGGATTGCCCCGCGCCACATGCCCTCGCAGAGTCCCCGTCGCAGCGTCGTAGATCATCGGCAAATGGGTGGCGTAGAGGCCCGCGGGGCCCCCTGTCGTCAGGATCGCCAGCTGCGCGTGGCGCAGCAACGCGACCACTTCCTCGGTTGCGACGGCGAAATGATCAGGGACGTACATTGCTGGCCCCCCATTGATACAGGACGTCCGGCTCTCGTTCTTCATTGTCCGCGCCGTCGGTCATCTCGATATTTTCGAAGCCCATCGCTTCGTAGAAGGCCCGCGCGCCCGCGTTGGCTTGAAAGGTCCAAGCCTTCAGCTCTGGCTGCGCCGCCTTAGCCATCTCGATGAGCGCGGAGCCACAGCCGCGCCGCTGATGGCCTGGGTCGACATGCAGCTGCATTATCCAACCAGGTCTTAGCCCGATGAACCCGACCATCGCTCCATGTTCGAACACGCCGATCAGGTCGCATTCCACGAACATGCGCTGCCGGTAGAACCAACGATCTTCTTCAGGCGTGTGGAATTTATCAATGTGAGGCACGGCGCTGGCGAGCGCAGCGCGATGGATTCGGGCAGCCGCGTCCATGTCCGCCAGTGCGAGTGCGCGCAGCATCCGACCGTCTCCTACTCTTCTCGTCCGGGCCGGCCGCGCAGCGACTTCACGCCGGCTCGCTTCGACTTGCCGTCGAGCCGCTTCAGCTTCGAGGCGTAGGTCGGCTTGGTTTTTTTCCGCGGCGGGGGCGGGGGCTTGGCCGCCTCGCGGATCAGGGCGATCAGGCGGTCCAAGGCGTCGGCCCGGTTGAGCATCTGCGATCGGTGGTTCTCGGCGAGCAACACCAGGACCCCATCTTGCGTCAGCCGCGAGCCCGCCAGTTTGTAGAGTCTCGCCCGCACCGGCTCCGGCAGAGCCGGCGATCCACGCACGTCAAAGCGCAGCTCCACGGCGGTGGAGGTCTTGTTCACATGCTGGCCGCCAGGGCCGGAGGCGCGGACAAACCGGGCCTGGACCTCGTCATCGGCCAGAGTGATGGCGGGCGTTACCTCAATCATTGCGGGTTCGGCCTGCCATGGATCGGCGCCGCCTTCGAGCCTTCCCTTGACCTTTGGGCAAAAAACCGCTGTGAAGCGCCCGCTTCACCGCCACGCCTTGCGCAAGGCCCGGCGGCCCTTTCTGTTCAGGAGAACAATCATGCGCGTCTATTACGATCGCGACGCTGACATTTCCCGCATCCTGGACAAGAAGATCGCCATCGTAGGCTACGGCTCCCAGGGCCGCGCCCACGCGCTCAACCTTCGCGACTCCGGCGTGCAGAACGTCGCCATCGCCCTTCGTCCGGATTCGGCCACCGCCAAGAAGGTGGAAGCCGACGGCCTGACCGTCATGACCGTGCCGGAGGCCGCCCAATGGGCCGACGCCATCATGATCCTGGCGCCGGACGAACTGCAGCGCGGCATCTACAACAACGAGATCGCCCCGAACCTGCGCGACGGTACGGCCGTCCTGTTCGCCCACGGCCTGAACGTGCACTTCAACCTGATCGAGCCGGCGCCCGGCATCGACGTTCTGATGATCGCGCCCAAGGGCCCTGGTCACACGGTGCGCGGTGAATATCAAAAGGGCGGCGGCGTGCCCTGCCTGATCGCCATCCACCAGAACGCCACGGGCAACGCCCATGACTTCGGCCTGGCCTACGCCTCGGCCATCGGCGGCGGCCGCTCGGGCGTCATCGAGACCACCTTCCGCGAGGAATGCGAAACCGACCTGTTCGGCGAGCAGGTGGTCCTCTGCGGCGGCCTGGTCGAGCTGATCCGCGCGGGCTTCGAAACCCTGGTCGAGGCCGGTTACGCGCCGGAAATGGCCTATTTCGAGTGCCTGCATGAAGTGAAGCTCATTGTGGATCTGATCTACGAAGGCGGCATCGCCAACATGAACTACTCGATCTCGAACACGGCCGAGTATGGCGAGTACGTCACCGGCCCGCGGATCGTCACCTCGGAGACCAAGGCCGAGATGAAGAAGGTGCTCGACGACATTCAGTCGGGCCGCTTCACCCGCGACTGGATGAATGAGAACGCCGTCGGCGCCCCGTCCTTCAAGGCCACCCGCCGCCGCGCCGGCGAGCACGAGATCGAAGCCGTGGGCGAACGTCTGCGCGCCATGATGCCCTGGATCACCAAGGGCAAGCTGGTCGACACCGCGCGCAATTGATCGCGCGCTAGTCTGGACTTACCGAAGGCCCGGCGCGCAAGCTCCGGGCCTTCTTCATTTCCGGAGTCATCCATGGACATCGTCCGCAACGAGGCCGCCAACCGCTTTGAAGTTGCTGTCGGCGACGACGTCGCCTTCGCCGAATACAGGCTTGAGCCGGGCGCGGTCGTCTTTCCCCACACGGTCGTGCCTGAGGCCTTTTCAGGCCAGGGTGTCGCCGGCAAGCTGGCCGAGAGCGCGCTCGCCTGGGCCCGCGCCGAAGGTCTGGCGGTCAAGCCGACCTGCAGCTTTTTCGCCGGCTACATAAAGCGCCACGCCGAACATCAGGACCTCCTGGCCGAGGGCTTTTGAAACCTCTCCGGAGGCATTCGCAGGCCTGGGCCTAGTCCTCGAGCCCCAGCACCTTGACGATATGGGCGTCGCCCTCGGCCGCGCTCATGTCTTCGAACTGCGCCCAGCTCATGATGCAGCGCCGCTTGCCGCGATTGATGCCCAAGCCGTCGCCGTCGATGTCGATCGTCGCGATCTGTTCGTAGCGCTGGACGAGGGTCTGAAGGTCGAGAACGGTCATGGCGTGATCATAACCAGCCGACGCCGGCCTCGCCACGCAGGATCGCTTCGACCTCCGCCCGATGTTTCGCACCGCCGCGGTCATGCAGGACTAGCGCAGGCAGAAGCGCGAGCGGCGCCTTGCCGGTCTTGATCGCCCGCACCAGCACCCGCTTGGCCGGCTCATCAGCGAAAGGCTGGATCGGGCGGATCTGAAACGACCCGCATTTGTCCGCGGCGAGCAGCGCCAGGAGGTCGGCCAACCGGTCAGCCCGGTGGATGATCGTCACGCTTCCGCCCTCCCGCACCGCCTTCGTGAGGAACCTCGTCCAGGCGGCCAAACCGGCGTCCGCCATCCAGGCGCCGCGCCGTTCCGGCGCGGGCCCGCGCAAGGCTTGCGGGTCGTCGAAGAAGGGCGGATTGCTCATCGCCGCGTCGAAGGCCGGAAGCCGCAGGGCCGAGAATCGCGCGGCGACATCGCCGCTGATCGCGCTTACCCGCGCGCTCAGGCCGTTCAGCGCGATATTCTCCTGCGCCAGGCCCAGGGCGTCCGCATCGCGCTCGACGCCCAGGAAGTGCGCCTCCGGCCGCCGTACCGCCGCCGTCAGCAACGCTGCGCCGACGCCGCAGCCGGCTTCGATCACCCTTTGCATCGGCTTGGCGTCGCAGGCTGCGGCCAGCAGGGCGGCGTCCAGTCCTGCCCGATAGCCACGCGCAGGCTGCCGCAGACGCAGCCGTCCGTCCAGCAGACCGTTTTCCGTGACGTCGTCCATTCCCGTATCCGCCCGACCCCTATAAAACCCTCGCGGGTGGGGCACCCTAAGCTCCCCTACCACGGCGCCTCGCGCGCCGCAGTGATCAGGAGTGGGCCGCCGCGTGACCGAGACAGCAACCGTCGCCGAAAAGCCGGTGTCCCTCGACCACCTGCAGACCCTCGCCGCCAAGGACATGGCTGGCGTCGACGCCCTGATCCGCCACCATATGCGGTCTGAAGTCCCGGTGATCCCGGCGCTGGCCGACCATTTGATCGCCGGCTCGGCCAAGCGATTGCGCCCGCTGCTGACCGTGGCCGCCGCCCGGCTGTCCGACGCCAGCGATGATTCCTGCCTCAAGCTCGCCGCCGCAGTCGAGTTCATCCACACCGCTACGCTGCTCCACGACGACGTGGTCGATTCCTCAGAGTTGCGCCGCGGCCGGGTCGCCGCCCACCTGATCTGGGGGGCGCCCTCCAGTGTCCTGGTCGGCGATTTCCTGTTCGCCCGCGCCTTCGAACTGATGGTCGACGCGGGTTCCATGGCGGCGCTCGAGATTCTCGCCCGCGCCAGCCGCGTGATCGCCGAAGGCGAGGTCCTGCAACTCACCCGCGCCCACGACATCCACCTGACCATCGACGTCTATCTCGAGATCATCCGCGCCAAGACCGCCGAACTCTTCGCCGCCTCCGCCGAGGCCGGCGCCGTCTCCGCCGGCGCCGAAGCCAGCCGCGCCCAGGCGCTGCGCCAATATGGCCAGGACCTGGGCCTGGCCTTCCAACTGATCGATGACGCGCTCGACTACTCCAGCGACTCCCAGACCCTGGGCAAGAACACCGGCGACGATTTCCGCGAAGGCAAGGTCACCTTGCCGCTGCTGTTGGCCATGGCGGCCTCCGGACCCTCTGAACAGGGCTTCTGGGACCGCACCGTCGACCGCCGTGAGCAGGTGGACGGTGATCTGGAGCATGCGGTCGCCCTGATGCGCAGCACCGGCGCCCTGGCGGGAACCCTGGCCCACGCCCGCGCCTACGCTGACAGCGCCAAGGTCGCCCTGGCCGACTTCGCCCCAGGCGGCTGGCGCCAGGCCCTGGAAGATCTCGCCGACTTCGCGGTCGCTCGACGTTCCTGATCATGAGCGCGCCGCCCCTTGCCGGCGCGCCGCCTGCCGACGTCGCCGTCCCGGCCGCTGTGCGCCGGCTCGCGGGCGACCGTGCGCTGCGCCCCGTCTGGCTGAACGGGCAGGGCGGCCTCACCTTCGAAGTCCTCGGCGAGCCCTCCAGCTTTGTGAAGTTCGTCCCGGCGAACAGCGGCGGGTCCCTGGCGACCGAGGCCGCCAAGCTCGCCTGGGCCAATCCCCATGCGCCTTCGCCTCGCGTCCTCGCGTTTGGTCACGACGAGACCGGCGAGTGGCTGGAGACCGCGGCGATGGCAGGCCTCAACGCCGTGGACGAACGCTGGCGTCAGGATCTCGCTCCGGTCATCGCTGCGGTGGGGCGTGGCCTGCGCGCCCTGCACGACGCTCTGCCTGTCGCGGACTGCCCGTACAGCTGGATGGCCGAGGCTCGCCGCGAGGCCGTACGCCATCGCGCGGCGGCTGGCTTGATCATCCCCGCCGACTGGCGACCCGAATTGCGTCACCTCAGTCTCGATGAGGCGCTGGCGATCATCGAGGACATCCCACCGATCGATCGCCTTGTCGTTTGCCACGGCGACGCCTGCGCGCCCAACACCCTGATCGGCGCTACCGGCGGGTGGGTCGGCCACGTCGACTTCGGCGCCCTTGGCCTCGCCGATCGCTGGGCCGACGTAGCGATCTGCGCCTGGAGTCTGGACTGGAACTTCGGCCCCGGCTGGGACGCTGCCTTCTACGCCGCCTATGGCGTTGATCCGGACCCGGATCGGATCGCCTACTATCGGCTCCTATGGGCGCTGGAAGGGTGAGCGCTAAACAAGGTTAGCCATAGGAACCAAGCCCTTACGGACGCGCTTCTTGCGGTCCGGAGGGACTTCTCAATGCTAGCTGGTCAAAATCTCGCGCGTGTCGGTGAGTTTACGCCCGAATTCCCTGACGCCGAATCCCTGCACATCGGTCTCGCGCGCTGGAATCGGCGGCGCCTGGCCGTCTCCGCGCCGCACGACACATGGCGCGCCGAGCTCTACGACAATTTCCGCATGGCCCGTCTGGAAGGCGACTTCGTCGAAGCCTTCCGCGGCCGGATCGCCCATCAGATCGCCCACGTCCCGACCGACGTCGCCGGCTTCATCGCCTGGTTCGAGGCCCTGAAGGACGCCGGCCCCGGCCAATGGGACCCGCTGTTCGACTGGCTGGCCTCCTCCGCGGACCTCGAGCAGATGAAGTGGTTCCTGACTCAGGAAGCCGCCGGCGAGGCGGGCTTCGACGACCTCGTCGCCATGACCCAGGTGAAGCTGCCGGCCCGCCCGAAACTCGAACTCGCGCGGAACTACTGGGACGAGATGGGCCGCGGCGCCGAAGGCGGCATGCACGGCCCTATGCTTGACCGCACCGTCGAGGGCCTGGGTCTGAAACCGTCCATCGAAGGCACCGCCTGGCAGTCGCTTTGCCTCGCCAATCTGTTGACGGCGTTCGCCGCCACCCGCCGCTACGCCTACCAGTCGATCGGCGCATTAGGCGTGGTCGAACTCACCGCCCCGACCCGCGTCGCCCTCGTCGCCGAAGGCCTGGCTCGCCTGGGCGTCGCGCCCGCGCACCGGAAGTATTTCCAGCTGCACGCCCAGCTCGACGTCGAGCACAGCCGCGCCTGGAACGCCGAGGCGCTCACGCCCCTGGTCCAAGCTGATCCGACCTGCGCGCCCCTCATCGCCGAGGGCGCGCTGATGCGCCTGATCTGCGGCGAACAGTGCTTCGAAACCTACCGCGCCCACCTCTGGGCCCACCACCATCCCCTGGTCTACGCGGCCGAGTAGGGCGCAAACGAAAAGCGCCGCCCGGAGAGGCGGCGCTCATCACTCGGCGGCCTCGACGCCTCAGCCCGGCGAGATCATCTTCTCCGGGCGGACGTATTCGTCGAACTCCTCGTTCGTCAGATAACCGCCGCCGACGGCCTCTTCGCGCAGCGTCGTGCCGTTCTTGTGCGCGGCCTTGGCGATCTTGGCGCAGTTGTCGTAGCCGAGCTTGCCGTTCAGCGCCGTCACCAGCATCAGTGAGCGCTCCAGGGCGGCCTTGATGTTGTCCTCGCGGGCCTCGATTCCCACGACGCAGTTGTCGGTGAAGGAGATCGATGCGTCGGCGATCAGGCGGCACGACTGCAGGAAGTTGTAGGCCATCACCGGGTTGAAGACGTTCAGCTCGAAGTGGCCGCTGGCGCCGGCGAAGGTCATGGTCGCCTGGTTGCCGAACACCTGGGCGCAGACCATGGTCAGGGCCTCGCACTGGGTCGGGTTCACCTTGCCCGGCATGATCGACGAGCCAGGCTCGTTCTCCGGCAGCGACAGCTCACCCAGGCCCGAGCGCGGGCCCGATCCTAGGAAGCGCAGGTCGTTGGCGATCTTGAACAGCGAAGCGGCCACGGTGTTGAGCGCGCCGTGGCTGAAGACCATGGCGTCGTGGGCGGCGAGCGCCTCGAATTTGTTCGGCGCGGTGATGAAGGGCAGGTGGGTGATGCCGGCGATCTTCTCGGCCACCAGCTCGGCGAAGCCCACCGGCGCGTTCAGGCCGGTGCCGACGGCGGTGCCGCCCTGGGCCAGCTCATAGAGACCATAAAGGGTCTCCTTCAACCGACGCACGCCGTTGCCGATCTGCATCGAATAGCCCGAAAACTCCTGGCCGAGCGTCAGCGGCGTGGCGTCCTGGGTGTGGGTGCGGCCGATCTTGATGATGTGGTCGAAGGCCTTGGCCTTGCCGTTCAGGGCGGCGTGCAGGTGCTCCAGCGCCGGCATCACTTCCTTCGCCACCTGTTCGGCGCAGGCGATGTGCATGGCCGTCGGATAGGTGTCGTTCGACGACTGGCTCATGTTGACGTGGTCGTTGGGGTGGACCGGCTTCTTCGAGCCCATCTCGCCGCCCAGCATCTCGATGGCGCGGTTCGAGATCACCTCATTGGCGTTCATGTTCGACTGGGTGCCGGACCCCGTCTGCCAGACGACCAGCGGGAAGTGGTCGTCCAGCTTGCCGTCGATGACCTCCTGGGCGGCGGCGACGATCGCGTTCCCAATCGCCGGATCCAGTTTGCCCAGCGCCATATTGGCCTCAGCCGCGGCGCGCTTGACGATGCCCAGCGCGCGGATCACCGGGCGCGGCTGCTTCTCCCAGCCGATCTTGAAGTTGCCGATGGAGCGTTGCGACTGCGCGCCCCAGTAGACGTCCGAGGCGACCTCGATCGGGCCGAAGGTGTCGGATTCGGTGCGCACGCCAGCCATCGCTTTAGCTCTCCAAGATGTTGCCCAGCCCGTTTACCGAGACGGTTCAAGACTGCAAGGCTAAGAGGGTCGCATGGACGGGGAATGGACCCATCACGGTAAGGTTCGGGCGCGACAGCAAGGCGCCGAGATGGTCGTGGTCGTGGATGGCCTGACCACCCAGGCCAAGTACTACAAGCCGCTGATCTATGAGTTCTTCCGCAAGGCTTGGCGCGGCGGCCGGCCCGCATGGGGCGAGTTCGAGGTCACGATCCAGATGGAATACCTGGGCGATCCGCCCTGGCTCGACCTCGACAACCTGGCCAAGGCGATCCTCGATTCCATCAAGGGCTACGCCTTCCACGACGACGCCCAAGTCGCCCGCCTCCTGGTCGAACGCCTGCCCGGCGAGCGCGAACGCATCACCGTCACGGTGGTCAAGCGGCCGGACGTTGAGGCCGGGCACCCGTAAGCAAGGTGCAAGCTCGTCCTTCTCCCGCAAGGGGAGAAGGAAGGTGTCTCGCCGCTCTTAAGCGCCGCGATACTGCTGGATCCGCGTGGTCCTGAGGCCAGCCATGCCATGGCGTTCGATGGAGTCTTGCCAGGCTTCGAACTCTTCGACCGTCAGGCCATAGCGGGCCAGGGCGTCGTCTATGTCGATCAGGCCGCCGCGCACCGCGGCCACCACCTCGGCCTTGCGGCGGATCACCCAGCGGCCGGTGGTAGGCGCGGGCAGGTCGTTCAAAGTCAGCGGAACGCCGGTCGGGCCGATCACATAGGGCTCGCCGCGGCTGTTGGTCCGCTTCAACGGTTGATGAAACATAGTCTTGAAGAGTTCCCCAGTCCCGATGGAACCCAACCTAGGCCGTTGTTCCTAACGAGCGCTGAATCGCAGGCCTTAACTTGGCGACCTCGCAAATCGCCGCCCCACCCGCTACATTGCGGCCATGAGCGACGCTCTCACCCTGGATGCGCCTTCAGGCCTGCTGGACGCTGTGCGGGACGCGGTGCGCCTGCCCGCTGGCGCGCGCGTCGTGGCCGCCATGTCGGGCGGCGTGGATTCCACCGTCACCGCCGCCCTCCTGGCCCGCGCCGGATATGACGTCGTGGGCGTGACGCTCCAGCTCTACGACCATGGCGCGGCCCTTCAGAAGAAGGGCGCCTGCTGCGCCGGCCAGGATATCCACGACGCGCGCACGGCGGCCGAGGCCATCGGCATCCCGCACTATGTCCTCGACTACGAAAGCCGTTTCCGCGAGGCGGTGATCGAGGAGTTCGCCGACGCCTATCTGCGCGGCGAGACGCCGATTCCCTGCATCCGCTGCAATCAGACCGTGAAGTTCCGCGACCTGCTGGACGTCTCGCGCGACCTGTCGGCCGCCGCCATGGCCACCGGCCACTATGTCCGTCGCCGCCTTGGCCCGAACGGGCCTGAGCTGCACCGCGCGACTGACGCCAACCGTGACCAGAGCTGGTTCCTCTTCGCCACGACGGCGCAGCAGCTCGCCGACCTGCGGTTCCCCCTGGGCGACCTGCCCAAGCCGCTGGTGCGTCAGGCGGCCGCCGAGCTCTCGCTAGGGGTCGCTGACAAGCCGGACAGCCAGGACATCTGTTTCGTGCCGCAAGGCCGTTACACCGACGTGATCGACAAGCTGCGCCCCGAGGGCGCGGTCCCGGGCGAGATCGTCCACATGGACGGCCGCGTGCTGGGCGCCCACGAGGGAGTCACCCGTTACACCATCGGCCAGCGCCG
Source organism: Phenylobacterium immobile (ATCC 35973) (assembly GCF_001375595.1). Classification (NCBI taxonomy): domain Bacteria; kingdom Pseudomonadati; phylum Pseudomonadota; class Alphaproteobacteria; order Caulobacterales; family Caulobacteraceae; genus Phenylobacterium; species Phenylobacterium immobile. The sequence continues at coordinate 2,539,901 of NZ_CVJQ01000001.1, read as the reverse complement.
CGGCCTGAACGTCGCGGTGGGCGACCCGCTGTTCGTCACCCGCATCGACGCGCGCACCCGCCAGGTGATCGTCGGTCCGCGCGAGGCCCTGCTGACGACCGCGCTCACTCTCAAGGAGACCAACTGGCTAGGCGACGCTGCGACCATCGACGCCGCCTGCGACGCGGGCCTGCCCGTTCTCGCCCGCGTCCGCTCGACGCGCGAGCCTGTGCCTGGCCGCCTGGCCTGGATCGACGGCGATCCCAGCGTCACGTTCGATGGCTCGGAGGAGGGCGTCGCCCCCGGCCAGGCCTGCGTGCTCTACGACCCCGCCGAGCCTACGCGCGTCCTCGGCGGCGGCTTCATCGCCTCCGCGGTGCGCCAGGATGTCCGCTGACCCCGTCGTCATAGCCGGCTACGCCCGCACCCCCATGGGCGGGTTCATGGGCGCTCTATCCAGGCGCAGCGCCACCGAACTGGGCGCCGCTGCGGTGCAGGCCGCCGTAGAGCGCTCTCGCATCGACCCAGCCTCGCTCCAGCAGGCGATCATGGGCTGCGTCCTGTCGGCCGGGCTCGGCCAGGCGCCCGCCCGTCAGGCCGCGCTGGCCGCCGGGCTCCCGCTCGGTGTCGAAGCCACGACCGTCAATAAGATGTGCGGCTCAGGCCTACAGGCGGTGATCCTCGCCCACGACGCGCTGGTCGCAGGCTCCGCCGAGGTGATCGCCGCCGGCGGCATGGAGAGCATGTCGAACGCGCCCTACCTCCTGAAGAAGCACCGCGGCGGCGCCCGTTTCGGCCACGACCAGATATTCGACCACATGGTCCTCGACGGCCTCGAAGACGCCTACGCGCCCGGTAAGTCCATGGGGGCCTTCGCCGAGGAGGTCGCACGCAGTCACCAAGTGACCCGGGAGGCGATGGACGCCTACGCCATCGAAAGCCTGGCCCGCGCCAAGGCCGCCGTGCAGTCGGGCGCGTTCGCCGCCGAGATCACCACCGTCGGCGACGTCGCCGCCGACGAACAGCCGCTGAAGGCCGACCCGGCCCGCATTCCGACGCTGAAACCCGCCTTCGCCGAGGGCGGCGCGATCACCGCCGCCAACGCTTCATCGATATCCGACGGCGCCGCGGCCCTGGTTCTCATGCGCGAATCCCGGGCCCGTGCGTCCGGCGCGCCGATCGCCGCGCGCATCGTCGCCCACGCCGCTCATGCCCAGGAACCGGGCCTGTTCGCCACCGCGCCGGCGCCCGCCATCCGCAAGGCCCTGGCCCGGGCGGGCTGGACAACCGCTGACGTCGACCTCTGGGAAATCAACGAGGCCTTCGCCGTTGTCGCCATGCTGGCGGCTCAGGACCTCGGCATCGATGCCGAAAAGCTGAACGTCAATGGCGGGGCCTGCGCGCTGGGCCACCCTATCGGCGCGTCCGGCGCGCGCATCCTGGCGACGCTTCTGGCCGCCCTCGAAGCCCGCGGCCTCTCTCGCGGCGTCGCCAGCCTCTGCATCGGCGGCGGCGAGGCGATCGCGATCTGCGTCGAGCGCGCCTAGCGGTGGCAGACCTTCGGAAACCAGTCGCCGCCGCGCCCCTTCGGGGTCATGTCCAAGATGCCCCAGACGGCGTCGGCGCTGCCGCCGGCCCGGAGATGCTGGCCGGGCTCGCTGGGCGCTAAGGCCATGTCAGAGCCCCAGAAGTGGCGGATTCGTCGGCGTCGCGCTTGGAGACGTTGAAGATCGTCTCGTCCCAGTTCTCGCCGTCCTTCAGGTCGCGGTCGTCGCGCATGCCTTACGGGAACTTCGACGTGTCGCCGAAGTAGTCGGCGTCATAGCTGTTCCCCGCGGTCGAGATCAGCGACGGGTGTTCCCGGCCGCGCAGGCCCCTTCCACGCCGTCAGCCGCGCTGAGGCGTGCCGATCCGCTCGAACTCATAGTCTTCCGCGACCAGGCCGCCCGCCGGCAGGGCGCGCCGCAGGGCGGCCACCGCCTCGGTCTGTTGCGCCGGGCGATTTCCGCGTCGAGCAGGGCGTTTGCGCGCGGCGCGATAGTCCGCGCTTTCGTTGGGATAGCTCAGGTGATCCATGCTCAAGCCCTTCTGACTTGGGTCTTGGTGACGCTGATCCAGGCGGACACCAGCGCCAGCAGTCCAGCCGCGGCGAGCGCCGTCCACGCCGCCAGGGCGTGGTCGCTCCGCTCGGCGAGCCACACGGCGATCAGGCCCCACGCGACGGCCAACGGAAAGGCGATCAACCGGGTCCGGTCGACAAAGGCCAATGCCAAGCCCGCCACGGCGATGACCCCGGCGGTCCCCGCGCCGCGGCCGGCGCTCGGCGAGAGCAGCCCTTCCGCCGTCATCACCATGAGAATGTTGAGGGCGGCGGCGATCGTCAGCCAGCCGGCCAACAGGGCCAGGGGCTGCCAGCTCAGCAGGCGTTCGCGACGATCCGCGGCGTCCCGCGCCCGGGCCGCGACGAGGCCGGCCGCCAACGTGCTGGCCGAGGCGATGATCACGATCACCGTGGCCCAGCGCACGTCCGCCGCGGCGAGCCAGATCCAGGCTCCGATACCGAGGTTCGCCGCTGCGGCCGGCCACGCCAAGCGCGCCAGCCGCGGATTATCGCGCTGCGCCGGCAAAGCCTGCCAGATCGCATAGGCGGCCAGCCAGGCGTAGATGAACCCCCAGATGGAAAACGCGTAGCTGGCGGCTCTCAGGGTCTCGTCGCCGGCGGCGGAGAACGCCGCCTGGCTCTGGCCAAAGCCGGCGGCGGCCTGGACGATGGGCGAGCCGATCGCCCAGGCGGCGGCAAGAAGAACTGCGATCTGTCGGTGGGTCATGAGGCCATCAACGCCTCGGACAGGCACGCTGATCCGCGACGCCGCCGCTAAAGGCTGGCCGCCAATTCCGCCAGCTGGTGGGCGCACTGGGTCCAGCCGGGTTCGAACCCCATCTGCTTATGCTGCTCGACGGTCTCTGGCGACCAATGCCGGGCGCGGGCGATATAGAGCGTGCGGCCGTCGGCCTGCGGCTCGAATGTCGTCTGGGCGACCATGAAGGGCGCGCCGACGACCGGTTGCCAGTCGGCGGTGAAGGCGTCGGTCGAGACGATCTTGCGGTTCGGCACGATCTCCAGGAACACGCCGGAGGCAGGATATTCGGCGCCTGACGACGGGTCTTTCATGACGATCGCCTGGACGCCGCCAACCCGGAAGTCCTGGCTCAGCACTGTCGTCTCGAGCGGCCGCGGCGCGAACCACTTCACCAAGAGCGCCGGGTCGGTCCAGCAGCGGTAGATCGCCTCGGGACTAGCCTTGATCAGGAAGCCCAGGACCAGTTCACGGTCATGGGCCGGCTCGACGCGGACGGGGGTGATCAGGGCGTCTTCGCTCATCTGAAGTCTCCTTAGCCGCCAAGCGTGGCGGTCTACTCAAGGACGCTGGGCGTCAGTGCGTCCCCGACAAGGTCCTCATGAATTTTCTCAGCGCGTCGCTGATCCGGTCATCTTCAGGATATTCACCTTGATCCCGCCGGGCATGGTCATGTCGCCCGGAACCATGCCTGCCGGGCACGCGCCAGCCCAGGTCGAGGTGATGTCCATCTGCTGCGTGCCGTTCATCATCGCCACCTTGGCGCCCGTCGTGACCGACGTCGCCTTGACCTGGTAGCGGCTGTTGAAATCGCCGCGCGCCGTCCCCTTGGTTACGATCTGGCCCCCGCCCGCGATCGGGCAGACGCTGTCGAAGCTCCAGCCGCCCGCCGCTGGCGTCACGGTCATCCTCGTGCAGGACCGTGTCCCGGCGTTCTGGCCGAAGGCTGACATCCGCCGATCGGTGGCGGCGTCCAGGCAAAGGCTGCTCTGCACAGTCTGACCACCGGCGTTCATCGACTGCTTCCACAAGCCCGGCTTGCGGGTCGGGTAGGATTGGGCGGAGGCCGCGCCGGCCGCCAGTCCCACAAGGAGGCCGATCACGAGGACGTTCTTCATGTTGCAAACCTCATCCGCTCCCCCGACCTGATGTGAAGCTTAGGGTGGATCGATCCAGGCTGCGAGCGAGTTTCGCCACACACCACGGGAGGATTTCATGACCGATTTGCGGGATAACGGCGCGCGCTACGAAATCGACGAGGAGGGTCAGACCGCCTACGCCGAATACCGGCGCGAAACCGGCCGCCTTTACATCGACTACGTCTTCTCGCCGCCGGCGCTCCGAGGCAAGGGCACGGCCGGCCGCCTGATGACGTTGGTTGCGGAGGAGGCCAGGACGCACGGCCTGACCATCACCCCAATCTGCGGCTACGCCCGCACCTGGCTCAGCCGCAAGCCCGAGTACCACGACATCGTGACCTAGCCTTGCCTCTCCAATTCGAAGGGGGAAGTCAGGGTGAAGGCTAGGGTTCCTGGTCCATCTTCCGCTCCACCCCCGCCAGCTTTTCGTTGATCGCCTTCACCTCCTCAGGCGTCGGCTGACGCCTGGGCGCGTAGAGCACGCCGCGGACCCGTGTGCGGGCCCCCTCCGCAGCCTCCGCATCGACCATCCGGTAGGTTTTCACTTCGCCGGCGACGCCCAGGGTGATGGTTTTCTCCGCGGGAATGCCTTGTCGCTCCGGGGCGATCAGTCCCTCGGTCCGAGGGTCGCCGCCGGCCAGCACCGCTGGGCTCAGGATCGCCTCGCGTCCGGCATACTGGCCCGTGAACGCCGGCGGCTCGCCCCAGGGTCCGGTCCATCGGTAGAAGATGTGCGCGCCGACCTGGCGCATCTTCACCAGGGTGGGCGCCCAATAGGGGGCGACGTAGATCGCATGATAATGCGTCGCTGATCCGACCTGGCGATCGACGTGGCCGGCGAGCGCCTGGCGCGCCACGGTCTGGGCGCGTCGCCACAGGTCAGGTTCCGGCGTGAACCGCAGTGAGCCGTCGCAGGTGAAGGTGAATTGGCACCCGGTGGTCCGCGCAGAGCCCTGGTAGACCACCGCGCACACCGACTTCGGATAGGCCGGGTGGCGCAGACGGTTCAGCACGACCTGGGCCACCGCCTGCTGGCCCGCCCCGGGTTCGCGCGCCGCCTCGTAGTAGACCACCTGGGTCAGGCAGGTCAGCGCGCGGGCGCGGTCGTCTGCTTCGCCCTTCAATACGAACGGCTTCATCGGCCGGACGGGCAGGCCGGCGAAGGGACGGATCGCATTGATCTCGATGGCTGAACTGCCTTGGACTTCACCAAAGCCCAGATCGGGCGGCGTCGTCACGGACAGGCTGGTCCAACCCTCCGCCCGGCCCCAGCCGTCGACCTGGCGCCGGTACGGGTCGTGACGCGCCGCCAAGGCCCGCGTCGCCGGATCGAGGCTCCCTATCAGGTCGTTGATCTTCTGGTCGGCTAGGCCCGAACGCGCGAAACTCGTCTCATCGGGCGTTAAGGGTCGCGACGCCGGCGCACAGGCGGCGCAGAGGACTGCGGCGGCGAGCGAAATTGTTCCGGCGATCGTTTGAAAGATTTTTGACACGCGATCCGATCTGCGCCGAAAGCCCTCAAGTGGTCGAAAAGACGAAAGGTTTCCGCACTTCTCCATATTCGGTCGCAGGAGGATGGGAAAGCTTGGCCGTGGCTTTGGCTTGCGCCCTAATCTGAGTGCGCTATATGTCTTTCACCAGTTTTGCTCAGAAAGAGCATAACTGGCCCGCCGACGCCCGGCGCTCCCGCATCGGGCGTTTTTTCAGGACGGGGAAATGCTCATTTTGAGCATAAGGAGGGGTTCATGCCCGCCGACGGTTCGCAGTTCGACTTCACCCCCGCCGTGGAAGCGGCGACGGCCGGGACCTGGGATAAGGTAAAGCGCCAGGTCACGCCGATCGAATGGCGCCTGCACGCCCCCCTGATCGCCGAGATCAACCGCCTGAAGGCCGAGAAGGGCGCGGTGATCCTGGCCCACAACTACATGACGCCAGAAATCTTCCACGGCGTCGGTGACTTCGTTGGCGACAGCCTTGCGCTGGCCAAGGAGGCGGCCAAGTCCAAGGCCAAGATCATCGTCCAGGCCGGCGTGCACTTCATGGCCGAGACCTCGAAGATCCTGTCGCCGGACAAGACCATCCTGATCCCGGATCTGCTTGCCGGCTGCTCGCTCGCGAGCTCCATCACCGGCGCCGACGTGCGACTGATCAAGCAGCGCTATCCTGGCGTGCCTGTGGTCACCTATGTGAACACCACGGCTGACGTAAAGGCCGAGACCGACATCTGCTGCACCAGCGCCAACGCCGTCCAGGTGGTGGAGGAGGCCGCGCGGATGTGGGGGACCGACCGGGTCATCCTGATTCCCGACGAATTTCTCGCCCGCAACGTCGCGCGCCAGACCCATATCAAGATCATCGCCTGGCAGGGCCGCTGCGAAGTGCACGAGCGCTTCACCGCAGAAGACATCCTGGACCTCAAGGCCGCCTATCCGGGCGCCGAGGTCCTGGCGCATCCTGAATGCCCGGCCGAAGTGCTGGAGGTCGCCGACTTCGCGGGCTCGACCGCGGCCATGAACGACTATGTGATCCAGCGTAAGCCCAAGCAGGTGGTGCTGATCACCGAATGCTCCATGGCCGACAACGTCGCCGCCGACGCGCCGGACACCGAATTCGTCCGGCCCTGCAACCTGTGCCCGCACATGAAGCGGATCAGCCTGGAGAACATCTACGAGGCCCTGCTCTACGATCGCTATGAAGTGACCGTGGACGAGGACATCGCTGAACGCGCCCGCCTAGCGGTCCAGCGCATGATCGACCTGCCGCCGCCGGCGATCCCGGCCCGCTACGACCTGGTCAAGGCGCGTCACCACGTCGACGTCGAGCTGATCTGAGGTGAACATACTCCGTCACGACGGCGTGCTGGTCGTCGGCGCGGGCCTTGCCGGCCTGAGCGCCGCCTTGGCCGCCGCGCCGACGCCTGTGCTGGTCCTGACCGGCGCGGCCCTCGGGTCCGGCGCGTCGTCGGCCTGGGCGCAGGGCGGCCTGGCCGCCGCCCTGGCTGAGGATGACGCCCCGGCCCTGCACGCCGCCGACACCATCGCCGCCGGCGCGGGTCTGGTCGACGCCGCCATGGCCGCCGTGTTGACCGAGGAAGGCCCTGCCGCGGTGCGGGCGCTCGCCGCCCTGGGCGCGCCCTTCGATCGCAACGCCGACGGCAGTTTCCACCAGAGCCTGGAGGCCGCCCACTCCCGCGCCCGCGTCGCCCGGGTGAAGGGCGATCAGGCGGGCGCAGCCATCATGGGCGCCGTGATCGCCGGCGTCCTCGCCGCGCCCCATATAGAGGTTCGCGCCGGCTATCGCCTGCGGGCTCTGCTCAAGGACGTGGAAGGCCGCGTCGTCGGGGTCGTCGCGGAGGCCGACGGCGCCCTGGTCCAGATCCGCAGCCATGCCGTCATCCTCGCCACCGGCGGGATCGGCGGCCTCTATGCGCTCACCACCACGCCGGCTGAACTGATCGGCGAGGGCCTGGGTCTGGCGGCCCAGGCGGGCGCCGTGATCGCCGATCCGGAGTTCGTCCAGTTCCACCCGACGGCGCTCGACGTCGGCGCCGATCCTGCGCCCCTCGTCACAGAGGCGCTGCGCGGGGAGGGGGCCTTTCTGGTTGACCGCGCCGGCCGCCGCTTCATGGCGGACTACCATCCTGACGCCGAACTCGCGCCGCGCGACGTGGTGGCGCGCGCTATCCATGCCGAACGCGCAGCCGGCCGGGGCGCCTTCCTCGACTGTCGTGAGGCGGCCGGGGCGCACTTCGCTGAGGAATTCCCGACCGTTTTCGCCGCTTGCATGGCCGCAGGCGTCGACCCGCGCGCCCAACCCATCCCGGTGACGCCCGCCTGCCACTATCACATGGGCGGGATCGCCACGGGCGCGGACGGCGCGACGTCCCTTCCGGGCTTGTTCGCCGTTGGCGAGGTCGCCTCTACCGGCGTACACGGCGCCAACCGGCTGGCCTCGAACTCCTTGCTGGAGGCCGCTGTCTTCGGCGCCCGCGCCGGCTGCGCCGCCGCCCAGGCGGTTGGATCCAGTGCTGCGCTGCAATCGGTGGTCGTCCCCCCGCTGCTGCCCCGTGAGGCGCTGCAGTCCCTGCGCCGCGCCATGAGCCGCGACGCGGGCGTCCTGCGCGACGCAAGGGGCCTCGACAACCTGCTCGCGGAAATCGATGCGCTTGAGGCTGTGCACGGCCGAGCAGCGTCCCTGACCGCGGCCCGCCTCGTTGCGGCCTGCGCCATCGCGCGCGTCGAGAGCCGTGGAGGCCATTTCCGTCTCGATGCGCCTCGACCCGGTGCGCCGCGCCGAACCTTCGTCACCTTGAACGAGGTCGAGGCCAGATCGGCCCTGAAGTTCGCCGCCGAATGATCAGCCCGCTGCCTGACACCCTCATCCGACCCCTGGTGCAGGCGGCCCTGGCCGAAGACCTGGGCCGCGCTGGCGACATCACCTCTGAAGCCTGTATTCCCGCCGACGCCCGGTTTTCCGCGGTCTTCGCCGCCCGCAAGCCGGGCGTCGTCGCCGGCCTGGACTGCGCCAGGCTTGCGATCCTCGAACTGGATTCCACGGCGCAGTTCACCGCCCTTGTCGCCGACGGCGACGCCCTGGCGCCGGGGACGGTGCTCGCCACCGTCCAGGCGAACGCCCGCGCGCTGCTCTCGGCCGAGCGGGTCGCCCTGAACTTGCTGGGCCGCCTCAGCGGCGTGGCCAGCCTGACGCGCCTCTACGCCGATGCGGTGGCCGGCACGAAGGCGCGCATCGTCGACACCCGCAAGACCACGCCGCTCCTGCGGGCCCTGGAGAAGTACGCCGTGCGCTGCGGCGGAGGGGTCAATCACCGCTATGGCCTGGATGACGCGATCCTGATCAAGGACAACCACGTGGCCGCCTGCGGCTCGGTAGGCGAAGCCATCCGCCGCGCCCGCGCCTTCGCCGGCCACCTCACCAAGGTCGAGGTCGAGGTCGACGGCCTGCACCAGCTGGGTGAGGCCCTGACCGAACGCCCCGACGTCATCATGCTGGACAACTTCAGCCTGGAAGACCTGCGCGTCGCCGTGGCCCGCGTGGCGGGCGCCGTGGTCCTCGAAGCGTCCGGCGGTGTGAACCTCGAAACGGTTCGCGCCATCGCCGAGACCGGCGTCGACGTCATCAGCGTGGGCGCGCTCACCCACTCCGCGGCGGTGCTGGACATCGGCCTGGACGAGGCCTGAGGGGGAACTATCCCCGTCTGTCCCTGGTTCTCCATCCTCAACCGAGGAGGAAAGACCATGGGTTCCAAAGCCCCACCGATCCCCAAGGAACAGGGCGGCGGTCAGCCGAATATCAAGGGCGCCGACATCGGCCGTCGCGATCGCGAGACCGGCCTGCAGTCAGAGCAGGCGGGCGATGGCGACACAAACCTCGACCAGCAGGGCCGCTTCGGCAATCTGAAGCAGAACACCAGCCGCTCAGGCAACGTCCAGAACCGCTAGGACGCGCGCGGCGCTTCCGTGGCGTTGGCGGCGGTGTCGACGGCGTGGGCCGGCGCGTCCGCCGCGAGCGCGGGCGCAGCCTCCGCTAAAGGCGTCGCCGTCACCACGATCTGTGGCGCGGATGGTGCGTTGACGAACTGCACCTCCGGCTCGGCCGCTTCGATCAACGTCGGCGGAGGGGCGAGACGCGGCGCGCCGAAGCGATAGAAGATATGTGTGCCGACGCGAGTGACGAGCCTCATGCGGTCGCCCCAGGCCGGGCTTACCCCCGTGGTGTGGAAGTGGGTGGCCCCGCCGATGTCAGCCAGCACCACGCCGGCCAGCACCTGGGCGGCGATGCGATGGGCGCGGCGCCAGGCGCCGTCCTCGCTGACCCGCTCGACCGCGCCGTCACAGGCGAAGCTGAACTGGCATCCCCGCCCTGTCGCCGCGCCTTGGTAGACGACCCCGCACACGGTCTTAGGGAATGCCGGGTGCTTGACCCGGTTCAGGATGACTTCGGCGACGGCGGCTTGACCCTTCTGGGTCTCGCCACGGGCTTCGAAATAGACCGCCTGGGTCAGACAGTTGAGCTCGCTGGCGCCGCTTTCCAGTTGCAGGCTGCGATCACGGGCGGGCGCCGCGATGGTCGTCAGACCACTTGGCGCGTTCAAGCCGAGACTTGTACCGAGCAGCGGTGCGGGCATGCGGGCCGGCGCCTCGATACGTCCGTTCTGGACAAGGCCCGCCCCCAGAATGAGGCCAGCGGTTGCGCCGGCGATGACGCCGGTCAGCACGCGCCGATTGGCGCATGCGGCTATGGAGAATTGCAAAATCGCGTCCTGCGCGGCGAGGGCAAGGCGCCCCCCGGAAACTTGTCGCCGCGACGCGCCCCTGCTCATGCTGGCGGCGGGTCGCCGGCTGGCCTGTCCGGGACTCGGTGGGACAGGCGACGGCAAAGTACGGGGCGGCTTATGACGGTCTGGCGACGGCTTGGCAAGCGGAGCCATGGCGGCGGCTTGTCGCAGGGTCCCGCCATGGCCGCGCGGACTGGCGTTCCGGCGTTGGGCGTCCTACCTTCCGTTCATGCCTCGTTCCCCGCGTCCTGACCCCGCAGCGCCAGCGTCTGGCGTCGCCGATATGTCGGCTGTTTTCGACTATGACGAAAACACCATGCCGATGCTGTGGAAGCCGCACCGGCCGGCGCGCCCCGCCAAGTCGGAAGGCGGGCGGACCTTCAAACTGGTCAGCGACTACGAACCGGCCGGCGATCAGCTGAACGCCATTCCCGAACTTGTCGCCGGCCTGGAGGGCCGCGAGCACGACCAGGTGCTGCTAGGCGTCACCGGCTCCGGCAAGACCTTCACCATGGCCAAGGTGATTGAGCAGACCCAGCGCCCGGCGCTGATCCTGGCGCCGAACAAGACGCTCGCCGCCCAGCTCTATTCTGAGTTCAAGAGCTTCTTCCCGGACAACGCCGTCGAGTTCTTCGTCTCCTACTACGACTACTACCAGCCCGAGGCCTACGTGCCGCGGACCGACACCTACATCGAGAAGGACTCCTCGATTAACGAGCAGATCGACCGCATGCGCCACTCGGCGACCCGCGCGATCCTTGAGCGCGACGACGTGATCGTCGTCGCCTCCGTCTCCTGCATCTACGGCATCGGCTCGGTCGAGACCTACACGGCCATGACCTTCACCCTGACGCCGGGGGACAAGATCGACGAGAAGAAGCTGATGGCCGACCTGGTGGCCCAGCAATACAAGCGCAACGACGCCGCCTTCGAGCGCGGGACGTTCCGCCGGCGCGGCGACACCCTCGAGATCTTCCCGGCCCACTATGAGGACCGGGCCTGGCGGATCAGCCTGTTCGGCGACGAGATCGAGACGATCACCGAGTTCGACCCCCTGACCGGCCGCAAGACCGCCGATCTCGAAGGCATCAAGATCTACGCCAACAGCCACTATGTGACGCCGCGGCCGACGCTGCGGCAGGCGATCAATTCCATCAAGGAGGAGCTCAAGGAACGCCTCGACTGGTTGGTCGCCAACGGCAAGCTGCTTGAGGCCCAACGGCTGGAGCAACGGACAACGTTCGATATCGAAATGATGGAGGCGACGGGGTCCTGCGCCGGCATCGAGAATTACAGCCGTTACCTGACAGGCCGCCGGCCGGGCGAGCCGCCGCCGACCTTCTTCGAATATATTCCTGACAACGCCCTGCTGTTCGTCGACGAGAGCCACCAGACCGTGCCGCAGATCGGCGGCATGTACCGGGGCGACTACAGACGCAAGTTCACCCTGGCCGAGTACGGGTTCCGTTTGCCGTCGGCCATGGACAACCGGCCGATGAAGTTCGAGGAGTGGGACGCCATGCGGCCGGACACGGTGCATGTGTCGGCCACGCCGGGGTCGTGGGAAATGGAACGGTCCGGCGGCGTGTTCACCGAGCAGGTGATCCGCCCCACCGGCCTGATCGATCCGCCCGTCGAGGTCAAGCCGGTCTCCAAAGACGGCTTCAGCCAGGTCGACGACGTGATCGACCAGGTCCGCCAGACGATCACCAAGGGCTACCGCTCGCTGATCACCGTCCTCACCAAGAAGATGGCCGAGGACCTGACCGAATACATGCACGAGCAGGGCCTGAAGGTCCGCTACATGCACTCCGACGTCGATACCCTGGAGCGGATCGAGATCATCCGCGACCTCAGGCTCGGCGCCTTCGACGCCCTGATCGGCATCAACCTGCTGCGCGAAGGGCTCGACATCCCTGAGTGCGGGCTGGTGGCGATTCTCGATGCGGACAAGGAAGGCTTCCTGCGTTCCGAAACCAGCCTGATCCAGACCATCGGCCGGGCGGCGCGGAACGTCGACGGCCGAGTGATCCTCTACGCCGACACCGTCACCGGCTCCATGGAACGGGCCATGGCCGAGACCAAGCGTCGGCGCGAGAAGCAGGAGGAGTGGAACGCCGCCCACGGCATCACGCCGGCCAGCGTGAAGAGCCAGATCAAGGATCTGCTCGCCAGCCCCTATGAGCGCGACCACGTCACCATCCCGGCCGGCGTCGCCGAAGGGTCGCAGCCCTTCGTCGGCGACAACTTCAAGACGACGCTGCGCGATCTCGAGAGCCGCATGCGCGAGGCGGCCGCCAACCTGGAGTTCGAGACAGCCGCCAGGCTGCGCGACGAGATCAAGCGCCTGAAGCTGATGGACCTGGAGTTCGCCGCCGACGCCATGGCCGCGCCGGGCGAAACCGCCGACAAGGGCGAGCTCAAGCGGGTGCGCGCCGAGGCTCGAGCCGAGGCTCAGGAGCGCTTCAGGAAGGGTCGGCTGAAGTAAGGTCCAGGTGCAGGAACTGGTTGAAGTCGCTCTTCGCGTAGTCCGAGAACGCGCCGCCATCGACGAAACCGCGGCGGCGGTACAGCGAAAGCGCCGGCTCGAAGGCCGGGCCTGAGCCGGTCTCCAGGCTGAGCCGCGTGAGGCCACGGGCCTTCGCCTCGGATATGATGATTTCAAGGATCTCGGCGGCCGCGCCCTGGCGCAGGAAGCTCTTGTCGGTGCGCATCGACTTCACCTCCGCCGTCCCGTCGCCCAGCATCTTCAGCGCGCCGACGGCGGCGATGCGCTCGCCCGACCAGGCGCTCCAGACGGTGACCGCCGGATCCTGCAGGCCGGAGAGGTCGAGGGCGAAGACGGCCTCCGGCGGCGAGTTGGCCTGCATGCCCATCAGGTGGACGGCAAGCAGGCCCTTGGTCCTGGGATCCGTAAGGTCGTCGATGCGGACTTCAAAAGTCACCAGGCGCCGATCCGCTCGGCCTCGTGGCGGCTGATCGGGTGGCCGGCGCGGGCGTGGTCTTCCTCGGCCAGCAGGCGGACGGCTTCGAGCGCGGCCATGCAGCCCATGCCGGCGGCGGTGACGGCCTGGCGGTAGACGTCGTCGGTGACGTCGCCGGCGGCGAAGACGCCCTTGACCTCAGTGGCGGCCGAGCCCGGCTTCACCTTGAGATAGCCCGAGGCGTCCATGGTCAGCTGGCCGGCGAACAGCGCCGAGGCGGGCGCGTGGCCGATGGCGATGAAGACGCCGGCGCAGTCCACGGTCTGCGTCTCGCCGGAGTTGACGTTCTTCAGCCGCACGCCGGTGACGCCCATGGGGTCCTTGTCGCCCAGAACCTCGTCGATGACGTTGTCCCAGATCACCTCGACCTTGGGGCGTGCGAACAGGCGTTCCTGGAGGATCTTCTCGGCGCGGAACTCGCCCTTGCGGTGCACGACGGTGACCTTGGAGGCGAAGTTGGTGAGGAACAGGGCCTCTTCGACCGCCGTGTTGCCGCCGCCGACCACGACCACCTCCTTGCCGCGGTAGAAGAAGCCGTCGCAGGTGGCGCAGGCCGAGACGCCGAAGCCCTGGAAGGCCTGCTCGCTGTCGAGACCCAGCCACTTGGCCTGGGCGCCGGTGGCGATGATCAGGGTCTCGGCGAGCCACTCCTGGCCGCTGTCGGTCTTCAGGTGGAAGGGGCGGTGGGAGAGGTCGGCGGAGGTGACGAGGTCGTTGATGATCTCGGTCCCGACGTGCTCGGCCTGGGCCTGCATCTGCTCCATCAGCCACGGGCCCTGCACGGTCTCGGCGAAGCCCGGGTAGTTCTCCACGTCGGTGGTGATGGTCAGCTGGCCGCCGGGCTGGATGCCCTGGATTAGCACGGGGTTCAAAAGGGCGCGCGCCGCATAGACGGCGGCGGTGTAGCCTGCAGGGCCGGAGCCCACGATCAGGCACCTTACGGAGCGGGGTTCGGAACGAGTTTCAACCATGACCGTAATGTAGGTGCGATTCTGGAGTGATGCGATGGACGACAAGACGAAAGCCATGGGCGTCGTCGCCCTGACCGGAATGGCGCTCGGCGCCGGCCTGGCGCTGGGCCTGGGCGCCCGGATCATTTCGGTGGGCGTGGTGGCGGGCCTGGGCGCCGGCGTCGCCCTGGGCCTTCTCGCCGGCCATGCGCCGAAGCTGGAAGATCACCGGCCGCCCACCGTCTACTAGCGCCGCTTCGCCGCGATCAGGGCGAGGAAGGCGTCTGCCGCGCGCGCCGCGCCCATGCCGTCGCAGAGGTCGGCGCTGCGCTGAGCCAGATCGCGCCGCAGGTTGGCGTCAGCCAGGAGGCGCATGAGCGCGCGGTCGAAACGATCGGGGAAATCAGGCTCCGCCGGATCGACCACCAGGCCGGCCTGCGCCTCGGCGATGGCGCGGGCCACCGGCCGCTGGTTGTCGGCCAGGATCAGCATCAGGCTGGGCAGGCCCAGGGTGCAGCGCTCCCAGGTGGAGGAGCCGGCCGCGCCGATGGCGAGGTCAGCCTCGGCGGTCAGGCGCGCCATGTGCGGGGTGTCGACGTGGACGGCCAGGCGGGTGTCGCGGCGCGCGAGGCGGGTGACGCCGGCCAGGCTCGGCGCGCCGGCGCCCAGGACCACGTCGATGCCCTCGGTGGTCAGGCGCGGCCGCAGGCGCTCGACCACCTGGCCGGTGACGCCGTCGATGTCGGTGAGGCCCAGCGACACCAGGATGCGCTGCACCGGTTCGCCGCGCCAGCCGAGCGCGGCCTGGCGGAAGGCGGGAAACTCCGGCCGAACGGGGGCGTACTGCGGTCCGAGCAGCAGGCGCGCGCCGGTGGGGATCAGACCATCATAGTCGCTGGCCCGGCGCTGGGGCCCGCAGTCCAGCACCATGTCGGCGAACAGCGGCCGGTCGGCCAGCTCGTCGACCACCAGGGCCGGGCGGCCCTGGGCCATGGCGCTGTGGTCGACCTCGGCCAGGCCGAAGTGGTCGAAGACGACGGCGTCGAAGGGCCGGGCGCCGGCGGCGTGCAGCAGCTCGCGGGCGCTGCCGCCGATCGACTCCAGGACGGCGGCGTCGGGGGCGAAGGCGTTGACGATCTGGGTCACGGGCGCCGGGCCGACGATGGCGCAGGACGCGCCGTGGGCCTCCAGCCCCTGGGCGAGCGCCAGGGCGCGGAGCACGTGGCCGCCGCCGACCTCTGGGCCGGCGTTGACGAAGAACAGGACGCGAGTGTCGCTCATGAGGTTCGTTGGCGCGAGCCGGTGGCGGGATCAAGTCCAACCTTGAGGTCCCCAGCCTTGGCGTCGAACCGCCGCAGGATCTCTGCGGCCGCGCGATCGGCCTCGAGGATCGGCTCGACGGGCCAGCGCTCCAGCCCGCCGCCGAACGGCCGGACCCGGCCGGAGGCCTGCAGGTCGGCGTGCAAGGCGCGGAACTTGGCGGCGGCGCGGTCGGAACGCGGGCGCAAGGGCAGGATCTGCACGGGCGCGTTCGTGGCCGCCGCATCCAGCGCCATGTTCACCGAATCCTCGGTCACCAGCACATGGTCGGCGCTGCCCAGGAAGGCGGCGTAGGGGTTCTCGCCTTCGCCGTCCCAGATCCAGGCCCGCCCCTCCAGCACGGCGCCGGCCAGGGCCTCGGTCATGGCGGCCTTGGCGGCCTGCGGCGTGCGGCGCGAGAAGGTGAGCAGGATCGAGCCGCCGGTCGCCTGCGCCGTCTGCAGAACGGCCAGGGCCAGGATCGCGGCCTGGTCGCGGGGCAGGTCGTAGGCGGCCGAGGCGCCGCCGACCGCGACGGCGATATGGGGACGCGGCAGGGGCGCCAGGGGCGCGGCGAAACGGGCCCGCCCCTCGGCCAGGCGTTCGGCGGTCATGCGCGAGGGCGCGCCGATGATCGGAAAGACGTTCGGGCCGGAGAGGCCGTCGTGGACCGGGGGAATGACCAGGTCGAAGGCCGCGGGCGGCCAGCGCGGATCCTGCGCCTGGACCACGAAGGTCCCGGGCGACCAGCGGCGCATGTGGACGCTGAGCGGCAGCGCGGCGCGGCCGGCGGCGATCCAGATGTCCGGCCAGGGCGCCGCCAGGTCCGCCGCCGTCGCGGCGCGGGGCAGGGCCATCATCAGGGCGGTGGGCAGGCGGCCGAGGCCAGCGCGCCAGGCGACGCGCTTGACGACGATCCCGGCGGGCTGCGCGCGGGCGACGGCCTCGGCGAGCGCCAGGGTCTGGGCTTCTATGCCGGCGCGGCCGTCGGAGACGGCCCAGATTGAAAGAGGCCGGCGGGCAGGCTGGACGGCCTCGCTCAGATCCACTCGACCTTGGTGATCTCGTAGGACTTGCCGCCGCTGGGGGTCGGCACCTCGACCACGTCGCCCGGCTCCTTGCCGATCATGGCGCGGGCGAGCGGCGAGATGATGGAGATCTTGCCGTCCTTCACATTGGCCTCGTGCTCGCCGACGATCTGGTAGCGGGCCTCTTCCTCGGTGTCCTCGTCGATCACCGAGACCGACGCGCCGAATTTCACCTGGCTGCCCGAGAGCTTGGAGACATCGATCACCTGGGCGCGGGCCATGCGGTCCTCGATCTCGGCGATCTGGCCTTCGATCCAGCCCTGGCGCTCCTTGGCGGCGTGGTACTCGGCGTTCTCGGAGAGGTCGCCATGGGCGCGCGCCTCGCCGATGGCGGCGATCACCGACGGCCGTTCGATGGTCTTCAAACGCTTCAGTTCGTCGTCGAGGGTCTGATAGCCCCCGGCGGTCATCGGGACTTTTTCCATATTAGGTGATGAACTCGAGCTCGGCCCCAGGGGAGGTGGGAGGACTATACGAGATACCGTCCGGCCGCGGGGTCAAGCGGTCGGGGGGCTAAACGATAGGATTGTGCGCTGCGAAGCGCAAGGGAGACGCGTTGGTTCCTCAACAACCCCCCGTTCCACATGCGCTCTATTTATGACGTTTACGGTGTTCTGTGCGGAACTTCGTGATGAAGGTGACGAAGAAGGCCGTCGACCAGCCGATCAACAGGATGCCGTTGATGCCCTCGATGGAGCCGAGCAGGCGCCAGGCGTCGGCGATGGCGGCGTCGCCAAAGCCGATGGCGCCATAGGTGCTGGTCGAGAAATAGACGGCGGTGCGCAGGTCGGGCACGGCGCCGATCGCATGGTAGAGCGCCGCATAGAGCCAGATCTCCACCCCGTGCAGGACGAAGATGCCGATCGCCATGGCCATGGTGAAGACCATCGCCTGCGTCGAGCCCCAGCGGATCTCGCGCGCGTCGCTGTCGTCGTCCAGCCAGCGCCCAAGGATCGCGAGCCCCCACCCGTGGATGAGGACCGTGGCGCAGACCATGGCCGTGGCGACCAGCAGTTCGGCAAGCATGGGCGGAGGTTAGGGGCAAGCCGGGTGTCTGGCGAGCCGGATCAAGGCTCAGGACGGCCCGGCGCGGGCGGCCTGCGGCAGCTCGACCCGCAGGTCGTCGGGCAGCTTGAGCTTGCGGCGCAGCACGCTCACCATCGCCATGGGCGGCTCGTCCAGGAAGCGCCGGGTGAGCGCCCATTCCTCGAGGAGCCCCTCCAGCGACCGCTCCAGGATCTCGGCGTCCTCGCCCTCATAGTCCTGCTCGATCGAGCGCCGCACCGCCGCGCGCACCTGCGCCTTGCGCAGGTCCAGCTGCGGCGCGAGCCGCCGCTCCAGGGCGGTGATATCCGGCTGGTCGCTTGGCCGTTCGGCCTGCGCTGCGTTGCGCTCCAGCCGTTCGCAGAGCTGGATCGTCAACCGCACCGACCGCGCCAAGCGCTCATGGGCGCCGGCCAGGGCGATCTTGTCCGCCACCGCCTCAGCCTTCAGCGCCGCCTCGGCGATGTCCCGCGCCAAAGCCATCCCCGCTTCAGCGAGCTCGGCGGCGAATTCCTTGTGGCGGTCGTGGAGCGACATGAGAACAAATATAGAACAATAGAATGGCTCGCGACAAGTCGTCTGCGGGCGGGTGCGTCCGTTTTTGGCTAGCTAGAGCCATTGGCGGGGTCCGCTCTGGGGCAGGGAGCTCGATTTAAGACGCTTGAGACGCCACTCTAACTCCCAGCGAAGGGTCCACTATATGGCGTCCGAAATTAGTAGTCGGCGGAGGCAAATTCCTGATCCGACGGCAACTTGGGAAGGTCCGCCCACATTGGATCAAGCCAGACCAATACGCCAACCCTCACCGCGTAAGGGACTTCGCAGGGCTTACTGCCAAGCGCCGCGACCGCGCGCTGCCGTGAATTAATGATACAGAAGGTGCCTTGGGCGCTAACTTCGGCAGCAGGTGCCCAGGCTCCCGACTCGGCCAATTCCAGTGCGCCTTCCACCGGTATCATGACGACTGCACGCCACATCATGACGCTCCTGAAGAGCCATCTCGCCGAGGACCAGGAGCGGTTCCTGTCCACGGCAATGCAGCTCGCCGCGCACGAGGCCCGTCAGGGCCACGGAAAGCTGGCCCAGGAGATCCGTGATTTGGTGGATGCCGCCAAGGGACACGGCCCCGCCTCGCCTCGCCGCAGCGCCGCCATCCCTCTGGCCCAACCGAAGGGCGACCTGGCAGGCCTACTGAGTGCGCGCTATCCGGACGTACGTCTCGGCGACATGGTACTGCCCGCCAGCCTGGCCGAGCCCCTTTCGCGTGTCTTGTTGGAGCAACGTCAGCAGCAACGCCTGCGGGAGCACGGGCTGCGTCCGAGGCGCAAGCTGCTACTAGTCGGCCCGCCCGGTGCCGGCAAAACCATGACCGCCGCGGCCTTGGCCGGCGAGTTGCACCAACCGCTATTCACTGTCGTCCTCGACGGCCTGATTACCAAGTTCATGGGAGAAACAGCC
The DNA here is from genome assembly GCF_001375595.1 of Phenylobacterium immobile (ATCC 35973). Taxonomy (NCBI): domain Bacteria; kingdom Pseudomonadati; phylum Pseudomonadota; class Alphaproteobacteria; order Caulobacterales; family Caulobacteraceae; genus Phenylobacterium; species Phenylobacterium immobile. Next base: position 2,520,807 of record NZ_CVJQ01000001.1, on the reverse strand, counting down.
AGCAAGCTGCGGCTTGTCTTCGACGCCATGAACACCAGCCGTGGGGTATACTTTTTCGACGAGTTCGACGCGATCGGTGCGAAGCGCAACGCGCGCCAGGATGTGGGCGAGATCCGCCGGGTGCTAAACTCATTCTTGCAGTTCCTGGAGCAGGACGATAGCCAGGGCCTCATTGTGGCGGCCACCAACCACCCTGAACTCCTCGACAAAGCCCTGTTCCGACGCTTCGATGACGTAATTACCTACGCCCTGCCTGATGCGGCTCTGATCGCCCAGATACTGAAACGCCGGCTCTCGACTTTTGACACAAAGGGACTGGCCTGGACCAAGGTTGGCGCAGCGGCGGCGGGGCTCAGCCAAGCGGAAGTGGTCCGCGCCGCCGAGAGCGCTGCGAAGACCACCATCCTCACCAGCGCGCCTCAAGTGACTACAGCGGCCCTGCTCGATGCTGTTGCCGAACGCAGGCGCGCCATGACGATCGACTAGCGGTCCAGCATGGCTGACGAGTATCCGCGGGACCGGCCGCATCTATATCTGAACGGCGGCGGGGCGACGGAAGCCTATCGGCGGCCAAACCAGACCATGGACCCGCCAGTCCTGCCGCGACGCCAGCGCGCCGAGCACGCCGCGCGTCTCGGCGAGGCCATCGCCCAAGCGGTGGGCGCGGCTCTGGTGCAGATGGCGGCCCGCGATGCGGCCTTCGAGGCCGGGGCGCGGGGCTTCTATCTCGACATCGAGATTCCCCAGGGCTCGGCCGGGGTGATCGATCAGCTGGCCGACCGGCGCAAACAGATGGAGGTGGTGGCGGTCCGCCCCTCCGCTGGGGTGGATGGCGCGCTCACAGCGGCGGTGTTCGTGCCGGAGAGGGCGAGCAGCTATTTCGCTGACAAGGTGGAGGCATATCGCACCACCCAAACCGAACGCGGCCGGCCCAGCAATGAACCGCTGATTTCGCGCATAGACACCGTGCGCCTTGCCACAGCCCACTCTCTCTTCACCGACCCCTTAGGGCTCTTTCCCGAGGATCGAGCTGAGCGGGTCTGGTGGGAGGTCTGGCTAAGGGATGGGCGACGCGAGGATTTCGATCGGGTCGCCCGCGCCCTCGGGATCGGCCTGCGGCCCCATGCCGTGCGGTTTCCAGAACGCGAGGTGGTTCTGGCGCTCACCGAAGCGGCTACTCTCGATCGCCTAATAGCCCACACTGATGTGGTGGCCGAGCTGCGGCGCGCCAAGGACAGCCCTGCCTTCTTCATGGGCTTGGGAGGCGCAGAGCAGACCCCATGGACGGATGAGACTCTGGAGCGCCTTCGCCCACCGGCAAGCGAGGCCGTCGCCGTCTGTCTGCTGGACAGCGGCGTCGGCCGCGGACATCCCCTGATCTCGCCGATACTGCTGCCAGGGGATCAGCACACCATCAACCCAGCCTGGGGCGCAGATGACTCACCCCGATGGGACGGCCACGGGACCCGCATGGCCGGTATCGCTATTTATGGCGACCTGACGCCGGTGCTGATCGGCCGCGACGAGGTCGCGCCCACCCATCGGCTGGAAAGCGTGCGCATCCTTCCTCCCGAAGGCGATGACAACGGTGCGGACCTGTTCGGGGCGATCACCGCCGAGGCGATTGCCCGGGTGGAGATTCAGGCGCCAGAGCGCCGCCGTGTGGTGACCCTTGCGATCACCAGCAACAGCGTCGCCCGGGGCCGGCCGTCCTCCTGGTCGGCGGCGGTAGACCAGCTTTGCGGCGAGGAGGCCGCCCAGCGGCTTCTGGTGGTCGCCGCCGGGAACATCCGCGAGGATCTAGCGCCTGCCGATCACTTGGTGCGCAACGACGTCGAGCCGGTTGAGGACCCAGCTCAGGCGTGGAACGCGCTGACAGTGGGTGCCTTCACTGAGCGGGTGGATGTGGTCGATCCAGTTTATGCGGGGCACCGGCCCGTTGCCCCCGCCGGCGAGCTGTCGCCCCGGAGCCGCACCTCCGTGACCTGGGACCGGCAGTGGCCGATCAAGCCGGAGGTAGTCTTCGAAGGCGGCAACCTCGCCCATGATGGCGCACAGGCGGGCGTTGCTCTCGATGACCTGCAACTCCTGACCACGTTTTTCCGGCATGAGCGGCGCCATTTCACCACCCTCAGCGATACCAGCGCGGCCGCAGCGCTCGGTGCACGCATGGCGGCGCAAATCCTCACCAGCCAGCCGGACGCCTGGCCCGAAACCGTCCGCGCGCTGATCGTGCACGCCGCCGAATGGACGCCCGCTATGTGGGCCCGGATCGATGGGTGCCACGGCCGAAAGGCGCAGCTTGAGGCCCTGCTTCGCCGCTACGGCTATGGGGTCCCGAATCTCGATCGGGCCCTGCGCTCGGCCCGCAACGACCTTACCCTCATCGTCGAGGATCGGCTCCAGCCCTTCATCCGCGAACAGGGTCGGCCGCCGAAGACGCGGGACATGAAGCTGCACCGGCTACCCTGGCCGCGGGCAGAGCTGGAGGGCCTGGGCGCCGCGCCAGTCGAGATGCGCGCGACCCTCTCATATTTCATCGAGCCGAATCCGGGGGAGCGCGGCTGGACGCGCCGCCATCGCTATGCCTCCCACGGCCTACGCTTTCGGGTGAAGACTGCTACCGAGACCGTCGACGAATTTCGCGCGCGGATCAACCAGTCCGCCCGGGAGGAGGAGCGGGCCGAGGATGCCGACGACGCGTACCTTGATCTCCTGGCCGCGCCAGCACCGCGGGGTCCGGCGGTGGACGAACAGTGGATGCTCGGGCCGCTGCGCGACAAGGGCTCCATCCATTCCGACATCTGGCGCGGCACGGCCGCAGACCTCGCTGCCCGGGACGCAGTGGGGATCTTCCCAGTCGGGGGCTGGTGGAAGGAAAAGCCTCAGTTGGAGCGCTATGACGAGACGGTTCGCTACGCCTTGGTCGTAACTCTGCGCGCACAGGGATCGAACGTGGATATCTACACCCCAGTCGCGACGGAAATCGCTACAGCAGCGGTAGTTCTCGCTTAGGGCCGAAGCCATGGCTCGATCCGCTCGCGCACGGCGATGAAGCGGTCCTGGTGCCACGCGAGCGCCCAGTTCGTCTCCGGCGTCTTGTCGAAGAGAATGGCGCGGACCGGGCGCGGCTGGCGCTGGAGTCTTGGCGGGCTTGGCGTTTTGTTGCGGGCCGCCTCAGATCCACTCCACCTTCACGATCTCGTACGCTTTCAAGCCGCCGGGACTTCTCACCTCGACGACATCGCCGGTCTCCTTGCCGATCATGGCGCGGGCGATGGGGGAAGTGATCGACAGGCGGCCCTGCTTCACGTCGGCCTCGTGCTCGCCGACGATCTGGTAGCGGGTCTCTTCCTCGGTCTTCTCGTCGATCAGGGTGATGGTGGCGCCGAACTTGATCTGGGCGCCGGACAGCTTGGCGACGTCGATGACCTGGGCGCGGGCGATCATGTCGCCGATCTGGACAATCTGGCCTTCGATCCAGCCCTGCCGATCCTTGGCGGCGTGGTACTCGGCGTTCTCCTTGAGGTCGCCGTGGAGGCGCGCCTCGCCGATCGCCACGGTGACGGCGGGCCGATCGATCGTCTTCAGCCGCTTCAGGTCTTCGTCCAGGGCGCGATAGCCCTGGGCCGTCATAGGCACTTTTTCCATGGCGATGGGGGACTCGCGTTCGCTCTAGGGGACGCCCCTACCTATCAGATCGCTCGCCGCATCTCTGCTGACATCAAGCTTTCACGCGGGCTGAGTTTCACCGTGAAGGTTCCAGGCGGAGCAGGTTGCTCCAGCGCCGACTTCCCAGGGCCATCGAGGCCCAGCCATTCCATGCCCTGCGCGATGGTAAGGACCGCCGGGCAGCGATCATGGATCGATGTGACATCCGGGCCCGCCGGACCCGTGACAAAGGCGAAGGTCTCGACGCCCTCGGGCATGTCCGACGGAGTGGATCTTTCCCACAGCCCAGCGAAATAGCGGACGTCGCCGTCTTCCCATTCGATCTCGTTCCGCTGCTTGGGCTTCCCCTTCGTCCAGCCGGGCGGTTCGGAATATTCTATGAAGCTGGTGAGCGGGACGAGACAGCGTCTCCGTCGATAGGCCTCACGAAATGTCGGCGCAGAGTTCACGGTCTCTACCCGGGCGTTCGTGCACATTGTGCGCCAGTCCTTCATGGCGCCCCGGTGGAAGGACGGGACCATCCACCAGCGCATGTCCAAACCCTCGAGACCGGCGGTCGGATGATCGGCGTCGATCGGCCTGATGATCGTCGCCCGGTCGGTCGGCCTGACCGGCGTGTCCAGCGGGGTGTTGGCCTCCGCATCAGCCCAGCGGAGGGGTATCTTGATCTGAGCGAACCGGTCGGAGATCAGGAAGCGGGAATATCGCTTCTGGAATTCGTTGCACATCGCGCGATCCTGAAAGGCGGTTGCGGGCGGTGCAAGCCCCGGGTCCGGTCGCTCACCAAATCAGATGCCGCCACGGCAGCAGGTGACGACGGAGGTCGGCGTCGTCTGCGCCGCTCATGTGGCCGTGATCGATCAGCCAGAGGTGCTCGGCGATGGAGGCGCGCTGCTCGGCGCCGAAATCGGACCAGCGGGAGCGCGGCGTCAGGCGGTAGCGATAGCGCCAGTTGCGCGGGTCCAGGCCGTAGCTGAACCAGGTCAGGTCCCCCACGGCGTATTCCCAGAGATGATGCAGTTCATGCTGGAGCAGGGCCATGTCGCGCCAGGCGTCAGGGGCGGCGAAGTCTTGGAGGGCGTCGGGCCAATAGAGGGTCTGCTTCCAGGCGAGGGTGGGCGTTGCGCCGCCGCGCCACAGGGCGGCGATGCGCGCGCCAAGGGCCGGCCTGGCGACGATGCGCGGCTCAACGCCGGCGTTGGCGAGGGCGGCGGCCAGTCCGTCGGACAGGGCGGCCCATTCTCCGTCGGTGAGGGGACGCTCAGCCCCGTAGGCCATCTTGGCGGTCATGGCGCTCCCCCTTGTTCAGCGACGCCCTCGCCAGGCCGGAACCGCCCTTGGAGCGAACGGTTGGGTAAGGACGTCAACCCCGTTGGAGCATTCCCCATGTCAGATCTCAGTTCGGTTAAGGAACATATGGAAGTCATCGGCGCCGACGGCGTCCACATCGGCGTCGTCGACAGCGTCGATGGCGGCCGCATCAAGCTGACCAAGAAGGACAGCGGCTCGCACAGCGACCACCACCACTACATCTCGGGCGGGCTCGTCGCCGAGGTTGAGGGCGACCGCGTGCGCCTGTCCGCGAACGCGGACTCGGCGGTGCTGCTTGAGGAGGAAAGCGGCGGCGAGGCCATCGCGGACCATCGCGGCTAACTGCGCGGCCGCGACCTGGACGGCGCGCAGGCGGCAGGCGCGCAGGCGGCAGGCGGATGACGGCTTTCCTCTACGGGCGCTGTTTGTCGGCAAGATGCCGGCGTCGATGCTGCGGCGACCGGGGCGACCTGGGGGCCGCTCGCTTTGGTCCGGCGCAAAGCCGGTAGGCCGGGCGCGCGTTCCTGCCTTAGGCTGGGTCTCGTCGCCTGAAGGAGCCGTGCATGGACGCCACGCATTTGTTCGAGCTGGGCGTCGCCATGTTCGTGGCGATCATCGCCCTGCATTTCGCGGCGCGGAAGCTGGGGCTGCCGCCGTCGGTCGCCCTGCTGGCGGGCGGCGGCGCGCTGGCGTTCGTGCCCGGGGCGCCTGCGATCGCGGTCAATCCCGACCTGGTGCTGGTGATCTTCCTGCCGCCGCTGTTGCTGGATGGGGCCTGGACGATCCCGGTGGCGCGGCTGCGGCGGCATATGGTGGGGATCGCCTCGCTGGCCGTGGGATCGGTGTTCTTCACCTGTGCGGTGGTGGCGGTGGTCGCCCACATGCTGGTCCCATCCCTGCCGTGGGCGGCGTGCGCGGCCCTCGGGGCGGTGGTGGCGCCGCCGGACGCGATCGCCGCGCGGGCGGCGCTGGCGCGGGTGAAGCTGCCGGGACGTCTGCGGGTGCTGCTGGAGGGCGAGAGCCTGCTGAACGACGCGTCCGGCCTGGTGTTGTTCCGGTTCGCGGTCGCCGCGGCGGCGACGGGGACGTTCAGCGCGGTGGAGGCGGGCGGCGGGTTTGTCGCGCTGTCCCTGGGCGGGGCGGTGGTGGGGGCGCTGGTCGGCCTGAGCTGGACGAAGCTGGTCCGCCGGCTGGGGGACGAATACCTGATCATCGCAGCGACGGCGCTGATGTCGTGGGTCGCCTACCTGGCGGGCGAGATGGCCCACGTGTCCGGGGTGATCGCGGTGGTGACGGCGGGCCTGATCGCCAGCTGGAACCAGCACACGGTGTGGTCGGCCTCGACGCGGATCCGCGGGACGGCGTTCTGGACCGTGCTGGTCTTCCTTCTGGAGGCGGCGGTGTTCGTGCTGATCGGCCTGTCGCTGCGCGACGTGGTCGACCGTGGCGGCGGGTTCGGCGTGGTGGCGGCGACCATGGGCTGGCCGATCCTGGCGGTGCTGGCCGCCCTGGTCGCGGCGCGATTCGTCTGGGTGTTCGGCTGGGAGGTCGTGGTGCGCGGGGCCAAGGCGGCCGGGTGGCGCGGCGCGCGACCGATGAGCTGGGGCGCGGCCTCGGTGATCAGCTGGGCCGGGGCGCGGGGCGTGGTGACGCTGGCGCTGGCGCTGTCGACGCCGGCGGGCTTTCCCGGACGCGACCTGATCCTGGTGACCGCCTTTGCGGTGATCGTCGGCACGGTGCTGGGGCAGGGCACGACGCTCGGCCGCGTGGTCGGCTGGGCGCGGCTGCGCGAGCCGGAGGCCGAGAAGCCGGCGATGAGCATGAGCGAAGCCGAGGCGGCCATGGCCGAGATGCAGGTGAGGACGGTCGAGGCCCTGGCCTATGACAAGGCCGGCGCGCTGATCCATCCGCAACTGCTCGAGCGCTACCAGCGCCGGGCCAAGGCCAGCATCGACTATGCCGCCGAGACCGAGGCGCATCGGCCGAGGCTGGAGGCCCACTTCGACGTGGTGCTGGCGGCGGTGGCGGCCGGCCGCGCGGAACTGGTGCGGCTGCACCGCGCCGGGGAGATCGACGACGAGACCCTGGACGAGCTGGAGCGGGATCTCGACCTGGAGGAACTGGGGGCGATCTCCGCGACGGCCTAGAAGCGGCGGTCGATGGCCAGGGTGGGCCCCATGCGTAGCCGGTGCGGTGCGCGTTGGTGAGCTTCTCGCCTTAACCCTAGCAGGCAAGGGCGACGTGTTCGCGTAAGGCGCCGTAGGCGGGGTGGCCGCTGACCCTGTCGGGGCGACAGTCGGCGGCCGGGGTCACCTGGGCCGAAGCTGCGCCGGCTGAAAGCGCGCCGCGAGGGTGATGGCCAAGAGGCGGGTCTTGCGCATGCGGTCGCCCCTATTGGCTCTCGCTGATGATGGCGCCGTCGAGTTCGGCGGTGTCAGGGGCTTCGTAGACGCCTTCGATGAAGTCGAACATGTGCGGCTGGACCTCGATGGCGAAGGTCTCGCCGCGGATCTCGTTGCGGCTCTCGACACGCTGGCGGCGGACCTCCTGCGGGGCGGTGACGAAATGGAACTGCACCGGCACGCCCGCGGCCTCGGCGATCTGGCGGACGCGGGCGCGGTCGGCCTTGGTCATCAGGCCGATGTCGAAGATCACCGAGGTCCCGGCCGTCAGAACGCCGGCGGCGGACGACCAGATCTGCTCTTCGCAGCGGCCCACGCGCTCGATCATCCATTCGTATTCGATGGGCGTCGGCATGTCGGGACCGAACAACGTCGCCATCCAGTCGTCCAGGATGAACGGAACCAGGCGGTCGCGGCGTGCGACGGTCAGCGCATAGCTGGTCTTGCCGGCGCCGGAGGGGCCGAAGACCACGTGAAGGGTTGCAGGCTCATGTTCAGGCATCCCGGACGGCTAGCCGAGCGGGCGGTAAAGGTCAAAAGCCCAAACGCCTCTTCCGCCGCCGGCGGGGGGCCGCCGGCCGCGTCAGAGTGCGTGTGATCCCCTAGCGAAGGTAGGCTGGGGTGGCGTTGCCGGTCGTCATGATCCCGTAGACCAGGCCGATCGCCAGAACGGCGATGGCGATCACCATGACGATGCCGACGGCGCCCTCCATCTTCTGCAGAACGTGGCGGTTGCGATGGTGGGTGTGCGAAACTTCGTGGTCGGTTTGCATCAGTGTCCTCGCAAAACTCAGGCGTAAGAGCGCGTTGCTCTTCCGTCGTCTCGCTTAGAACTCAGACGTTGCTTGAACGTCGTTCCGGCCGTCTCGGAATGGGCCGCCGGAGCGCGCCCTAGCACCTGATTTCTAGCCAGGCGATGAGACAAGCTTGCGCCTCCCGGAAACGCCGGTCAACGCCGCAAGGTCCCGCTTTTGCCGTATTTGGCGGAATTTTTTGACGCAGATCGGCGCCAGGGCGTAATTTTTGACTTCATAGCCCAAAACTAGGTGTGGGCGTAGCTCTGTAACGCGCGGACTTCGAGCGGCGCCTTGGCCGTCTGGACGATGGCCTGGGCTGCGGCCAGGGCGCCGGCGGTGGTGGTGAAGTAGGGCGTCTTCATCATCAGGGCCGTCCGTCTGATTTCGAACGAGTCCGCCAGCGATTGTTTGCCCTCGGTGGTGTTGAAGACCAGCTGAACCTCGCCGTTCTTCATGGCGTCGACGATGTGGGGACGGCCCTCCAGCACCTTCTTGACCACGACGACCGGCACGCCCTTGGCGGCCAGGTAGTCGGCGGTGCCGCCGGTGGCGAGGATGCGGAAGCCGTGGTCGGCCAGGAGGCGGACCGGCTCTTCGATCCAGACCTTATCGGCGTCCTTGACCGAGACGAAGACGCAGCCGGTTTCCGGGAGCAGCGTGCCGCCGCCCAGCTGCGACTTGGCGAAGGCGCGCGCGAAGGCTGGGGCCAGAGTCTCGCCTGGGCGAATCCAGTCCAGGCCCATGACCTCGCCGGTCGAACGCATCTCGGGGCCCAGGATGGTGTCGACGCCGGCGAAGCGGGCGAAGGGGAAGACCGCTTCCTTGACGGCGATGTGGTCATAGGTGCGGTCGACGAGGTTGAACTCGGCGAGCTTGCGGCCGGCCATGACCTTGGCGGCGATCGCGGCGAGCGGCTGGCCGATGGTCTTGGCGACGAAGGGCACCGTCCGGCTCGCGCGCGGGTTCACCTCGAGGACGAAGATGCGCGGGGCGGCCGAGTGCGGCTCCTCGATGGCGAACTGGACGTTCATCAGGCCGCGGACCTGCAGGGCGCGGGCCATGGCGATGGTCTGGACCTTCAGCTCGGCGATGGTCTCGGGACGCAGCGAGAACGGCGGGAGCGAGCAGGCGCTGTCGCCGGAATGCACGCCGGCCTCCTCGATGTGCTCCATCACGCCGGCCACGAAGACCTCGCCGTCGGCGTCGCAGATGGCGTCCACATCCACCTCGGTGGCGCGCGAGAGATACTGGTCGATCAGCACCGGGTTGTCGCCGGACACCTGCACGGCGGTGCGAATGTAGCGGTCGAGCTGTTCGTCATCGCGGACGATCTCCATCGCCCGTCCGCCCAGGACGTAGGAGGGGCGGATGACGACAGGGTAGCCAACCTTGTGCGCTGCGGCGAAGGCCTCATCGCGGGACCGGGCGATGCCGTTGATCGGCTGGGCGATCTCCAGCTTGTGCAGCAGTTGCTGGAAACGCTCGCGGTCTTCTGCGAGGTCGATCGCGTCGGGGCTGGTGCCGAGGATCGGGATGCCGGCGTCTTCCAGCGCCTGGGCGAGCTTGAGCGGCGTCTGGCCGCCGAACTGGACGATGACGCCCAGAAGCGCGCCGTTGGACATCTCCTTGGCGATCAGTTCGAGCACGTCTTCGGCCGTCAGGGGCTCGAAGTAGAGGCGGTCGGAGGTGTCGTAGTCGGTCGACACGGTCTCCGGGTTGCAGTTGACCATGATCGACTCGACGCCGATGTCGGCCAGCGCGAAAGCGGCATGGCAGCAGCAGTAGTCGAACTCGATGCCCTGGCCGATCCGGTTGGGGCCGCCGCCAAGGATGATCGCCTTCTTCGCCGAGGTGGGATCACTCTCGCAGTCGGGCTCCTGGCCCAGAGAACCGGTCTCGTAGGTGGAGTACATGTAGGGCGTGTCGGCGCGGAATTCGCCGGCGCAGGTGTCGATGCGCTTGTAGACCGGACGGACGCCGAGCGAACGGCGGGCCTCGCGGACCTCGGCTTCCTTCAGGCCGGTGAGCTGGGCCAGGCGGGCGTCTGAGAAGCCCTGAGCCTTCAGCGCGCGGAAGCCTTGCGCCGTACCGGGCAGGCCCTCCGCGCGGACACGGTGTTCCTCATGCACCAGGGCCTGCAGCTGGCGCAGGAACCAGGGCTCGTAGGAACAGGCGGCATGGATGTCCTCGACGCTGAAGCCATGGCGGAAGGCTTGCGCGATGACCAGCAGGCGGTCGGGCGTCGGCGTGCCCAACGCGCGGACGATGGCGGCGTGCCCCGTCTCCGGATCGTCGGCGTTCTCGATGGCGACTTCATTGAGGCCGGTCAGGCCCGTCTCCAGGCCGCGGAGCGCCTTCTGCAGGCTCTCGGCGAAGGTGCGGCCGATGGCCATGACCTCGCCCACCGACTTCATCGAGGTGGTGAGATAGGGCTCGGAGCCCGGATATTTCTCGAAGGCGAAACGCGGGATCTTGGTGACGACATAGTCGATCGAGGGCTCGAACGAGGCGGGCGTCGCGCCCGTGATGTCGTTCATAAGCTCGTCGAGGGTGTAGCCGACGGCCAGACGGGCGGCGACCTTGGCGATCGGGAAGCCCGTGGCCTTGGACGCCAGCGCTGACGAGCGCGACACGCGCGGGTTCATCTCGATGACCACCATCCGGCCGTCGGCGGGATTGACCGCGAACTGGACGTTGGAGCCGCCGGTCTCGACGCCGATCTCGCGCAGCACCGCGATCGAGGCGTGCCGCATCCGCTGATATTCCTTGTCGGTCAGCGTCAGCGCCGGGGCGACGGTGATGGAATCGCCGGTGTGGACGCCCATCGGGTCGATGTTCTCGATGGAGCAGACGATGATGCAGTTGTCCGCCTTGTCGCGGACGACCTCCATCTCATACTCCTTCCAGCCCAGCACGCTTTCCTCGATCAGGACCTCTGTGGTGGGAGAAAGGTCCAGGCCGCGCTCGACGATCTCGCGGAATTCCTGGGCGTTGTAGGCGATGCCCCCGCCGGTGCCGGCGAGCGTGAAGGACGGGCGCACGATCGCCGGCAGGCCCACGAACTCCAGGCCTTCAAGCGCTTCTTCCATGGTGTGGGCCGCCTTGGACTTGGGGCTTTCGAGGCCCAGCTTGTCCATGGCGTCGCGGAATTTCTGGCGATCCTCAGCCTTGTCGATGACGTCGGCCTTGGCGCCGATCATCTCGACGCCGAACTTTTCCAGCACGCCGCTAGCTTCCAGGGCGAGGGCGGTGTTGAGCGCGGTCTGGCCGCCCATGGTGGGCAGGAGCGCGTCGGGGCGTTCCTTCTCGATGATCTTGGCGACCATCTCCGGCGTGATCGGCTCGATGTAGGTGGCGTCGGCGACATTCGGATCGGTCATGATCGTCGCCGGGTTCGAATTGACCAGGACGATCCTGTAGCCCTCGGCGCGAAGCGCCTTGCAGGCCTGGACGCCGGAATAGTCGAACTCACAGGCCTGGCCGATGACGATGGGGCCGGCGCCGATGATCAGGATGGAGGAGATGTCGGTGCGTTTGGGCATCGTTCTTTTCGCGCGCAAGGGCGGCCGCGCCTTGGGGACGCGCCCGATCCGGTCAGCCATGCAGGTTAAGGCCGCGGTTTAGTGCGCCAAACCCGGCTTCGCAAGCAATCCAGGGCCCAATCGGCTGTGAATAACCGCAGATGCAATGCAACAAACCCGGGCCTTGGGCCCTTTCCAAGGGGTGCGGCGCCCTGGCCGCTTCAACGGAAGACGCAGGCCATGACCCTCGCCGAACGCATCCCCGGCCTCAGCGACGACGAGATCAAGACGTTCCTGGCCAACGCCGTCAGACTGCGCGACTCAGGCGACGCGAAGCGGGCCGCCGAGGCGGCCGAAATGGTGCCGGTGCTGGAAGAAGCCTACAACGAGCGCCGCGCGGCTAAGAACGCCCAGACCCAGGCTCGCCGCGCCGCGACCCGGCCTCGGCGCGCCGCCGCGACGCCGGCCGCCGCCTAACAGCGATCTCGCCACGGGCGCAAACCTCCGCCATGGTGTGCGGATGATGAAGCGTCACGTCCCCGCCCTGATCGCCCTCTCGCTGGTCGCCGCGCCCGCGCTCGCCCAGCCGGCGCCGGCACAGTCCACTCCCGCGCAGGCGGTCGCCATTCCCCCTGCCAAGCCGTTGGCGACCATCACGGCGACCCTCACCGGCGGTCCGCTGACCGCGACGCCGGCCCCGCTTGAAGTACGGGTGAGCGAAGTCACCGTGCCGGCCGGCGCTACGCTGCCGGCGCACAAGCACGACTATCTGCGCGTGGTGCAGATCGTCTCGGGCGACCTGAAGGTGACCTTCCCGGACGGGGGCGCGCCGCTTGAATTCCATGCCGGCCAATGGGTCGTGGACAGCACAGACCATTGGCATGAGGCGACGGCGAGCGCCGCGGGCCCGGTCGTCATGCGGGTGACCGACATCCTCCCGCCGGGCGCGGCCGCCACCGTCATGCGACCCGTGAAACCGTGACGCCCAGCCCCCCAGATGCGCTCGCGCCGCTGATGGCGCGTGTCGCCGAGGGCGACCGCGCCGCCCTGCGACAATTGTACGAGGCGTCATCTTCGAAGCTTTTTGGATTGTGCCTTCGTATCCTCTCCGACCGCGAGGAGGCGGAGGACGTGCTGCAGGATGTCTATGTCACGATCTGGCGCCGCGCCGACCGCTTCGATGCGAACCGGGCGAGCGTCATGGCCTGGATCTCCGCCATCGCCCGCAACCGCGCCATCGACCGGCTGCGCGCCCGCGGCCCGGCGTCACGACGCGATCCGATCGATAATTTCGAGCTGGCCGATGACGCGCCGGGGGCCGAGGCTCTGGTCGGCGCAGCCGATGACGCGCGCCAGCTGGAGGCCTGCCTGAACCAGCTGGATGAGCGCACCCGCGAGGTGATCCGGACGGCCTTTTTCGAGGGCGTGACCTATGAGGCCCTGGCGCTGCGCATGGATACGCCGCTCGGCACAGTGAAGAGTTGGATCAGGCGCGGCCTCGCCCGTCTGAAGGGGTGCCTGGAGCAATGAGCGAGGGTCCTGAACTTTCGGGCGACGAAGCCCTGGCCGCCGAGCACGCGCTCGGCGTCCTGACCGACGCCGAACGCGCCGCCGTGGAGGCGCGCGCCGTGCAGGAGCCGGCCTTCGCCGCCCTGATCGAGGCCTGGCGCAAACGGCTGGCCCCGATCCTGGCGACC